>CAVGWX010000069.1:0-1827 GCA_963633085.1 Prevotella sp. CAG:279 | reverse complement strand
CCGGGCGCGCGGCAAGCACCGTCACGCGCTTTCCGGCCACCTGCGCATGCGAGGGGTGCGCCTCGCTCGAGGCCTGCACCTTGCGCGCGATCGCCGCGGCGTCGTCGTCGGGCGAAAGGTCAAGCTCGCCGCGGCCGATCTTCGCCGCATAGGTGACCCGATCCTCGTCCTGCACCGTCCAGCGGATGACGCCCGCCTCGGCCTGCGAGAGCGCCGTGAGCAGCGCATGAGCGCCCAGATCGGAAAGCTGGTCGGTCAGCAGGGGCGCGGGGGTGTCGGCGATGTCGATGCTGCGGCAGATGCAGAAATCGCCGGTGTCGAGCCCCTCTTCCATGCGCATGATGCACACGCCGGCTTCCTCGTCGCCCGCCAGGATGGCGCGCTCCACCGGCGCCGCCCCGCGCCAGCGCGGAAGCATCGAGGCGTGCACGTTCAAGCAGCCCAGGCGCGGGATGTCGAGCACCTCGCGCGGCAGGATCATGCCGTAGGCCGCCACGCAGACGGCGTCGGGGGCCAGCGCCGCAAGCTCGCGCTGCACCTCGTTGTCGCGCAGCGTCTCAGGCGTGCGCACCGGGATGCCCAAACGCTCGGCGGCGGCCTTCACCGGGCTGGGCACGAGCTTCTTGCCGCGCCCGCGCACCGCGTCGGCGCGCGTGTAGACCGCCGCCACGTCGTGCACCGGGGAGATTGCCTCCAAAATGGACGCCGCGAAATCGGGCGTGCCCATGAACACGATGCGCATCGGCTACCCCTCGACCGACGTCTCGCCCGGGCGCGCGCCGGCGGCCAGCGCCGCCTCGTAGTCCTGCAGCGCCTGGATGCGGGTGGCCGCGTCGGCGCGTTCGAACATGGTGACGCCGTCCAAGTGGTCGGTCTCGTGCTGCAGGCAGCGCCCGAGCAGGCCGTCGCCCTCGATTTCCCATTCCTCGCCGTCAAGGTCGAAGAAGCGGCAGCGCGCGAACGGCGGACGGGCGATGGGCACCGAGATGCCGGGGATGGAAAGGCACCCTTCCCCTTCGATGACCGGGTCGCCGGAGCGCTCGACGATGGTGGGGTTGAGCATGACGATGGGGTTGCGCTGGCCGTCGTCCTGGTCGCAGTCGATGACCACGAGGCGTTTGAGCACGCCCACCTGCGGCGCGGCAAGCCCGCAGCCGCCGTTTTTGTACATCGCGTGCGCCATTTGCTTGGCAAGGCGCTTGAGCGACTTGTCCTTGAAATCGCACGGCTCGCACACCGTGTTGAGCAACGGGTCGGGCGATTGCACGATAGAAAGCATATTGGATCCTTATGCGGTAAGCCTAGACGCGCCCCCTGCCGGGCAGGCGCGTTTTTCCTGACGAAACATTGTCGCATGCCACCGCCGCACCGGTACGCCGCGCCGGCGAGAATCCACAAAAGCGAAGAGGGTGAGACGGACACGGAGGAAGCAAACCCAGCTGCAAGAGCAAACCGAGACAGGGGCCGCGAAGGCGGTGGACGCAGGAAGGAGTTCCAGATGCGAAGAGCAGGGTCTGCAGGCAAGAGGCCCGAGCGCGAGCGCGGTATCAAAAAATGCGTCGCGCCTGTGAACTGCGCTCTCAAATGAGGGTTGAGCTCTCACTCAACCCCACGAGATCTGGCTGCAAGGATAACGCCGAAGACCCCAAATTCGTGGGCGCGAGCGAGAGCTCGCGCAGCACTCGGTCAGCGCCCGCAGGGCGCATCAGTGTTTTCACCGCGGGGCGGAACCGGTTCGGGGGGCATCCCCGCATGTTCAAAAAAATTGTGTCGCGCCTAAACGGCGCTCTCGAATGATGCGCGAGCTTTCGCTCGCGCCCACGAAAA
>CAVGWX010000068.1:0-11476 GCA_963633085.1 Prevotella sp. CAG:279 | reverse complement strand
CGCCCAGAAGCTCCCTGAGGCTGAGGCCGGGCATCTGCAGGATCCTGATCCTCCCTGAAAGGGACTCGCTCACGCCCTTCATCAGATGGTAGGTCTGCGAGCCTGTGAGGACGATCCTGCCCTTTTCGTCCGACTGGTCGACGAGCAGCTTCAAAGGGAGGAACAGCTCAGGGGCGCGCTGTATCTCATCTATGATGAGCGGGAGGTCCTTCGAGTCGAAGAACAGCTCCGCATCCTGCTTCGCCAGAGCGCGGTCGCGGGCGTTGTCCATCGTCACATAGGCGAAGCCGCCGCCCAGATGCCGCTTCAGCATGGTCGTTTTCCCGACCTGGCGCGCGCCGGTGACGAGCACGACCTTGCCCTGGCGAAGCATCGCGTCGACCGTCGATTCGATCTCTCGCTCGATGTACATGAATGGCCTCCTTAACTCAGGAGGCCATTATCGCAGGTGATCTATGATATAGTCAATTCTGGGAATACAATTCCCATTTTTAACTTACTCCCACTCAATGAGTGAGAAAGTACGAGGTTCGCGTCTGCGTATGCGCGGTGAGCCGAATTCCGAGTGCCGCCGCGTGTCGGAGTCCCGCGACCTGGGCTTTCGATGAATCTCGGGGACAATCTCGGGACAAAAACGCAAACTCACGGATAAACTCAGCCCCTCTGAGTTTGTGTTTTTGTCCCCGAGGGTTTCAGGCATACTCGAAAAAAGCGCTTCCGCAGGTCATCGCTTTGTCGAAGTTTGTCCGGCAAATCCAACTCATGAGCTACCAGGGGTTTTGCTTGCTGCCCGTCGCCAGCCCGTCGCTGGGGCCTTGCAGCCTCTATCGAGCGCCGTCGATCCCGGCAACAAGCTCGTTGGCCAATGCGACCGCCTCGTCGATGCCCTGGACCACCGGAAGCCCGTCGGCCAGGTCGGCGTACATCTCGTCCCACCCGTCCTGCTTGGCGATCGTCGGCGGCCAGGCCTGCGCCTTCCTGTAGGAGAACAGCCTTTCGCAGGTTGCCTTCGTGGCCGTAAGGTCGATATCGGCCCTGGCGGCGATCAGCTGGAGGTCGATGAGGTCGCGAGCCCTGTCGCCCGGGCCGGACGCGGCGTGAAGCTTCTGGGCGATCTGGTGGTCGAGCGGCATGAGCGGGGCCTTGCCGGGGGCGGGGAAGCCCATCGCCTCGAAAAGCCCGGCGGCGTCGGCCAGCTCGGCCCAGTCGGCGGCGTCTGCGTCGCCTATCTCGTTGTGGCCGACCTCGAGCGGAACGGTGCACCATGGCTTGCCGAGGTAGTCGAGCTTCACGTCGTAGGGCTGCATCACGTACTGCTCCGGAACGTTTTCCGGGGAGGCCGGATCCCTCGCGACCACGCGGCCGGAGAAGCCCTCCCAGCCGGATCGGAGCCTCGAGTCGAGCCGGGCGGCGTATAGGGCGGGATCCGTCGCCGTGGCCGTGTCGAGGTCGGTGGTGAACCGGGTGGCCTCGTCGCCGAAGCGCATCTTGAGCGCGCTGCCGCCCTTGACCACGCCGTCGGGGAGCATGCTCGCCACGATCGCGTTGGCCATGACCGTGCGGGACCTCACGAAGGCCTGGGGCGCGTTCCCGCTGAGCCTGCGTATCGCGTCGTCGAGGTGGCGCATGCTGTTGGGCCTCTTCATCGGGAGATCTCCTTCTCGATTCGCTCTCGCTCGCCCTTCGTTACGTAGCCGCGTTTGAGCGCCTCGCCCGCGGCCTCGAGCGCCCGGGCGGCGCCCATGGTCTTCCTTGCCGCGATGATCGCGTCCGGCAGGGGCTGGCAGGGAATGCCCTCCAGGTAGACGGGGGACACGCCGGCGATCCTCTCGACGGTGATCCCGGCGCCCAGGTTGCGGCGGCACCGCTTCGGGGAGGCGACCCTCATCTTGGCGGGGTCCGTCGGCGCCAGCCCCAGCAATGCCACGACCGACTCCCCGCAGAGGAAGGCGCCGTCGCCGGCGGCCTTCACGGCGATGGCGTAGGGCGCCTGCGGCTGCGACGGCCACACCGGCATCCGGTACACGCCGCGCGCGACGCGAGCGAGCCTGCCCGCCTTCTCCTGCTGGACCGTCTCCGCCCTGGACATGCCGAGCTCGGCCGCCTCGGCGGAGGTGATGAGGCCGTAGTCGTCAACGGCGTCGTATATGTCGTCTATTTTCGCCATGTCAGAAGTATAGCGCATTTACTATACTTTTGACACTCGAGCGGCATTGGAGATGCAGGGTTTGCGGTCGTTTTTTTGCGGCCGCCTCGGAGCGCTCGGTCTTTCTGGCGCCGCTCAGCATCTCGTTTGCCCCGGCCTTAGATCGCCTTGAAGTCGTCGGGCTCCAGCGTGAGGACGGCCTCAGTGCATCCCTCGTCGTCGAGGAACTCGACCTCATATCCCTCGGAGGGCTCGCTGAAGCACATGACCACTGCTCCTTCGGCGCCTATGGGCAAGCCGTCCTCTGCGAAAGGCTTCTTCAGCCGTACGGCATCCCCGATGTTGAGCATCATCGTCTCTTTCATAGCGAAAACGCTTGTCGTCTCGGGTTTCGTTTTTCCCGGTCGGACGATCCATCCTGTTTCGACGGCTGCCGATCGCCTTACGGGTTGCACTTGCCACAGGGCGAGTAGCCCTTATCGATAAGCTCCTGACGAGCGCCTGTGAAGCTCTGCTTGTTCGAGTCCTTCATCTTGGCAATGGAGCTGCACGAGGGAAAGTGGAACTTCTTGGTGCTCGTGTTCAGCACATAGCTCGCCTGTGTCGTGTCTTCGGTTGCGGTCTCGGCAGCGGCTTGCTCTTCCGCAAGGGCGCTGTCGCCCGTGGCGTAGTCTATGGATATGCCCGGCTGCACGTTGTAGCAGTACACGTCGAAGCTGACGCCCGCGCCGGAATCCTCCACCGACCAGGCCTCCATCTGCACGCCGGAGGCCACCAGGTTGCTCCCGTCGAACACGGGCGTCGCGCGGTAGAGCACGTGGTTGCTGGTGCGCTCCACGTAATCGGCCACCTCCTCCTCGAAGGGGAGCATGCCCTTTGTGTTCAGGTAGCGCGTCCCGGTGATGAGGTTCTTCGGGTTGGCGTTCTCTCCGGCCAGCTGGTAGCCGATGAGGTGGCAGCGGTTGTAGAGGTAGTTGCCCTCCACCACGCCGTTGTAGCGGATGGTGTGCCAGCCGGAAGGCTTCACCGCGCCGATGCTTCCGCGCTCCTCGGTGGGCATGGTCTCGGTGCCGATGAGCGCGAACGCTACGCCGCAGCGTCCCAGCGAGTCGAGCGGGCTGTACTCCTCGAAGCTGCCGCGGGCCTTGTCCGAATCGGTGAACAGCGGCTGGTTGCCGCAGACTTGGACGTACGGCGAGCCCGAGTAAGCCGGAACGCTGGCCAGGTCGAAGGCTTGCTGTCCCTGGGGGCTTGGCTCCGTGGAGGCGGATGCCGCTTCCTGCTGGGATTCCTGGGTTTGCTGCGTTTGCTCGACGGCGGGCGCTTGTTGCTCGGTCTGTTGTTGCCGCGAAGAGCCCGAGCAGCCGGGCAGGAGCGAGATCGACAGCAGGAACGCGAGGGCCAGCGAGGGCAGGATTTGCATGCTGAGGCGGGAAGTGTTGAGCATCGGGTCTCCTGGGGCGGTTGGTTTCCCCTGATTCTAACCTCCGAGCAGCAGCCTTTTTCGCCCACACGCCCAGTTGCCACACACTATCCGAAGAGGGCTGCCGTGTTGAATCCGTTTGATGCGCTTCGAACGGCGTCTTCTCCTTGAGGATTGGGGGGCGATCCAAACATGCAAAGGCCTGTCCGGTTGATTATCTGGATGCATGCGAAGTGCAACGGTTATGCCCGGGGCGACGCAACGCACCTCACATGACGCCGAGGCCACGTGCAAGGTCTCACTTGAGCATGGACAGCATCTCAGCGCGCTCGTCCTCGATGGCCTGGGCTATCTGGGCTTTGTAGGAATCCCTGTTCTGGCTCTCGTCGACCTTCAGCAGAGCGTAGTCGACGCCTATACCCGCCGCGGTGCCCACCGCGGCTCCCGCGACCGTTCCGACGGGGCCCGCGGCCGTTCCGATCGCGGCGCCTACCACGCCTCCCGTTGCGCGCGAGCCGAGCACGCTCGTGATGCGTGCGACGACGTTCTTGAAGAACTGCTTCTCGACGGCGCGCTCCACCACCTTCTTCGAAACGGCCTTCGTCGCAATCCCAACGCCCGCGCCGGCGGCCGCACCCGCGATGAGGCGCTGCTCAAAGCTTAGGAGCTGCTGGTCGGGCTCCAAGGCGTCGTCGATGACCGCCGAGTCGAGCGCCTCCTTCGATGTCACGAGCCATTCGGGGGTTCCCTCGATCTCGCACGAGGCCTTCGCCTCCTCGAAGCGATCGGCAATGGCCTGTTTCTGGCTGCCGTACTCCTCGAGCCTCGACAGCAGCTCGGAGTCGTCCACGCCGGAGTCGAGCTTCTCCTGAAGACGCTGGGCGGCGAACTCCCCGACGTTTCCGCCGATGAGGCTCGCCAGGCGCTCGTAGTCGGCGGGCAGGCTGTAGTAATCGTCGAGGTAGCCGTCGATGTTGCCGATGCGGGCATCGAAAGACGAGTTCACCAGCGGCACGAGCGCCTCCTTTGTCTCGGAGGACAGTTCGCCCAGCTCGTCTTTGGCCTCGTCGAGGGCGGCTTGCAGGGACTGGGCGTCGTATGCCTTCCCATCGATCACGTATACGGTCAGGTTCACCGCGCTGCGGACGAAGCTTTGGGCGATGCTCAGCTCGCCGCGGTCGGACGCTTCCTGAAGATTAGCGTTCACGCCCAGGATCAGCGCCAGCAGCAGCACGGGCATGCATGCGCCCGCAACGGCGAATCGGCAGCGCAGGGCGGGCGCCGCCGTGGCTGATCCCGGCTCTGCGGCATCTACGGTTTCGGAGGGAAGGTCCGCGAACATGCGCCTCAGCTCGAGCCTGCTTATCGAGCATGCGCCGAGCATGCTTCCCATCGCCGCGAGGGAAAGCGCGCTCAGGGCGATCTTCAGCGCTGCGTAGAGGTGGGGAGACGCACCGGCGGCTTGAGACACGCTCCAATTCGTCATCCCCTCTGAAAGCAAGGAGAGCATCCCGATCTGTCGGAGCAGCTCCATGGGGGAGTCGCCGAACTTCCGCTGCGCGGCGGCGAAGGCCTGATACGCCGTGGGGTAATCGGCGGCGGGCGAGGCGAAGCTGGCGGCGAAGTACGCGATGCAGAGATACGCGATGGTCGCCCATATCGCGGCCCTTGTGACCCCGGCGCGCCTGAATCCCTTGGAGAACTGGTCTCCGATCAGGCGGTGCAGGGCGAAATAGGCCAAGGGGTAGAAGACGGCGCCGGATGCCACGACGCCCCAGTCAAGGCCATCCCACCTGAGGACGTCGAAGAACAGTCCCGTTACGCACACGGCAGCGGCGACGAAAGCGAGGAAAAAAGACAGCACGCGGCCGCTGTTGATGCGGGAAAGCTGGCGGCCGGGCTCGAACAGAAAGCGCTGGCTTGCCTTGCGGACAACGCGGAAGTACCCGCATCCGAGCGCGGACGCGCAGCTGAGGAGCACCCACACGAGCGCCACCCCGAGCGCATGCATATACGCGCCGAAGGCGGCGAACACGCCGAGCAGGAGGAAGAGCGCGGCCGCCTTCGCGGCGTACCACAGCCAATGGCGCACCTCGCGCCTGTTCAGGATGTCTCCCGCATCTCGTTCGGCGGTGTTCACCACGCCCCTCCTCTGTGTCTTTCGCAGAACCGATCAGCCTTCATTATTGCCGTTCGTAGGGCGTTTATGCGGGAAAGTTGGCGTTGCTTCGCATAATTGAAGGTGAATGGCCGCTAAATCCTGAAACGCCATATGCACGCCTGCCTGGTTGAGCTTGTCTGCCTTGACGCGGAAGCGCTTTCCAAGACCACGAAGTCAAGCCTAGAACAATCCTATGTGCTGCACTTACTGCAGAATAGGTGCAAATTGACAAAATCTGGGTTAAAGCGTTTAGCAAATTGACAAAACAGAGCTAAAATAGCCTTAGCAAATTGACAAGACACAGGTAGAAGGCTTGGTGTTGTAATGCTGAAAAGAAAAGCCATGGACAAACTGGAGGAATGGTTCCGCACCAAGGGCAACCACGCCTTGCTCATCACCGGCGCCAGACAGGTGGGCAAAACGTACCTGGCGCGCAAGTTCGCCGCGCAGCACTGGGAGCACGTCGTCGAGCTCAACCTTTTCGAGAACGCGGACGCCTGCGCGGCGCTGGAGACGGCCACGAACTCCGCAGAGCTGTTCCTGCGCCTTACCGCATATGCCAACGCGCCGATCGTCCCAGGCAAAACGGTCTTCTTCATCGACGAGATCCAAGAGTGCAAAGAGGCCGTCACGGCCATTAAGTTCCTATTGGAGCGAACCGAGTACGACTACATACTCTCCGGCTCCATGCTGGGCGTCGAGCTGGGCAACATCGCCTCAGCACCCGTGGGGTTCCTCAGCACGGTGAAGATGTATCCGCTCGACTTCGAGGAATATTGTTGGGCGGAAGGCCTGGCCGAACTGGTCATAGATTCCGCCAGGGATGCTTTCGAGCAGCGCAAACCGGTTGACGAGTTCGTGCACAAGCGACTGATGCAGCTGTTCTCCCGCTATCTCATCAGCGGTGGAATGCCGGACGCGGTCGTGGCTATGACGCAGACGAACGATGTGGGCAGGGTGCGCACTGCGCAAGAGGCCATAGTCACGCAATACCGCTGGGATATCAGCAAGTACGCGCGCGACAGGGCACGCGTGGTTCGGCGCATCTTCGACCTGATCCCGTCCGAGATAAGCCGCCAGGACAAGCGCTTCGTGATCAGAAACGTCGAGGGCGATTCGCACTTCGACCGCTACGACAACGACTTCATGTGGCTGTGCGACGCGAACGCGGCCCTGGCGACGTACAACGTGAGCGAGCCGCGCTACCCCTTGGCGGCCAGCATGGAGGCGCCCAAGTTCAAGCTGTTCTGCGCCGACGTGGGCCTGCTCACGTGCCTGTGCGGCATGGACGTTGTCCGCAACCTGCTGGCCGACCGCCCGGACATAAACTACGGCGCGCTGTACGAGAACGCCGTCGCGCAGGAGCTCGCCGCCCACGGCAGGCCGCTGTTCTATTTCAAGAAGCGGAACATCGGCGAGCTGGATTTCCTCCTGCAGAGCGGCGAGCAAAGGGTGATCCCGCTCGAGGTGAAAAGCGGCAAGGGCTACACGCGCCACAGCGCGCTCAGCCACGCATTGAACACGCCCAATTACGGCATCGAAGAGGCGATCGTCCTCTGCAACGCCAACGTCAAAGTCGACGGGCTGGTGAGCTATCTGCCCGTCTACATGGCGATGTTCCTGTAGAAGGCGCCCTTCGCCAGGAGCAGTTGATGCGGTGCCTCAGCAGGGCCCTGCTGTCGCCGAGGACCATCATGTCCACCGCGTCGAAGCGGATGGAGCTGTTCGCAATCGGTCGTCGGCGAGGTGGCCCTCGGCGACATCGAGCCCGGTAAACAGGTCTTCGCGCTCGTCACCTGCTCGTACGAGACCAGCAACTCCAGGACGATCGTATACGCGACGGAGGCGGAGAGATGAGCATCGTGCTGTTCGCGATCGGCATCTGGGCCGGCTTCTGCACCTTCGTGGCCTACTGCTGCGTGCGCGTCGGCTCCATGCACTGCGACGATCTGGATGATTGGCATGCATATGAGGAGGAGACCGCAGTTAGTAAAGACCGATAGGAAACGACAAGCTTTACAGCCTCAAGAGAGAACGGGATCGCGGCTCGCTGCGGTCCCGTTCTCTCACCTGTTCGGGCCGCAACGAGACGACGGATAGAGGTTTCCAGCGAAATCTCGATCGGCGAGACCGCATGATCCGCGATAGAGCGAACCGATGTCTAACCCAACGCCCACCGTTTCAGCCTCTTGCGGCTAGAATTGGCTCTATGCCTAGCCGTCACAAGGCGTAGCTTTCACCAGAGTGGAATAATGACGCTTGCAAGAAGATGAGGGAAAGGCATTGCCATGGGCTTGTTCGACAGAGGATTCGATCCGATGAAAGACCTTCAGAACGCAGCTGATGCTGCGAGGAGGGGGCTCGGTGATGCGGCGGGGATGGCCGCCAACGCGGCCCAAGATGCAGCCGGTCAGGCCGGCCGTGCCGCAGGAGAGCTTGCAGGCAAGGCCGCGAACGCGGCCCAGGGCGCAGGCAGCGCCATAGGCGAAGGGGTGGGCAACGTTGCCAACGGCGCGACAGGCGTTGCCAGCGCAGCAATAACCGGGGCGCAAAGGGCAGCGTCGGCGGTCTCGAGCAAGGCCGGCGAGATCGCAGAGGGGGCGAAGCAAGGCATCGAAAGAGGCAAGGAAAAGGAGCCGGACGAGCTGGAGCTCGCCGTAATCGAATACAACCAAACCTACTCCGACCTCGAATCAGAGGGCATCGCCCTCTATCAGTCCAGACTGAGGAGCATCGACCTCCTCGACTTGATCACCGAGCTGGTCAACTCGATCGCAAACACCCCGAAGTCGTTCTCTCGGGACATCGACGAGATCTCCCACGAGAAGAGGAGCTTCAAAGAGTCTGAGTCGTTCGCGCGCGAAGAGCTGAGCTCCGCAAGGAAATCCGCGGCTGGCGCTGGTGCCGGCGTTGCGGCAGGGATGGCGGTCGCGAGCATGGCTCCCTCTGCGGCCTTATGGGTCGCCACCACGTTCGGCACGGCGTCCACGGGCACTGCCATCTCGACGCTTTCCGGAGCTGCCGCGACCAACGCCGCTATGGCATGGCTCGGCGGCGGGGCGTTGGCGGCAGGCGGCGGCGGGATGGCCACGGGGAGCGCCTTCTTGGCCATGGCCGGCCCAATCGGCTGGAGCGTCGCCGGAGCGACACTGCTGGCCTCGATAGCGCTCTTCGCGAAGAAGAAGCACGATATAGCGAAAGAGAAGCATGAGGAGTTGATGGCGATCAAGCAGAACACGGAGTCGATAAGGGAATCGCTCGCGTCGATTTGCTCCCTCAGGTCAAAGACGGACTCACTTCGCGAAAGCCTTTCTTCGTCATTCGTGTCCTCATGCCGGCTGCAGGGTGCAGACTACTTGGCCCTCTCTGACGATGAGAAGCTGTCCCTCGGTTCATTGGTCAACAATGCAAAGGCCCTCGGCCGCCTCGTTGCCGAGAGGATATCCGTTCAGGGCGGTGAGCAGAAGTGAGCATCGAGAAGCTGGTCAAGAGCAGTCAAGAGCAAGCCGTCGCCGCATGGGTGGGGTTGCTGAACCAGCTTAGGATTGAGTCGCTTATCGAGGCGATTAACAGTCAGGAGATGAACCTAGAAGAGGCCTTGGCCACCCATGCCGACACGCTAGAGAAGATCCACGCGTGCATAGAGAGCAACAGGGGCGGAGACAAGGGGCTGCATGGCTTTATCGCCGAAATCGCCGAATGCGGCATGGAAAACGCCCGACGCCAGGTTCACGGCCAAGAGGCCAACGTGATACTGCTCGATGACAACGGTCCAGTCGACCTGTTGCGCGGATTTACCGATGTCCAGATGAAGTTCTGCGAAGCCGGGGGCAAATTCTCCCTCAACGCAGTCTCGGACCACTTGGGCAAATACCCTTGGTTCCTGGACGACCACAGCGTCTACGTGATCGCCAAAGACCATTTTGAGACCGTCAAAATGCTCTACGAGATGCCCAAAGAAGCCGCCAAGAAGCTTACCAGGGCGAATGGCGGACCGTCCTACGCCGACTGGGAGGGCGTCCAAGAATTCTTTTCCACCTCAGGCATCGAGCTAAAGGACATCGAGCCCTCGCTGTTCGAGTACTCCGAAGTGCAGAAGGGCGCCATCGATGAAACGATGGCGAACGAGAAACAGAAACTTATCGTCGAAGACGCAGGGGTAAAGAAGGGCATCTACATCGATCACAAGCCCACCTTGCAGGAAGGCGCTAAAGCCGCCGCCGGCGGTGCGGCGATGGAAGCAGCCACATCGTTCGCCCTTTCCGTCAAACGCCATCTGGGAGGCGAGAAACGAATCGGCGACCTTACTCAAGACGACTGGATGGAAATCGCTAAGGACTCCGGGATGGGGTTCGCAAAAGGCGGGATCCGCGGCGGAGCGGTGTACGGCCTCAACAACTACACGGCCACACCGGCTTCGGTGGCAAGCGCGCTGGTGACCGCCTCGTTCGGCGTTGCCGACTGCGCATACAGGTTCCGCAGCGGCAAGCTTTCGGAAGTCGAGTTCATCGAGCGCTCGGAGATCGTGTGCCTCGATGCATCTGTCAGCGCGTTCTCGAGCTTCGTCGGCCAGGCCCTTATCCCCGTTCCGGTTCTAGGCGCGCTTGTCGGAAACGCGGTCGGCACAACCGTCTACGAGATCGGGAAGGACTTCTACAGCGACCAGGAAACGGCCCTCCTTGAACGCTACGTCGAGGAGATCAGCGACCTCGACGATCAGCTCGAGCAGGACTATGCGGCTTGCATAGAGGATCTCCGGAAGGGCATGACGGCATACATGGGCTTGCTCGGTAAGGCTTTCTCTCCCGATGTTGCGGTTGCGTTCGAGGGCTCTATCGAGCTGGCGGTCAGTCTCAACGTCCCGGAAGGCGAGATCCTCCATTCAAAGAACGAAGTCGATGACTTTTTCTTGAGCTAGAACCCAAACCAATCAACCAATGAAAGAAAAAGGCCGAGCGGCTATGCTCGGCCTTCTTGTCGCCCGAATCGGGCAGCGCTACATCACTCATTTGAACACGGCGCGGAACAGCCATGCGAAGAACGCGAGCGTCAGGCGCAGCGCCCCCTTGAGGAATCTACCAACCCTTCTCATCCAGATCACCCCATTCCTCCTTTATCTCGCCGGCTTCGTCGTCGGCCTGCTCCCTCATCAACCTTTCCACCAGCTCTGCGGGTACTCCCGGAACGTCGGGAACCTCGCCCGTGCCGGCGTTCAGTGCTAAAGCCAGATCGCGGACCTGCCGCCTTGCGCCACATGAGGGAAGTTGCGGCGGGATTGATGCTTCCCTGGGAGTACCGGGTTAGGTGGTATGGGGAGGATGAGGTCACGGCCCGCTGCAATGTCGTCAGTACGGTTCAGGCGGCTCCCGGGGTGGTTGCAGCGCGATAACGCCGCATGGGGGCTCTCACGGGGCGATAACGGTGCCTGCGGCGCCTGAGAGGCTGCTGGTGCCGTCAGGGAGTCGGGAGCGGACCCCCTTTGGGTAACGGGGCAAGGGTTGCTACAAGCGGTGACGGGCGGTGACCGATTCGCTGCTGGCCACTGGGCTGCCCCCGCCGGCTGCCCAGGGACGACGCGCGGCGACGCGGGCAAGCTAGGCAACGCAAGCGCGGATGCCCCAGAGCGCAGGGCGCTGGAGCCGCTGCGAGGGCGTGACGCGGGGGCCGGGCGCGCCCAAAGGTTGACGTGCAACAGGCCGCGGGTGAGCGTAGGCGGCTGGCTGAGCCCGCTGCCTGAGGCAGACCG
>CAVGWX010000067.1:0-11594 GCA_963633085.1 Prevotella sp. CAG:279 | reverse complement strand
CGCTCGGCACCTTGGAGGGCTGACAGACCTCCCGGCCCGCCAAGGGCAGCGGGGCCGCAGGAACGCGGCCCCGCTTTTTGCGCGCTCGGGGTCGGCCGTGCCCGCATCGCGGGGCCTTGCGGCCCCGGCATTCCGGGCGTTCGCCCTCCATGCATCATCGGCCTCGGTGGCCGATGCACGCGCGCCCATAAGCGCGCGTGCCCGCTCGGGCATCCGCCCTCGCTCTCGCTGCGCGCTCCGCTCGATGCCTCCCATGGGTCGGCATCACTGCGCGCTGCGCTCGCGCCGCCGCGCCCCGGCGCGACGGCTCGGGTGACCTCGCCGTCCGCCGGATGCCCGGCTCTCGCAGCGGGTCGCCGCACGCGGCGCGCGAACGCTCCCATAGGTCGCGTTCTTGCTGGCGGCGGCTCAGCCGCTGCTCGCAACCACGAACCCCCGCTCGGCGAGCGAGCGCCCCGTGGTTGCAAGATGTGCATCGCTACTCACACGCCAATTTCTTGGCGTGATCGCTGCGATGATCTTGCCCTGCGGGGCTCTGCTCTCCAGCTTCCGCGCGCCTTCGGCACGTGGGTCCGGCTGCGCTGCTCTCGGGACTGCGGCTCGCCTTTGGCGAGCCGGTTCCCTCGAACGAAAACAGGGCGCCCGGGTCCCTGAGCCCGAACGCCCTGTCTGCGGGAAACGGAAACGCGCTAGCGCTCCATTTCCCGGGAGGCCTCATTTGCGAGCTGCCTCCCTGCCTCCATGCCGAGCCCTCTGGCGATTCCCTCCATGGAGAAGCCGCGTCCAAGACGGCTGCCGCCGACCTTGAAGCTGCTGCCATCACGCTGGAACTGAACCTGCCTGCCGCTCTTGCTGACGGACATCTTGATGCCGTCGGCCTCGAGCCTGCCGGCGAGCTCCCGCATGCAGTTGCCGGGAGGTCCCTCGCGCGAGATCTCGGCAACGCGCTGGCGTACATGCTGGCGGATGTACGCCTTGTCGGACTGCATGCCGCGAGCATGCATCTCCTTCTCGGCGCGCGTGGGCTGCATGGCGTGGACTCGCGAGTTGCGCTCGCCTTTGGTCATCTGCCGCAGCCCCCATTTCGCGTCGAGCTCCCGCATCGCGCTCGCCCGCGCAGCCTTGGCCGTCCGGCTGCGCCCCTCGCAAAGCCGGTTGCCCGTCTCCAGGTTCGTGCGGTTGATGCCGATGTGCACGGCGAAGCGGTCGGTTCCGTCCGCGGCGCAGTGCTCCTTGTGCAGCACCCAGACGGCCTCCTGCGCCGGGTAGCGCGTCTGCACCCAGTTCCTCGCGAAATCCATGCACCTCTCCGGCGTCATCTTGCCGCCGTTGCACGAGCACTCGTCGGGGTTGAACCCGATCACCTGGTGGTACATGTAGGTCGTGGACGCGCCCGCGCGGCCGGGGGCGTTGTGCCCGTAGGCCTCGCGGGTCGCGTCCATCTCCTCGAACCACCGGCCCTCGTTCACGATGTGCTGGGAGCCGCGCATGAGCGCGCGCTCGTCGTTTAGGTACTTGACCAGCGAGCTCGCGTGTGCGGCCGAGGTTACCGCCACCTGCTTGATGGCGCTCACGGCTACATGCCGTCCCAGGCTTGCCACTCGTCGTCGACGACCTCGGCCTGGGCGGTCTGCTCGGACTTGCAGGCGTCGAAGTCAACGCGCCAGATGTCGAAACCCTGCTCACTAGCGGCCGCCTGGTTCTTCGCGTCGCGGCGGAACGCGATGCGCTTGGCGTCGCACTCGGCTTCGCTGCCCAGGCCGAAGAACCCACCGGCCGGCGTGCCGCTCGCGTAGGTGACGGGCATCTGGAACACGCCCTCGCGCCCGGGCTTGGAGTTCTCCGCGCCCTTGATGACGATGGCGCCGTCCTTGACGGGCGCGCGGTTCGCCCATTCCCACTCGTGGATGAGGTCGTCGGCGCGCTCGCTGTAGGCCTCGCTGCTGCCGGGCGTCGCGCCCACGCCCCAGCCCTGCTTCGACGTGCCCATGTTCTGGGTGCGCACGGTGCGCTTGCCGGCAAGGCGGGTGAAGTACTGGCAATCGTCGGGGTTGGCCAGGGCCAGCGCCACTTTGCCGCCCATGGATCCCAGGATCTTGTCGCGCCCGGCGTTCTGGTCGCCGGGCTTGCTGTACTTCTGCCACTGCTTCAGGTCCTGGGTGGCGCAGTAAGCATGCAGGCGGTACGAGCGGCCGAGCGTGACGATCTCGGCCATGGCCTCCACCTTGGGAAGGTTGCCCCACTCGTCGCCGAGGATCGCCGTCTCGTGCGGAAGGTGGCCGCCGTTCTTGTCGGCTTCGGCCTGAGCGATGCGCCACCACTGGTTCAGGAACGTCGTCATCAGCACCATGTACGGAGCACCCTCCTCCAGCAGATGCATGTACACGACGGTCTTCTCGCGCACCATGTCGCGGATGGGCACGTCGCTTGCTGCGGTGATGCGGCGGATACCCTCGTCGTTGAAGATGCTCAGCGACTCCTTCAGCGTGGAGAGCACGTTCTTGCCGGCCGTGGTCACGCCGCCGTCGGAGAGGAAGTCGGCCGCTGCGGCGTAGGCCGGGTGGTCGGGGCCCACCTCGTCGCTGCGGATGAGGGCCTTGAGCGGCGCGGAGGGGTCCTTGCCGTCGCCGGTGGTGCCGCGGTTGACCATGTCGCAGACGGTGGCCATGTTCTTCTGCGAGCGCGGGACGTCGGCGAAGGCCACGATGAGCAGGCAGGCCGTCAGCGCCGAGCGCGCAGCCTTGGGGAAGTAGGTGTTGGACTCGCCGCCGAGGGGGATCAGGTCGGCCGCGGTCTGGCGGGCGGTCAGCTGCGCCTCGCCCACGTTGCTGTCCTCCGCGAACTCGGCGATGAGGTCGATCGGGTTGAAGCGGCTGGCGCCGGGGTAGCCCTTCAGGTCGAACACGACGCGGCGGTAGCCGAGTTCGAGCGCCTTGTCGCCCGTGAGCTCCAGCATCTCGTTCTTGCCCGTGACGACGAGGTTCCACCCTGCGGCCATGGTCAGGTGCAGGGTCTGCAGGTAGACGAGCCAAGATTTGCCGGAACCGGTCTTGCCTGTGATGGACCAATGCGGGATCGAGCTGTCGAAGAGGTAGCCCTTCTTCGAGTTGCCGATCACCAGGCCGGCCTTCTGGGGGGCACCCCTGCCGCTCCAGAAGTCATTCTTCTTGCGCAGCTCCCGCATCGACATGATGAGCTTGGCGTCGCCCAGGATGCCGCCGGAGACGTTGCGCTGCTCCTCCTTTTTGAAATGCTGCATGAGCAGCAGCAGGCCGAAGATGAGCGCGACGAAGCCCAACCAGAGCAGAAACGCGGGGAGCCCATGCTCGCTCGCGAACAGCTGCGCCAGGTACTGCTCCAAGCCGCCCACGGGGTCGCCGCCGGTGAGGATCGCCCACAGCGGCTTGAAGTTCGCCTTATCCTTGAACAGGACGTTGTTCGCCAGCGGCACGCCGACAGGGGCGGCGACGGCCGCGATGGCGACGCTGCCGACGACGAACGCGACGGCCGCGATGAGTTTCTTGATATCGAAATTGCTCATAGTTTCCCTTTTCATGGTCTATGCGGAGGCGCGTGCCTCTGCGATCAGTTCGCTTACTTGCTTCGAGCTTTCCTCAAGCTGCGCTAGAACCGCTTGCGCCTGCATTGCGAGCTCGGGGAAGTCCTGGTGGCGGGCGTTCGCGTGGCGCAGGAGCTGGTTGAGCAGCCCGCCGACCCTGCGCTCGTTCGCGTAGATGGCCTTGAGGGTGCCCGCATCGACGACGATGCGGGGGCGGCCGTCGTCCTCGAGGCAGCGGAACCGCACGAAGTCCGAGATGGTGAGCCCGGAGGCCCCGGCCGCGGCGGCCAGGGCCTCGTAGTCGGACTGCGGCATGCGGACGTTCAAGCGCCTGGTATGGCTACTGCCCATCGGCGGCCTCCATCCGGATGCGGCTCAGCGTGAGCACGGTGCCCTCGCGGGTGCGCTTGCGCTCGTAGCCGATGCCGCGGTCGGCCATGAAGGATGCGTGCTCGGCCAGGTGCTTGCCGAACGCCGCGACGCTCACGCCCTCGGCACCGATCTCGCTGAGCAGCTTGCTCGACGTGCCCTGCCATTGCGACGGGCAGCCCGCCATAAAGTCGATGGCGCGCAGCACGTCGTCGGGCACCTCGCGCTCTTCCAGCTCTTCCTGGCTGGTCTTCTCGATGAGAGCCCAGCGGCATTGCCGGAAGCGGACCTTGAGCTCCAGGAACTCTCGGTCGCGCCCCGCCAGCGAGAGCGTAGCGTTCCCGTCGGCGCGGTTGACGTTGGAGAGCACCATGGTGCTGTCGGCGCAGCCGGTGATGCCGTTGGTCCCGCTCACCGTGTTGAAGACGTCGGAGTCGCCCTGCTTGCGGGTGTGGTGCACCACGACGATGGCGATGTGCGACCTGTCGGCCAGTTGTTTGAGCGGCGTGAGGTCGGCGTAATCCGCGGCGTAGGCGTTGTCGTTCTTGGCGTCGCGAACCATCTGGAAGGTGTCGACGATCACGAGCCTGGTTGCGGGGTGCCCGGCCAGGTAGTCCTCGATCTGGGGGATGAGCCCGTTGGCCACCTTCTCTGCTGCGACGGCGAAGTCCACGTTGCCGCTGGTCTCGTCGAGCAGCTTCCACGCGCGGGTCTTGATGCGCCTGCGTGGGTCCTCGAGGGCCAGGTAGAGGACGTCGCACCTCACGGTGGCGAAGCCCAGGAATTGGTCGCCCTGCGCGACGCAGATGGCCATGTCGAGCGACATCCACGACTTGCCGACCTTCGGCGGGCCAACCAGCAGGTGCAGCCCGGTTGTGACGAAGTCCTCGATGACCCAATCGGTATCCTCCTGGGGCTCTTGCAGCACCTCTGCGAGCGAGAACGTCTCGAGCCTCGCCATCCTACTCGCCGCCCCTGCGGAGCGGGACCACGCGCCAGCGCCCGCGGTAGTCCTTGACCGCCTTCACGCCGAAGGCCCGTGCAACGGCATCGAGCTTGTCTTCGATGTCGCAGACCTTGCCCTCGAGGTCGGGGCCGTCGGGCAGCGGCTCGATGTCATGGGCCTCGCGGGTGCGCGCCTTGTGCTCGAGCTGGTCGATGTAGTTAGCGCTGCGCACGGCGGGCCTCCTTGCGGCGCTTCTCGCTCAGCGGCCAGGTGATGTCGATGCCGCCGTGCTCGGCAAGGTATTCGTCCAACTTGCCTGCCGGAACGAACACCGCATGCCCGATGTATGTGACGCCCACCTCGTGCATGAGCAGCAGGGCCTTGCTGCGCCCGCAGCCGAAAAGCTCGGCGAAATCCTGCCAACCCAGGAAAGGCTTGGTTTGGCTCTTCTTTGCTTGCTCTTCCATTCTTCTTCTCCCTTCTGGTGTGGATACTGCCGGCGCGGATCCATGCGCCGATGCCAACCGGTTGGTAGGTGAAGCATCCTGCAGATGACACGACAAAACGCTTACGAAGCCGAAATTAAGACGGGCACACGTCAAATAAATTGCATGACACGCTGGCATTTTGGTTTGACACGACAAATTAAGATGCGATTTTGTTTGGATTGAGTTGGAATCACTTAAAATTGTCGTGACTTCAACAGATAGGAGCCAAACATGAGCCCGGAGGAATCCAAAGCGCAATGGGAAGCGGAGCAAGCCGAGAAAAAGGCAGAAAAGCAAGCTCTATTCAAAAGCCTTCATTTATGTCGCAAACTGAGCGGAAATGGCCGTTTCCATACTAGCGGCAACGGCCTCGGGCCGACGTTCGATGGGGTTCCGGTCTTCTGGTTCCAAGGAGCGAGGAAAGAAGGCGCGCCCGACGCAAGGACAAAGAAGTCGGAACGGTCCGACTTCGCCCAGCAGAACGCCGTCGATGCCCTTTTAGCTTTCGCGAACATCGCAGAGAGGACGATTCCATATTGCTGGGCGAACGACCCTTGCTCATTGGATCCTGAGAATGGTTCATATGGCAAGGAGGGAGGAAAAGTCCTCGTAAAAGAAGTGAGCGGCTTCGTAGATCAGTTCGGGCTTCCCCATATGCGCTCGGACGGCTGGGGGCCGGGGACGAGGAAGCTCCCGCTAGAGCCGCGGCGTCTCTCCTTTGCCGAGGATTACGAAAAGGACTTCAACGCCCGGGTCTCTTCAAAGAAATCCATATTGGAAAGCGCGTACAGTGGTTACGAAGCTGAGGATCTTCGACGTAGCCTCAAACGCAACGGTCTATTTGTCGAAGGCGATAAGGGGCTCACGGCCGAGAGGATCTTTTTCTACGGAATGAGGCATATCGCCAAAGACTTCTCCGGCTTCAGCGGAATCAAGAAGAAGATCGGCGTTCTCGAGGAAAAAGAAAAGGAGCTTGAAGCCGGAGAGAAAGCCATCGTTAAAAAGAAATACCGGGAAAGTGCGCTCCCCGATGGCTCGATTGACGAGCCCACCTTCGACCGCTATCTCATGGAAGAGGAGCGCTGTCTGAACGAGATTCGTCATCTCCACCTTGACAAGGGCGATCTGCTCCATGCATGCGAGTGCGCATATGGGCTTTTCGACGATGATGAACGAAACGGTTTGTCGCGTGATGGATATATTAGCGTCGACACCGAAAGGATGTACTGCATCGCACTTCTATTTCGCGATGCGCTGGAGCTTTACATGGCCGCCAATGGCGATGAAGCCGCATTCAGCCGTGCTCTCAGTAAGATCCATATGGAATTATTCGACGTAGAATCAGTTGACGCTGGGGATAGATATAGCAATCCTTCCATCGTGGAGTCCATGGCGGAGGATCGGTACACCATATGGTTCGAATCATGCGGAAGAGATTTTGACAATCCGGGCTCCAACATGCGTCATAACGCCTATCAAACCGAGCTCTCCCACTGCCGCTTGAGCCTGGTCCGAAAAGAGGACAGGCGCGTTGAAAAGCAAGAGCATTATGGTTGCGGCAGGACCGTTCATATCCTCTGCCAGTCTGGCGAGACCCCAGAGAATTTCGAATATTTAGCGCGCAAATACCTGAAGGGCTTCCTCGACGGATTGATAGAGGAAGGCGTCGCGCAAAACTACAAACACTTATTTGCGGAAGCCGGGAGAATCGACCCCGAGAAGCCGCTGGTGAGGATTAACGATTTTAATGTCGACCTCGTCTGCACACTATGGAATGTGATGAATCTGATCAATAAGGGGAAGATTCCGCTCGAGCTTGCTCGTTGCGAATTTTGCGGAAGGCTTATGAATGTTGCTCGGGAAAGGGGCAACGCCCGAAATGTCTGCGATGGCAGCTGCCGGAGCCAGCTCCGCAAACGCAGGATGAAAGGCGCCGAAAGCGAACAAGAAATAATCCGTCGAGAGTTCTTTGCGTTCGCTGAGTCCGAAGAAGCGGTGCACATCGGGATGGTGTCTCATATGGGATCGGAGATGCAGCCAAAAGAAGAGGAGCCGGGGTTTTTCGAGGCGGCCATCCACACCCTCCGTGTCTTCTTCGACAAATAGGCATTGTTGCAGGTGCGGCAGGTCGAGGGGCATCCCCCTCACGGCTGCAACAGCTGCCACGCTACAGCTCCAGCAGGCCCCCGATCGCGTCAGCCGCAGTGCGGTCGTTCTGCTCGATCGCGTGGGCGTAGATGTCCATCGTGAGCGATGCGGTGGAGTGACCTAGCCGGTTCTGGATCGTCTTGATGTCGGCCCCCTGTCCGATCAGCAGCGTAGCCTGCGTGTGCCGCAGCTCGTGCAGGTTGAAGCCGTGGAAGCCGCTGCGGGTGTATCGCTTGACGCCCTGGCGGTCATACCAGACCTCTTCCTTGTCGAACGTCCCCAGGCCGTGCTCGACGAAGAAGTTGCGGCGCCATTTGTCGAACGCTGCAGGAGAGATGAAGTCCCCCTTCTCGTTCGTGCATACCGGAACCGAGCCCAAGACGTCGCCTCCGCCGAAAAACAAATCGGACTGCATGATCTTCCATTCGACGAGGAACTGCACGGTCCCGTCGTCGATGGCAAGGTTGCGCTTCGACTTCTCGCTTTTTGGGTCTCGGCGATTGCCCTTGCTGTCCAGCTGCTTGTGGATGTAGATGCGTTTGCGAGCAAGGTCGACGTCATCCCAGACGAGCCCGAGGGCCTCGCCGCGGCGCATGCCCGTGGCAAGAGCCAGCCAAACCGCCACCGTGCGGCCGGTGCGGCCCGACTCCTTGAGGTCGCTCGCAAGCCGGATCGCCTGCTCGCGGGTGAGCGAGCGGCGCTCCTTCGCCTTGGGACGCTTGACGTCGTCGATCAAGTCGCAAGGATTGCGTTGGATGACCTCTTCCTTCACCGCCTGCTTGAGCACTTGGCTGAGCTTCTGGTGGAGCTTGTGCAGCGCGCTGGGGGTCATCCCGTCCCTGCGGAGCCTTGCGTACACCTTGCTGATCGTGGCGGCGTCTATCTTCTGTATCGGAGTGGAGCCGAAGATGCTCTCTATGCGCCTGATTTCTATTTCGTCGCGCTCGAGGGAGAGCGGAGACAGGGTGGCCATCGTCTTGCGCCGATCGTGGAACTCGCGCGCGTAAGCGCCGACTTTGAGCATGGAATGCTCGTTGTTCAGCTCCTCTTCTAGCTCCGATCGGTACTTCTCCATCTCGATGCGGGCTTTCGCCTTGTTGCCGTGGACGGTACGTTGAGGAGACCACTTTCGCTTGCCGCCGGGCGTCTCGGGAGGCAGCCGCAAACGAATCCGATACAGCTTTCCGCGATCGACCTCCGTGATGGACCCCTCGCCGTCGATGATGATGCGCTCCTGGTTCAATGCCTCTCCCAACTGTCGCTCTTTTCGTTGGGCAGAGCATAGCATCAAGTGGTCCCGCAGGTGGTCCCAAAGTGGTCCCGACCCCCAAACAATACCAAGAGGTACCAAACTATACCAACTTGCTGACCTGGGGTTTTCAAACTATAATAGACGATACCAACCAAGAATAACTTTCTGAAAACTAGGGCTCATAACCCGGAGGTCGTTGGTTCAAATCCAGCCCCCGCGACCAGTAATCCCAGGTCACAGGCTCGAGCCTGTGACCTTTTTCTTTATCTCGACCCCCAGGTGGTCCCAAAGTGGTCACATGGGGACAATTTCGGGACAATCGAAGAAGCACAGCGGTAAGAGAACTGAAGATCAGACGGTTTGGATCAGGCGGTTAGCAAGGCGAGAGGATGTCGCCGATCCTGTCGGCGGCGCTTCTGTCCTTGCCGGGCATCAAATGACTATAGATGTCAAGCATGGTCGAGACCTTGGAATGGCCGAGACGCCTGGAAACGGTCACGATGTCCTCCCCTGCCTCCAACAGCAGGGACGCCTGGGTGTGCCTCGTGTCGTGAAGGCGAACCAGGTCGAACCCGTGCTGGCTGCGAAAGGCCGCGAAGTCGCTCGTGCGCGAGCTTGGGCGGTACCACTCCCCGAGGGATATATTCCAGTAGCACGGCGCGCTTAAGGGCGGTCTTCAGGAAGCTGAACGCATGCTGCACCGTTGCGGCCGCCCTCTTTCCTCAGCCGCGAGAGGTGCTCCTCTATCATGTACGGCTTCAGCTCCTTGAGCGCGACATTGGCGATGGGGCCCCAGTCCGCCGCCGCCATCCTCGCGACGGCGACAAGCGGCGCAGCTTCCTGGTCTCATCAGCCGATCTCCGTGGCTGACCTCCTTCTAGACAGCCATCTTGCAGTTTGATGCACTCCCGGCGATCAGATAGCTTTCATGTCAAAAGTATAGTGAATATGCTATACTTTTGACATGGCAAAGATCGATGAAATATACGATGCCGTCGACGACTTCGGCCTGATCACGTCCGCCGATGCCAGCGATCTCGGCATGTCAAGGGCCGAGATGGTCCAACAGGAGAAGCTGGGGAAGCTCGTCAGGGTTGCCCGCGGGGTGTACCGGATGCCTGTGTGGCCGTCGCAGCCGCAGGCGCCCTACGCGATTGCCGTGAAAGCCGCCGGCGAGGGCGCCTTCCTGTGCGGGGAGTCCGTCGTAGCGCTGCTGGGGCTTGCGCCGACCGACCCCGCGAGAATGAGAATCGCCTCGCCGAGGCGCTGCCGCCGGAACCTGGGCCCCGGCGTCGCCGTTGAGCGGATGTCCGGCGTGGCCCCCGTCTGCCTCGAAGGCGTCGCCTGCCAGCCCGTACCGGAGGCGATCGTCTCGGCATCAAGGGCCATGGGGGTATCCCGGGCACTCCAAGCGGCCAAGGAGGCGCGGTTACGCGGTTACATCACGGAAGACGATGAAGAGCGGATCGAGAAGGATATTTCACGATGAAGAAGCCAAACAGCATGCGTCACCTTGACGACGCCATCCGCAGGCTCAGCGGAAACGCGCCGCAAGCCTTCGTGCAGGCGCGCACGGTGCTGGCGAACGCGATAGTCGCGAGTATGCTCCCCGACGGGGTCATCAAAGGCGGCAGCGCGCTCAAGATGCGCTTCGGCGACGCGGCGACCAGGTTCACCACCGACCTCGACACGGCGACGGCGACAGACCCCGCCGTCTATGCAGCCCGCCTCGACGCGAACCTCGGGGTCGGATGGGAAGGGTTTTCCGGCCGCGTGGTGGCAAGGGAGCAGGCATCGCCAAACGGCGTCCCCGAGCAGTACATTATGCAGCCTTACGACGTGAAGCTCGATTACCTCGGCAAGCCCTGGTGCACCGTTCCCCTCGAGGTCGGGCACAACGAGATAGGAGATGCGGATGCCGCCGACTGGGCAGAGCTCGCTGATGCAGCTGGGCTGTTCGAGGCGATGGGCTTCCCGTCACCCGGCAGGGCACCGCTCATGCCCCTAGACCACCAGATCGCCCAGAAGCTCCACGCCGCCTCCGGCCCGGGCGACAGGGCGCGCGACCTCATCGACCTCCAGCTGATCATCGGCAGGGCGGAAATCGATTTCGCTGCCGCAAAGAGCACCTGCGAGAGGCTCTTCTCCTACAGGAGGGCCCAGGCATGGCCGCCGACGGTCACCAAGCGGGAAGGATGGGACGAGCTGTACGCGCAGCTTGCCGAAGGACTGTCCGTGATCCAGAACATCGACGGCGCTATCCGATGGGCAAACGAGCTGATCGCCGAAATAGACAGAACCCGATAGCTCGCGCTCGACAACGATCCGGCTTCGCGCCCAACAGTGATCGCGAGCGGCTCGAGCGAAAACGCGCTGGGCACCATGCCGGCAAGGCGGGGACTGCGTGGGGATTCCCGCTGCCCGCGAAACGCAGCCCCCTCGTCTTGCGTACCCGCATGACCAGATCTAGAAGAAAGCCCCGCGATTGCTCAAATGGCACGGCAGCAGCAAGAACGATCCTTCGCAGTATTACACCCTTGACTAGGGCGGAGTAAAACGCGCCCGACCGAGGCTTTTCCAGCGATCTCCCGCACGTTCCCGCAGGCGAAAGCCTTAGTGCGGAGTAGGGCGGAGTAAAAGCGGAGTAGGGCGGAGTAAAAGCGCACAGCCGAAGAATGAAGGGCCGAACGGTCATCTATGCGAACTCTCGCTACCCTTGCCTCTGATATGGAATCGAGGATGGCTTGGAAAACGCAGCTTTCGCCAACCGAGAATCCAAGAAAAGCTTGCCAGAAGCGATGACGGATGTGCCTACGGAAGTAATATCGCCTC
>CAVGWX010000066.1:0-11624 GCA_963633085.1 Prevotella sp. CAG:279 | reverse complement strand
TTCGCTCGCACCCACGAAAAAGTCCTGGTCCCGCAAAAGTCCTGGTCCCGCAAAAATCCTGTTGAGAATACCTTTCCAGAAAATTCGTGGGGTTGAGCGACAGCTCAACCCTTATTGGGGAGCGCGTCAGCGCGACACATAATTCTGAAGCGCGATCGGTGTTTGCCCTGCTTCTCGAAAAGCTTGGCGCTCTTCGCCAAAGGTTTCGCATGCTGGCGCTGTTGCGAGCCTGCGCATGGTACCCTGATTAAAAGGGTGCGCGGCGGGGCGTTCGCGAAGGTGCGCTGCCGTGTGAAACGGGGAAGGAGCGTTCATGCTGTGGGCCGTTTGGCTTATCGTTGCCGGGGTGATGGCCGCCGTCGAGGCGCTGTCGCTCGGGCTTATCACCGTCTGGTTCGTCGTGGGCGCGCTCGCGGCCTTTCTGGCCGTGCTCGCGGGAGCTTCGCTGGCCATCCAGATCGGCGTGTTTCTGGTCGTTTCCCTTTTGTGCCTGGCGCTGCTCCGTCCGCTGGCGCTCAAGCATCGCAATACCGGGCCTTCTGCTGAACCGACCCTTGTTGGTGCAACCGCGCAGGTCATCGACCCTATCGGCAACCAATCGCAAACCGGGCGCGTGCAGACGCCCGACCATATGAGCTGGGCCGCGCGATCGGCTGATGGCAGCAACATCCCGGCAGGCGCGACGGTGCGCGTCGTCGGGCAGGAAAGCATAAAGCTTATCGTGGAAAGGATGGAATCATGATCGTTTTGCTCGTCTTGCTGGTGCTGGTGGTCGCGGTATGCGTCACGTGCATCAAGATCGTCCCGCAGGCCGAGGCGCGCGTGGTGGAGCGCCTGGGCAGCTACCTCACAACCTGGAACAACGGCCTGCATGTCATGGTTCCCTTCATCGACCAGGCGCGTCCCTCCATCAGCCTCAAAGAGCAGGTAGCCGACTTCCCGCCGCAGCCCGTCATCACCAAGGACAACGTGACCATGTCCATCGACACCGTCGTGTACTTCAAAATCATGGACCCGAAGCTGTACACCTACGGCGTCGAGCGCCCGATGGCCGCCATCGAAAACCTCACGGCCACCACGCTGCGCAACATCATCGGCGACATGGACCTCGACACCACGCTCACCAGCCGCGACACCATCAACAGCCAGATGCGATCGGTGCTCGACGACGCCACCGACGCGTGGGGCATCAAGGTCAACCGCGTGGAAGTGAAGAACATCGAGCCGCCGCAAGCCATTCAGCAGGCCATGGAGAAGCAGATGAAGGCCGAGCGCGAGAAGCGCGAGCAGGTGTTGCTGGCGGAAGGCCAGAAGCAGTCCGCCATCACCGTGGCCGAGGGCAAGAAGCAGGCGCAGATCCTGGAAGCCGAAGCCGACAAGCAGGCCACCATCCTTGCCGCCGAGGCGGAGAAGGAGCGCCAGATCCGCGAGGCGGAAGGCGAGGCCGAGGCCATCAAGACGGTGCAGCAGGCAACCGCCGACGGCATCCGCGCGGTGCGCGAGGCCGGCGCCGACAACGCCGTGCTGACGCTGCAGGCCTACGAGGCGCTCAAGGCCATGGCGAACGGGCAGGCGACCAAGCTCATCATCCCCAGCGACCTGCAGGGGCTTGCCGGCATGGCCGCCAGCTTAAAGGAAATCGTCGCGGACGACAAAGCCGAGAAATAAGGGATTTGGCGCATGAAGGTTCTGCACGTGGCCGATTTGCACGTGGGCAAGCGCGTGAACGGCTTCTCCATGCTGGAAGACCAGCGGCATATCCTTGCGCAGATACTCGATATCGCCGCCGAGCAGCAGGCCTCGGCGCTGCTCGTTGCCGGCGACATCTACGACAAGGCTTCTCCGTCGGCCGAGGCCGTGGCCCTGTTCGACGACTTCCTCACGCGCGCGGTCGCCGCAGGGGTGCGCGTGCTGGCCGTGCCGGGCAACCACGACTCGGCCGAGCGCATCGCCTACGCGCAGAAGCTCCTTTCCCATCAGGGGGTGTCGTTTCCGCCGGTGTACGCGGGAGAGGTCGAGCGCGTGGTGCTGACCGACGAGCACGGCGACGTTTCCTTCTGGCTGCTGCCGTTTCTGAAGCCCGGCGACGTGCGGCGCTTCTTCCCGGATGAGGAAATCGGGGACAGCTACGGCAAGGCCCTGCGGGCGGCGCTGTCCACCTGCGACATCGACCCAGGCGAGCGCAACGTCGTCCTGTCGCATCAGCTGGTAACGGCGTTCGGCGAGGCGCCCGATCGCGCCGACGACGAGATCAAGCTCGGCGGGCTGGACAACGTCGATTTCGGCGTGTATGCCGATTTCGACTACGTTGCGCTGGGGCACGTGCATCGCTCGCAGCGCGTGGGGCGCGACACGGTGCGCTATTCCGGGTCGCCCTTGAAGTATTCGTTCAGCGAGGCGCGCTACGATAAGAGCGCCGTACTGGTGGAAATCGGTGTAAAGCCTGATGGAGCGGCGGTTGGCGAATGCGTCGACGTGCAGCTGGTGCCCCTTGAGCCGCTGCACGACCTGCGTGAGGTGCGCTGCTCGCTGGCCGAGGCGACCGCTCAGGCCGCGCCCACCGAGGACTACGTGCACATCACGCTGACGGACGAGAAGCCGCAGCTCGACGCGGTGGCGCGCGTGCGAGACGTCTTTCCCAACGTCATGGCGCTCGACTATGAATTCGCCACGGCGCTTGTTCCTCGTACCTGCGTGCGAGCGGCGCTCGATCCCGACGAGATGGACATCGTGTCGCTGTTTAAGGCGTTTTACCAGGAACAGACCGGGGGCGCCATCAACGAAGACCAGGAAAAGCTCCTGCAGGAGTTCGCGCATTCCGTCGAAGGCCGCCGCCAGGAAGGGGGCGACGCTTCATGAGGCCGCTCACCTTGACGCTTTCCGCATTCGGCCCCTATGCGGACGAAACCGTGATCGACTTCACGCAGCTGGGGACCTCGGGCGTGTACCTGGTGTGCGGCGACACCGGTGCGGGCAAGACGATGCTGTTCGACGCCATCTCGTTCGCGCTGTTCGGCGAGGCGAGCGGCGACAGCAAAAGCGGAGCCCGGTCCACGTCGACCCTGCGCAGCGACTTCGCCGCGCCCGATGCGAGCACCTACGTTGAGCTGGTGTTTTCCTATCGCGGCGAAACCTATACCGTCAGGCGCAACCCCGACTACGACCGCGCCAAGAAGCGCGGCGAGGGCTTCACGCGGCAGGCGTCGAACGCCGAGCTCACGCTGCCCGACGGAAGCTGCGTCGGCGGAACGCGCACGGTCAACGCGCGCATCGAGGAGCTGCTCGGCATCGACGCCGGGCAGTTCAAGCAGATCGTCATGCTCGCGCAGGGGGAGTTCCGCACCCTGCTCACCGCCGATACCGCCACGCGCGAGACCATCTTCCGCAAGCTGTTCGGCACGCAGCGCTTCGAAGATTTGCAGAAAAGGCTCGGCGAGGCCGCGCGCACGCTGGAGCGGGAAAACGACCAGCTGAGGGCCGATACGACGGCCATCGCCAACCAGGCGGTGTTTCCTGACGAGGACGCGCGCGCCCAGGAGCTTGCCGCCAAGCTGCAGGAAGGGTCGCGCGTGGGGGAGTGGCTGCTCGGCGCGCTGCAGGGCGCCATCGCCGCAGATGAGCCTGCGTGCGCGCAGCTCGCAGAGGCCGTCGGCAAGCTGCGGAAAGACTGGGCCGACGCGAAGGCGGCGCTTGCGCAGGCCGAGCAGAAGCCGAAGCTGGAGCAGCAGCGCGCCGAGCTTGAGGCGACGATAGCGGCGCTTGACGAGGCGCTTCCGAAGCTTGAAGAGGCGTTTGCGGCGCAGTGCGCCCGCGATGGGGAATATCGCGCCGCATCTGCGCGGGCGGCCGTCATCGAGGGGACGCTGCCGAAGTACCGGGAGATGCAGAGCGCGCAGCAGGAATCGAAGGCCGCCGCCGAGCAGCTGCGCGCCGCGCGCGAGCGGCAAACGGCCGCGCAGGAAGAGCTTGCCCGCGCGCAAGCCGCCGTCAAGGACATCCAGCCGCGCCGCGATAAGCTGCAGGGCGCCGACGTTCGCCTGGCGCAGGCGCAAGCCGGGCTGAAGGAGGCCGAACGCGCGGTGGCAGCGGCCCAAGAGGCGCTTGCCAAGCGAGCGAGCCTCGCGAAAGCGGCGGGGGCGGCTCAGGGGCCGTATGCGAAGAAGGTCGCCGAGCTTGCCGAGGCGGAAAAAGCCCATGAGCAGGACAATGCCGCCTTGCAGCGCCTGCAAAGGCGGCAGCGTGCGGGCCGGGCGGGCGTGCTCGCGCTTGAGTTGGAAGCGGGCAAGCCGTGCCCGGTATGCGGCTCGTGCGACCATCCTGCGCCGGCGACGGCGCTTGCGGACGTTCCCGCCGACAATCAGATCGACAAAGCGGACGCCGCGCAACAGCGCTCGAAGGCCGCTGCCGATGCCTGCTCGCTCGAAGCCGCGCGCCTGAAGGCCACGCTCGACGAGCGGCAGGCGGCGCTTGCCGAGTTCGAGCAGGCGGCAGGCGACGAAGCGGCACTCGCCTGCGCCTGCGGCGCGGCGCGCGAGGCGCATGCGGTCGCGCAGACGCACTGCAACAACGCGAAGAAGGCCGCGAGCGAACTGGCCGATCTGGAAAAGCAGCTCGAGGGCGCCAATGCGCGCCAGCAGAGCGCCGATCGCGCCTGCCGCGAAGCGGAGGCGGCGTTGCATCGGGCGTCGCAGCGCGCGTCCGTCGCCGAGGCAACCTTGGATCAGCTCGATTCCGACCTGGAGTTTCCCTCCTTTGAGGCCGCTCAGGCCGAAGCCAAGCGCCAGCGCGCGCAGGCGGAGGCGCTCAAGGCGGCCGGCGATGCGACCGAGCGCGCCGTGGGCGCAAACAAGGCCGATCGCAGCGCAAAGCAGCAGCTGCTCGAGGAGAAGCAGAAGCAGATAGCGGCCCTGCCCGCGGTCGACCTTGAATCGACGCAGGCAGCGCTTGCGGATCTTGAGCGTCGGGGCTCTCAAGCGTCGCAGGAGCTTTCGACGGCAAAGGCGCGCCTTGAGGCGAACCGGCGCAGCTTCGAGCGCCTTTCCAAGGTGTTGCAGCGCGCCGGCGACCTCGATCGCCGCTGGGGCAATGTGAGGGACTTGGCCGACGTGGCAGCCGGCACGCGCACCGGGGCGGCGAAGATCCGCTTCGAGGCGTATGTGCAGGCCATCTACTTCGACCGCGTCATCGCGGCGGCCAATGAACGCCTGCGCATGCTCACGAGCGGCCAGTTCGAGCTTTTGCGCGCCGACGGCGGGTCGGGCAACGCCAAGGCCGGCCTGGGGCTTTACGTCATCGACAGCTTCACGGGACGCGCGCGCGACGCGTCGTCGCTTTCCGGTGGCGAATCGTTCGAGGCATCGCTGTGCCTGGCCTTGGGGCTTTCCGACATCGTGCAGGAGCACGCCGGCGGCATCGAGTTCGATACCATGTTCGTCGACGAGGGGTTCGGCTCCCTCGATCAGGCGGCGCTCGGCAACGCCATCAGCTTGCTGTCCGACCTTTCCGGCGGCACGAAGCTCGTCGGCATCATCAGCCACGTGGAGGATTTGAAGGCGAACATCTCGAAGAAGATCGTCGTGAAGAAAACCCGCTCCGGCTCCACGGCGATGGTGCAGGCGTAAGCGGGCTGGAAGACGTTGCAAAGTCTGCCGCGCCGGCGGTTGTGAGGGTGGATCGCTGCGAAGAAAACAGTGAGCGCCTTCGGCGCATTGATAAGGGCTGAGCTTTCGCTCAGCCCCACGAAATCTTGTTGTTTGCGATGCTTGGTCCCGGAAAACCTTACCGTAAATGAGCGGTTCTCGTGCAGCAGGATTTCGTGGGTGCCAGACAGTGTTTCTGTCAGGATTCCATGGGTATGAAACGGGGCTTCTACCAGGTTTTTCGTGGGTGCGAGACAGTGTCTCGCACCTTAATCGAAAGCACGAAGTGCGCCACTGTTTTTTTGCGCGGGGCAGTGACGGTTGAGAAGGACGACGAACCCCGCATTTCGAAAACCTCTATCTGCTCCGCTAATCCTCATTCTCGGCGAGGAGCTTGCGCATGGTGCCGCCGCGGCGGCCGACCACCAAGTAGCCGATCATCGCCAGCACGGCCACGAACGCCATGCTGATGAACAGGCCGCGGTATCCCAACACCGGCTCGACGGCGCCCAGCACCAAGGGCCCGATTCCCACGCCCACGTCCAAGAACATGTAGAACGTGCTGTTCGCCAGGGCGATGCGGCTGTCGGGCGCCATGCGCACGCACAGCGCCAGCGCGCTCGACTGGATGGTTCCCACGCCGAAGCCCAAAAGCCCCGCGGCCACCAGCATGGCGACGGGATGGTGCACGGTCGAAAGCAGCGCCATGCCGACGACAAACGACGCGAACGAGGGGATCATCACGTACCTATCGCCCTTCACGTCGAACAGCTTCCCCGTAAACGGCCTGGTCACAAAGGTGGCGATGGCGTATACGACGAAGAAGAAGCTGCTGGCGGTCTCCAGCCCGGCTTCCGCGGAAAACGGCGTCAGGAACGTCAGCAGGCTGGAATAGCAGAAGTACAGCACCGCGCAGGTGCCCGAAAGGGGCATGATGGTGAACTCCAAAAAGTCCTTCCAGCTGAATTTGTGCTTGCGCACGCGCGCGGCCTTCGCCACGGCCGTTGCGCGCGAGGAGGCGCGGCGCCCTTCCGGAACTTTCAGCAGGATGACCGATATGAGGTTGCCCACCGCGATGAACGTCGCCGCCGCGAACAGCAGCTGGTAGCCGGCCACCTGGGTGAGGAACATCCCCAAAAACGGGCCGACCGCCGCGCCGACGGTGACGGAGAGCATGTAGTAGCCGATGCCCTCGCCCTTGCGCGAATTCGGCACGATGGACGTGACGATGGTGCCTACCGTCGTGGAGCCGGCGCCGTAGCAGAAGCCGTGGAAAAAGCGCAGCACGAACAGCACGCTCAAGTCGAGTCCGACCAGGTAAAGCGCCGAAAACACCACCTCGAGCGCCGACACGATGAGCAGCAGGCGCTTGCGCCCGACGCGGTCCATGATGCCGCCGGTGACCACGCGCGACACGAGCGCGCCGATGATGAAGATGCTCGCAGCCAAACCTGCGATGGAGGCGGGGGAGCCGTACTGCTTCATGGCATAGTCGGCCACGACGACCATCAAGCAGTAATAGTTCGTCATAATGGCGAAATTCACGCCCGCCCCCAGGACGAAGTCCTTCGTCCAGAGCTTGTCTTGAGCCATGGTCTACGCGTTCGCCTTCTTCGACGGCTGGGTATCCTTCGCGATGAGCACGGCGACGGGCGAACCCTGCACCACGGCGTAGCTGACGCTGCCCAGGTAGCCCTTCACGCCGCCCTGGCCGCGGCTGCCCATGATGATGAGGTCGCAGCCCTCGTCCTTGGCGCACTTGATGATCATGGAAGCGGCCGATGCGGAAGCGCCCTTCAGCAGGCGCGCGCGGGCGGCGTTGGGCATCTCGGCCGCGAGGTCCTCCATCTCGTGCAGCACCTCGGTGGCCTCCTGCATCAGCGCGCCTTCCGCGCCCGTGCCCATGCCGATGATCGGCACGATATGCACGAACAGGATTTCGGCCTGCGGATTCTGCTCGGCAATGGCGCGCGCAAGCTCGAGCGCCTTGTGCGACGGCGTCGATCCGTCGTAGGCCACCAACATCTTATTCACCCACATGCTCATGGAATAACCCTTTCGAAGTTTTGCCCCTTGACCGTTTGCGTCCGAGGCCCCTTGCCTGCGTAGGTAACGAAACGGTAACAGCAAGACGAGATTGTAGCGCGCATTCATGACGGTTTTGTTAGGCCGCCCCTGCTTTATGCGGTTTCCTTTGCGATTTTTTAGGACAAAAATAGGGATATGTGGGATTGATCGTCGATTCGCCCGGTGCATCGTCGCCTTTGCGGCATTGAATTCTCTTTTATGGCCGCGTCGTACTTCTGTAGGGTCGATTGCAAGTGCTCACTGCTGTCGGTGTCGGGAGAGGAGGCGTGCGCCCTTTGTTTCCAACGTGTTAATTCGCATGGCTTTTGGATGCAACAGGCTCCGCATACCGGATAGTCCGGAAATTCCGCCGGCGTTGGGTGTAAAGTGAACCGCGAGCATTATCTGCACGTTTTCACGAAGGAGCATCACAATGACGGTCGAGAAGAAGGACCTGGACTGGGGCAGCTTGGATTTCGGCTACCACATGACCGACTACAGCTACGAAGCCCATTGGAAGGACGGCAAGTGGGACGAGGGCGGCCTGACCACCGACCACGACCTGCATCTTTCCGAGTGCGCCGGCATCTTCCACTATTGCCAGGAGGTTTTCGAGGGCCTGAAGGCCTACACCACCGAAGACGGCTCCATCGTGTGCTTCCGCCCCGACATGAACGCCGAGCGCATGTTCGACTCCGCCGAGCGCCTGGAGATGCCCGGCTTCCCGAAGGACAAGTTCGTCGAGGCCGTCAAGCAGGTCGTGAAGGCCAACGCCGCCTGGGTGCCGCCGTTCGGCTCGGGCGCGACGCTGTACGTGCGCCCGTTCATGATCGGGTCGGGCAAGGTCATCGGCGTTGCTCCTGCGCCGGAATACACCTTCCGCATCCTGGTCACGCCGGTGGGCCCCTACTTCAAGGGCGGCCTCAAGCCCATCAAGCTGCGCGTTTCCGAGTACGACCGCGCCGCCCCGCACGGCACCGGCAACATCAAGGCCGGCCTGAACTACGCCATGTCGCTGCGCCCGACCATGGAGGCGCACCGCGAGGGCTACGCCGAGAACGTGTACCTCGACAGCCAGAGCCGCACCTACATCGAGGAAACCGGCGGCGCGAACATCCTGCTGGTGAAGGAGGACGGCACGCTGGTGGTGCCGCAGTCGCACACCGACTCCATCCTGCCCTCCATCACCCGCCGCAGCCTGGTGCAGGTGGCGCAGGATTTGGGCATGACCGTCGATCAGCGCCCGGTGACCTGGGAAGAGGTTGCCGGCGGCGCGTTCGTCGAGTGCGGCCTGTGCGGCACGGCGGCCGTCATTTCCCCGGTCGGCCAGATCGACAACAAGGTGTACGGCGCCGACGAGACGGTCACGTTCCCGGCCGGCTGCACGGAGATCGGCCCGGTCATGAAGAAGCTGCGCGAAACCCTCACCGGCATCCAGGACGGCGCCGTCGAGGACCAGCACGGCTGGGTCTGCAAGATCGACGTCGACTAGCAGGCAGGCTCTCGGGCGATTTGGCCCGGGAGCGCCGCGTTCCCGATAGCGGGGCATTTGCGAACGAAAGGCGGACTCAATTGCGAGTCCGCCTTTTTTGGTGAAGGCAGTGGCGCACCTTCGGTGCTTACTATTACGGTGCGAGCTGTCGCTCGCACCCACGTGAAAGCCTGATGGAAGCGGGAACCTAACAAGAATTCGTGGGGTCGAGCGAAAGCTCGACCCGTACCCGAGAGCGCTCGAAGAGCGCGACACAAATTTCGAAACAGCGCGGGATACCGCCTCCCGAACCTCTTCCGCCTCGCGTTGAAAACAGTATCGCATCCTTCGGATGCTCTCTATTACGGTGCGAGCTGTCGCTCGCACCCACGAAATCTGGCTGCACGGTTAACTCTATCGTTGTGCGGGGGGGGGTATTGCGGCTGGTTTAACGCAACTACCAGGGTTTTTCGTGGGCGCGAGACAATGTCTCGCGCAGCATTCGGTCAGCGTCCGAAGGACGCGTCGCTCTCTTCTCTCTCAAAAAGACCGGCGCGGGCGCTGGCCGGCAAATCGTCCCCGTTCGCCCTGGCAACGTATATAATGACCTGAACCAGTAATCATTTGGGGAAGAGGAACATGGCGGAGCTGCAAATAAAGCCGGGGACGAAGCTGCAGGTGGCGTTCGACGCGCCCGTGGGCGAGCAAACCGACTTCAACATGATGGCCACCTTCAAAAAGGCCATCGACGACGCCTACTTCCTCATGACCGTCCCCGCGCCCGACGGCAAGCCGCTCGAGCTCGACATCAGCCAGAAGTTCCACCTGCGCTACACCGTCGGCGCCGATCCGTTCGTGATCGCCGCGTACCCCGAAGGCGTTGAAAAGGCGGGCATCCGCACTTTTTGGAAGATGCGCAAGGTGGCCGAGGAGCGCGTGTTCCTCAAGCGCCGCGACGAGCGCTTCAAGATCTCGATGCGCCTCACCTACACGCGCGACCTCGCATCGGGCGCCACCGAAACCGAAGAAGCCATGACGGCCGACGTTTCCGCAGGCGGTATGGCGCTTTACCTGAACGATTATCCCGATGTCGGCGAAGCGCTGCAGGTGATGCTGCCGCCCGTCACCCTTGACGGGCAAACCTACGAAGCAGCGCCGCAGCTGGGGATCGCGTGCTGGGTGCGTCAGGCGCCCAAGGGCAGCCTCTACCGCAACATCTGCGGCATCCAGCTGCGCTTCGCCGACGATTTGGAGCGCGAGGCGTTCAGCGAGTTCATCGAGCATATGCGCACGAAGTACAAGCTGTAGCTCATGGCGATTTTCAAGCGGAAAAAGAACGGGGAAGCGAAGGGCGCGCCCGCCGGGAAGGCAGGGGCTGCCGAAACGGCGCAGGCCGGTGCGTTCGACGGCATTGAAGGGCTGGACGGACTGGACACCGAGGACATCGCAGCCATCACGGCCGCACTCAAGCCCAAACGACGCATGCAGCGCATCGGGACCGCGCTGTTGCGCCTGGGCACCATGCAGAAAGCCCTCATCGCGCTCATCCTTTTGTTCTGCACGCTGTTCGCCTTCGCGTTCATGCAGGAGAACATGGGAAATTTCACTATCAACCTGAACCGCCTGGAGCTGTTCCGCTACGGCGTGGCCATTGCCGACGAGCCCAATTTCAGCGACGCCACCGCGCGATTGCAGGCCGAGGTGGTTTCCGACGGCACCAACATCGCCGCTGAAGACCTGCCCGACAACCTCAACGACGTCGACGGCAGCCACAACGGCAAGAACTACGTCGCGTACACGTTCTACATCCGCAACGCCGGCAAGGTGGACCTCAACTACGCTGCTACCGTGAAAATCTCGTCCGCGTCGAAGGGCGTCGAGAAGGCTGCGCGCGTGAAGGTGTGGAAGAACGGCGAGGCCACGACGTATGCCGCCGCCGCTGCCGATGGAGGCCCCGAGCAGGGATGCACGAGCTTCGTGTCCGATACCGTGGTGTGCACCTACGAAGAGGGCAGCTTCCAGGTGGGCAACGTCGACAAGTACACGGTGGTCATTTGGCTTGACGGCGACGACCCGGAGTGCACCGACGACATCGTGGGCGGGGCGGTGGAGTTCGCCATGGACTTCGACACGCTCGACCAGGATGATTCCAGCCTGCTGGTGAAGTTCGTGCGCGACATCGCCGACACCATCACCGGCACCGACCCCATCAGCTCGTCGGGAAACGATGCGCCCGATTACTACAAAGAACACGATGTGACCTGGGACAATCGCCGCAATCAGGAAAACTCGCCCATGGAGGGATAGGGTTGTGAGGCCGGATTGGCTTGTGGGGGAATGACGCGCCTGGCGGCGCTGAAGTAGAGTGACGCACCCTTCGGGTGCTGACCTAGTGCTGCGCGAGCTTTCGCTCGCGCCCACGAAAAGCTTGGCAGGTTCGTTATATC
>CAVGWX010000065.1:0-11812 GCA_963633085.1 Prevotella sp. CAG:279 | reverse complement strand
GGCGCCCAATGGGGCGACGAGGGTAAAGGCAAGATCACCGACCTTATTGCGAGCAAGTTCGACTACGTCGTTCGCTATCAGGGCGGCAACAACGCGGGTCACACCGTCATCCACGGGGACAAGAAGCTCGCTTTGCACCTGATGCCTTCCGGCGTCATGTACGAGAACGCCGTTCCCGTCATCGGCAACGGCGTCGTGGTCGACCCCGGCGTGCTGGTCAAGGAAATGGCCATGCTCGAAACCGAGGGCGTTTCCTGCAAGAACCTCAAGATCAGCTGCGACGCGCACGTGATCATGCCGTATCACAAAGACCTCGACGGCGCGGACGAGAAGAGCCTCGGCGAGCACAAGATCGGCACCACCAAGCGCGGCATCGGCCCGTGCTACCAGGACAAGGTCGCCCGCAAGGGCATCCGCATCCAGGACCTCATGGACGAGAAGATCTTCCGCCTGAAGGTGGAGACGGCGCTTTCCCAGAAGAACCCGGTGCTGGAGAAGATCTACGGCCTGCACACCTACACGGTCGAGGAGATCTGCGAAGAGTACCTGCCCTACGCGCGCATCCTCAAGCCCTACATGGCCGAGACCGCCCATATGCTGAATAACGCCGTGCGCGACGGCAAGTCCATCCTGTTCGAAGGCGCGCAGGGCACCCTGCTCGACATCGATCACGGCACGTACCCCTACGTCACGTCCTCCTCGTGCTGCGCCGGCGGCGCGGCCACGGGTTCCGGCGTGGGCCCGGTGAAGATCGACCGCGTGCTGGGCATCCAGAAGGCCTACATCACGCGCGTCGGCGGCGGCCCTTTCCCCACCGAGCTCACCTACGCTGAGGACGGCGGCATCGGCGCCGACGCCGAAGACGGCGAGACGCTGTGCCAGGTGGGTCACGAATACGGCGTGACCACGGGCCGCAAGCGCCGCTGCGGCTGGTTCGATGCCGTCATCGCGCGCTACGCCGCCGACGTGAACGGCCTGACCGACGTGGCCCTGACCAAGCTCGACGTGCTTTCCGCCTTCGACACCATCAAGGTGTGCGTGGCCTACGAGTGCCGCGGCAAGCGCTACGACTACTTCCCCATGCAGCAAAGCGTGCTGTTCCACGCCACCCCCGTCTACGAGGAGCTGCCCGGCTGGAAGGGCGAGGACATCACGGGCTGCCGCAGCTTCGATGAGCTTCCCGAAAACGCGCAGAAGTACGTGGAGTATCTCGAGCGCACCGTGGGCGTGCCGATCTCCATCGTGGCGGTCGGCCCCGATCGCGACCAGACGATCATGCGCGGTTGGGAATAGGGAAGCTTCGTGGAAAGGGTTGCACCGGTGAACATCCTGGTTTTGGGCGGCGGCGGCCGCGAACATGCCATCACGTGGGCTTTGGCGAAATCCCCGAAGACGGGAAAGCTCTTCGTCGCCCCCGGCAACGGCGGCACGGACTCGATCGCCGAAAACGTTTCCGGGCTCGACGCGTGCGATGCGCGGGCGGTGCTCGCGTTTACCAAGGAGCACGAGATCGACCTGGTGGTCATCGGCCCGGAGGCCCCGCTCGTCGCGGGCGTCGCCGACGTGCTGCGCGCCGAGGGCGTCTCGGTGTTCGGCCCCGATGCGCAGGGCGCGCAGCTTGAGGGCAGCAAGACCTACAGCAAGGAGTTCATGGACGCCAACGGCATCCCCACCGCCCGCTACGGCAGCTTCACCAAGCTCAAGCCGGCGCTGGCCTACGTGGCCGAGCTGGGCGCCCCTGTCGTGGTGAAGGCCGACGGCCTTGCCGCGGGCAAGGGCGTTGTGGTGGCTGAGACCGTCGAGGAGGCCAACGAGGCGGTTCGTAGCTGCTTCGACGGCGCGTTCGGCGAGGCGGGTTCGAAGGTGCTTATCGAGGAGTGCCTGACCGGCCCCGAGTGCTCGCTTTTGGCGTTCGTTTCCGGGGGCGTGGCGCACTGCATGGCCACCGCGCAGGACCACAAGCGCGCCTTCGACGGCGACCGCGGCCCGAACACCGGCGGCATGGGCGTGTACTCCCCGGTGCCCATCGTGACCGACGACGAGCTGGCCGCCATGCAGCAGGTCATGCAGACCGCCGCCGCCGCGACGGCGCGCGACCCGTTCGCGCACGACTACCGCGGCGTGCTCTACGGCGGCTTCATGCTCACGCCCGAAGGCCCGAAGGTTTTGGAGTTCAACGCCCGCTTCGGCGACCCGGAAACCCAGGTGGTCCTGCCGCGGCTGAAAAACGATCTGGTCGACGTCATGTGCGCGGTGGCCGACGGCCGCCCGGGCGACATCGACCTGGCCTGGGACGACAAGTGGGCCGTGTGCGTGGTGCTCGCAAGCGCCGGGTATCCGGGCAGCTACGAGAAGGGCAAGGTCATCCTGGGCGTCGACGAGGCGGAGGAGATGGACGGCGTGACCGTGTTCCACGCCGGCACCGCCCGCAACGCCGACGGCGAGCTCATCACCGCAGGCGGGCGGGTGCTCAACGTGGTCGCCCTGGGCAAGACGTTCGACGAGGCGCGCGAGCGGGCCTACGATGCCTGCGACGTCATCAACTTCGAAGGCAAGCAGCTGCGCAGCGACATCGGCGCGAAGGCCGCTGCCGGCCGCGGGGCTTGGGCTTAGCCTTCAAGCCTGTTCGGTTTAAGCGAACAGATAAGGTTCTTTCAGGCCGGAACGACGCGTTTCCGGCCTGAAGCATATGGAAGGCAGGTGCGGCACGCCCGCTGCCTGCTCTGGTGAGAAAGAAGGGTCATCGCAATGCTGTCCGAGCGCATGCTGTCGACTGTGGTTCGCGAGTGCACGAACCAGTATCTGAAACTGAAGCCCACCGACGAGGCGATGATGCCGGCGCCCGACCCGTCCAAGCGCTACATGCTCTACATGCACGTGCCGTTCTGCGAGCGCCTGTGCCCGTACTGCAGCTTCAACCGCTTCCCGTTCGCCGAGGACCGCGCGCGGCCGTACTTCGAGAACATGCGCAAGGAGATGCGCATGCTGAAGGACCTGGGCTACGACTTCGACAGCGTCTACATCGGCGGCGGCACGCCCACCATCATGATCGACGAGCTGTGCGACACCATCGATCAGGCGCGCGAGCTGTTCAGCATCAAGGAGGTTTCCAGCGAGACGAACCCGAACCACCTGATTCCCAGCTACCTGGACAAGCTGCAGGGCCGGGTGCAGCGCCTTTCGGTGGGCGTGCAGAGCTTCGATGACGGCCTGCTCAAGCAGATGGACCGCTATGACAAGTACGGCAGCGGCGAGGAGATCATCGCACGCATCCAGGACGCGAGCCCGTATTTCGTGTCCATGAACGCCGACATGATTTTCAACTTCCCGGCGCAGACCGAGGACATCCTCATCAGCGACATCGAGCGCGTCGTCGAAAGCGGCTGCACGCAGACGACGTTCTATCCGCTGATGGCCTCCCCGGCGGTCGAGCGCAGCCTGGCGCGCACCGTCGGCGCGGTCGATTACGCGCGCGAGCAGAAGTACTACGAGATCATCTGCGAGCTTCTGACCGGTGGGCCGACGGGGCTGTTCGAGCACGGCAGCGCATGGACGTTCAATAAGCGAAACACGCAGGCTTCCGGCGAGGACGCCATGATCGATGAGTACGTGGTCGACTACGAGGAGTACCCGGCCATCGGTTCCGGCGGCATCACGTATCTGGGCAGCAACCTGTACGTGAACACCTTCAGCGTGAAGGACTACAACGCGGCCGTCGAGGCGGGCCGCATGTCCATCATGGGCAAGACCACGTTCTCCAAGCGCGACCGCATGCGGTATCGCTTCATGATGCAGCTGTTCGGCCTGCGCCTTGACAAGCGCCAGTTCAAAGCCGACTTCGGTTGCTCGGTCGAGCGAGGGCTGCCGGTCGAGATGGCGTTCATGACCGCTGCCGGCGCGTTTGAGACCAACAACGACGAGGAGTTGACCTTGACGCCGAAGGGCCGTTATCTGACGGTGGTGATGATGCGCCAGTTCTTCATCGGCGTGAACAACCTGCGCGACCAGGCCCGCGCCGCCCTTCCCGGCGAGGAGAAGGAGCTGCTGTTCGGCAGCGGCTGCTCGAAGGCCGAATAGATTTTCAAAAAATTGCTTGACGGTCGCTGGCCGTTCCCGTATTATTCTAACCCGCGTTCGAAACGAGCGTTTCTGGTCGGGTAGCTCAGTTGGTAGAGCAGGGGACTGAAAATCCCCGTGCCGAGGGTTCAAGTCCCCCTCCGACCACCATGAACACAGCAGAGTCCTTTGGGGCTCTGCTTTTTTATGCCCTCGGGTCGAAGGACTTGAACCCTGCGAAGGGAAAACAGTCCAGTGGAAGGACTTGCCCAAAATAATTCGTAGGCGCGATCGAAAGATCGCGCCCTCCGGCGAAGCCGGAGCATCGGGAAGCCTTCGGCCAGCCGGCAAGAAAACCGCTTCCCCGCATCGCCGGCGGCCTGGGCGATCTTTCGATCGCGCCTACGAAGGACGAGCGTTGTTCGCTTGAAAACCGACGGCAAGGTTCATCTCGATTCTGTCCTCGCAGGGCCTTTATGCTCTCAGGCGCGCTACACTGGCATCCATCAGGAAATCAGCGAGATGGAGGATTTGAATGTCGTGCGAGGATAAGCAGCCGGTCGTCGGTATCATCATGGGGTCGCAAAGCGACATGCCGAACATGGAGGCCTGCATGAAGCAGCTCGAGGAGTTCGGCGTGCCCTACGAGGTGAAGGTCGCCAGCGCGCATCGCAAGCCGGCCGCGGTGCACGACTGGGCGTCGAGCGCGCACGAGCGCGGCATCAAGGTGATCATCGCGGCTGCCGGCAAGGCGGCGCACCTCGGCGGCGTGGTCGCGGCCTACACGCCCTGCCCGGTCATCGCGGTGCCGATGAAGACGTCCGACCTGGGCGGCTTGGATTCGCTGCTGTCCATGGTGCAGATGCCCTCCGGCGTGCCGGTTGCCACCGTGGCGATCAACGGCGCCAAGAACGCCGCGATCCTTGCGGTGCAGATGATCGGCACGGGTTGCGACGCGGCGCGACAGAAGATCATCGACATGAAGAAGGACATGGCCGAGGCGTAAAGACGACCCTCTGCAACGAGGGTCTTCGGCGCTCCTGGATGTCGTTTACACGGGCGCTCGGCGGGGATAGACCTGCTGAGCGCCCCTTTTGCTATCATGGTTTCGTATCGACAAGACGAGAAATCCGCCAACGTTTCACGTGAAACCATCGGTTCCGTAAGCGTCGCGGCGGACATTTGCAGGCAGGTAATGCTATGACAAGACAATTGCTGATGGGCAACGAGGCCTTCGCCCACGCCGCGCTCGAGGCCGGCGTGCGCGTGGTGGCGGGCTACCCGGGCACGCCGTCGTCCGAGGTGATCGAAACGGTCGCGAAGCTTCATGCGGCAGGCAGCGCAGAAGGCGTTCACGTCGAATGGTCCACCAACGAGAAGAGCGCGCTGGAGCTTTTGGCGGGCGCGGCGTACTGCGGCGCGCGCACGCTGTTCACGTGCAAGCAGGTCGGCCTGAACGTCGCGAGCGACCCGCTGATGAGCCTGAACTACATCGGCGTCAAAGGCGGCACGGTGCTGTTCGTGGCCGACGACCCGGGCCCCATCTCCTCTCAGACCGAGCAGGACACGCGCCGTTTCGGCAATTTCGCGAAGGTCCCGGTGCTCGACCCCTCGACGCCCGACGAGGGCTTCGCCATGATGAAGGCGGCGTTCGATCTGTCGGAGCGCTATCGGACGCCGGTCATCCTGCGTCCCACCACGCGCATCTGCCATGCGTCGACGTTCTTCGATGTGGCCGATAAGACCCAGGCGCGCCCCGTTCCCGAAGAAGGCTTCGAACGCAGCTCGCGGTGGGTGATCTTCCCGAAGCGCGCCTACGAGGCCCACGGCGAGATCAACGAGCGTCTGCGCCGCATCGCCGGCGATTTCGCGAACGACGAGCAGCTTGCTCGCTTCAACCCCATCAGCGAGAAGGGGGCCGCGGAAAAGCCCGCGACGTTCGGCATCGTTGCCGGCGGCGTGTCGGCGGCGTACGCGCGCGAGGCGCTGCGGCTGCTCGAGGAGCGCGCGGATAAGCGCGGCGTCAAGCTTCCGGGCTACCGCTTCTGGCAGGTCGGCACGCCCTTCCCGTTCCCGGATCAGACGTGCAGCCGCTTTGCCGAGGGCCTGGAAGAGGTGTTCGTGCTCGAAGAGCTCGATCACGTGCTGGAAGACGAGCTGCTTGCCTTCGCGGGCAAGACGCACGCCGCCTACAATATGCACGGGAAGCTGACGGGCGAGGCGCGCGATCGCGGCGAGAACGACGTCGACGACGTGCTTGCCCGCCTGGCAAGATTCCTCGGAGTCGCCGATCTGGCGCAGGACGAGGCAACCGTCGACTACGCGCTGGCCAACCCTGAAGCGCCTCTTCCGGTGCGCCCGCCGGTGCTGTGCCCGGGGTGCCCGCATCGCGGCAGCTTCTACGCGGTGAAGCGCGCGTTGGGCAAGACCCCGGCGGTGTACTGCGGCGACATCGGGTGTTACACGCTCGGCAACGCGCAGCCCCTCGACGCGGTGGACACGTGTCTGTGCATGGGCGCGGGCATCACCATGGCGCAAGGATTTGCCGTGGCGCAGCCCGACCGCAAGTCGCTCGCCTTCGTGGGCGACTCCACGTTCTTCGCCAGCGGCTTGCCGGGCATCGTGAACGCGGTGTACAACGGGCACGATTTCACCCTGTGCGTGCTCGACAACGCCACCACCGCCATGACGGGAAGCCAGCCTCACCCCGGTACGGGCGTGACGCTGATGGGGCCGCGGCGCAAGCCGGTGTCCATCGAAGGCGTGCTTAGGGCGGTCGGCTTCGAATGCATCGTGCACGCCAACCCGCTCGACCTGCAGCAATCCATCGATGCCGCCCGCAAGGCCATCGACTTCGAGGGACCCTCGGCCATTCTGTTCGAAAGCCCGTGCGTGCAGCTGTTCAAGCCCGGCGCGCCCGTTGCGATCGATGGGGAATCGTGCACCGGCTGCAAGAAGTGCATCACCGAGATCGGCTGCCCGGGCATCGGCTTCAACCCCGACGCTTCCGGCGCGAAAAGCGCCTCGCGCGGACAGGCGTTCATCGACGGTGCCCAGTGCAACGGTTGCGCGCTGTGCGTGCAGGTGTGCCCGTTCGGATCGATTTTGCCCGCGCAGCCTGAACAGGCGCCTTCGGACGGTCCGTCGCACAAGGAAGGAGCCGGCAATGCTTAACATCTTGCTCACCGGCGTCGGCGGCCAGGGCACCGTGCTCGCCGCGAAGGTGCTGGCCCAGGCCGCGCTGGAAAAAGGCTGGCAGGTGCGCACCGCCGAGACCATCGGCATGGCTCAGCGCGGGGGCAACGTGGTTTCCCACGTGCGCATCGGAAACGGCGGCGAGGAGGTTTGCGCCCCGCTCGTATCGCGCGGCACCGCCGACCTCATCATCGCCTTCGAACCTGCCGAGGCGGCGCGCGTGCTTCCCTACTTGGCCCCGGGCGGCACCCTTTTAAGCGCCACCACCGCGGTTCAGCCCGTGACGGCAGCCCTGTCGAAGAATCCCTATCGCGCCGACGACGTGGTTGGCGGCATCGAGCGAGCCCTGGCCGACGCCCCCGCGACGTTCATCCCGGTCGACGATGCGGCTTTGACGGCAGCCGCCGGCAGCCGCAAGGTGCTCAACTGCCTGCTTTTGGCCAAGGCGCTCGAAACAGGATGCGTCCCCATCGGCATCGACGACCTGCGCCACGCCATCGCGGCGTGCGTGAAGCCGCGCTTTATCGACATGAACCTCGCCGCCATCGACGTGGCCTTGGGAAAGTAGGCGAAAACCGCTGGTGTGGGGAAAGGGCGGGGAAGTGCCGGTGAATCGCCCACCCCTGCGCTACAATGTTCGGCAAGCGCCGATCACAAGGAGCAAGCATGCAAATGAAACCTGAGCAGTTAGAGCTCATCACCAACCAGTTTAAAACCCTGAAGGACCGTTCGCCGTTCTATGCGCGCAAGTTCGAGGGCATCGACCTTTCCGACGTGCGGACGCAGGAGGATTTCGAGAAGCTCCCGTTTTCCGAGAAGGCCGACCTGCGCGAGGTGTACCCGCTCGGGCTTCAGGCGGTGCCGGACGAGGAGATCGTCCGCATCCACAGCTCCTCGGGAACCACGGGCACGCCGGTCGTCATCCCCTACACGCAGCAGGACGTCATCGACTGGGCCATCCAGTTCGCCCGTTGCTACGAGACGGCGGGCATCACCAACAAGGACCGCATCCAGATCACGCCCGGTTACGGCCTGTGGACGGCCGGCATCGGCTTCCAGCTGGGGTGCGAACGCTTGGGCGCCATGGCCATCCCGATGGGCCCGGGCAACACCGAAAAGCAGCTGCGCATGATGCAGGACCTTCACACCACCGTCATCACCGGCACGTCGAGCTACGCGCTCCTGCTTGCCGAGGAGATCTCCAAGCGCGGCTTGCGCGACAAGCTTGACCTGCGCAAGGGCGTCATCGGGTCGGAGCGCTGGGGCGAGAAGATGCGCAACCGCATCGCCAACGAGATGGGCGTCGAGATCTTCGACATTTACGGCTTGACCGAGGTGTACGGCCCGGGCATCGGCATCTCCTGCTCCGAGCACAACGGCATGCACATCTGGGAGGATTACGTCTACGCGGAAATCGTCGACCCGAAGACGGGCGAGGTGCTGCCCGACGGCGAGGTGGGCGAGTTGGTGCTGACCACGCTGCGCAAGCAAGGCGCCCCGCTGATCCGCTACCGCACGCACGATCTGACGCGCATCATCCCGGGCGACTGCGCGTGCGGCTTCGGCTGCCACCATCCGCGTATCGACATCCTGACCGGGCGCACCGACGACATGATCAAGGTGAAGGGCTGCAACATGTTCCCCGCGCAGATCGAGGAGGTGCTGCAGTTCACCGACGGCGCATCGAGCGAGTATCAGGTGATGATCGAGGCGGTGAACGGCCGCGACGTGCTGACGGTGCTGTTCGAGACGGCGCTTGAAGGGCAGGCGCGCGAAACCTGCGAGCAGCAGCTGGCCGCCATCTTCAAGGCCAAGATCGGCTGCACGCCCGAGGCGAAGGGCGTGCCGATGGGCGAGCTTCCGCGCAGCGAGAAGAAGACCAAGCGCATCTTCGACAGCCGCTACTAAAGGCCCGCAGCGCCGCGTCGAAAACGATCGGGCGACAAAACCGCCTTCCGCATAAAACGGGAGGCGGTTTCTTTTTTTGCTCGGGAAAAAGCTGCGCCCCGCGGGTGAAGGATTCGCGGGGCGCACAAGGAGGAGGGGTGGCCTGCGGCGAAGCGTCGCGCGGCCGATGTAGTGTTGGGGTTCGTGCCTCAGACCCGCTTCGGGGATAGGTCTGAGGCAACGCTACATCTTGTAAGCGAATGACTTGCGGAAACGAGGCGCGGGTTGCAGAGGAGGGGGTTGTCCCCGCGTCCGTGCGTCGCAAGCAAAGGGAGGTTCGCTTGACGGGATTCATACTACGAGCCTTTATCCCTTCTGCAAACCCACAAAATAACGGAAACGAGTAAAAATATACCGAAATCACCCTAATAAGATGATGGGTGAGGAGGTGGGTGAGAGATAGGAGTAGGTACAGAATAAGTAAACTGAGTAATAAAATGCTATCTCTGCTGTGACTCGCATATTTCCAACCTGTTACATTTGGCGGAATCGTGAAGATGAATCTGGCTGCGCTGTGCTAGAGTATGCGCCATGAAGCTTGCCCACGGACATATCGCCGCGTTCAACCGCAGCTGCTTGCAGCGCGATCTTGCGGCGCTTCTGCGCGCCACGGCGCTTGCCAAGGCCGATGTCCGCACCGTGTACGAGGTGTCGGACCGCACCTTTGGGAACGCTTCGCAACCTTCCTTCCTCACCTATTATTTCTATCGATACCTGTAGCACACGGGGTTCTGCCGCCGTGCCGCGGCGCATCTGCGCGCGCAGGCATGGCGAAACTCGGGCAAACGCCGTGTGCGCCTCCATCTCCTCATCTCTTTCCTACTCTGTATCGATCGCGAAGGAACGATCATGATCGCAAAAATATGCATGGTGTTGATTTTCGTCGGCGTCGCCGTCGGGGTTGGGCTGTACTGCCGACGCACGACGTCGAGCGTGGACGGGTTCGTGCTCGGAGGGCGCAACGTGGGCCCGTGGATGAGCGCGTTCGCGTACGGCACCAGCTACTTCTCGGCCGTGGTGTTCGTCGGGTACGCCGGGCAGTTCGGCTGGAAATACGGCATCGCCGCCGTGTGGGCCGGCATCGGCAACGCCATCCTGGGCAGCCTGCTCGCGTGGTGGGTGCTCGGCCCGCGCACGCGCGAGATGACGCACCGCCTCGGCGCCACCACCATGCCGGAGTTCTTCGGCAAGCGCTTCCAGTCAAAGGGGCTGCGCATCGCCAGCGCCGCCATCATCTTCGTGTTTCTGATCCCCTACACCGCCAGCGTCTACAACGGCCTGTCTCGCCTGTTCGGCATGGCCTTCGGACTGCCCTACGAGGTGTGCGTCATCGGCATGGCCATCATCACCTGCGCCTACGTGGTGCTCGGCGGCTACATGGCCACCGTGATGAACGACTTTCTGCAGGGCATCGTCATGCTTTTCGGCATCGTTGCGGTGATCTGCGCGGTGATCCTGAACAACGGCGGCTTCTCCGAGGCCATCACCACCTTGTCGCTCATCCCGGCCGAAGGGTCGCAGATGGCCGGGCCGTTCGTGAGCATGTTCGGGCCCGATCTGTTCAACCTGCTCGGCGTGGTGGTGCTCACCAGCTTGGGAACGTGGGGCTTGCCGCAGATGGTGCAGAAGTTCTATGCCATCAAATCGGGTCCGGCGGTGAAGCAGGGAGCCATCATCTCCACGCTCTTCGCGTTCGTGGTCGCCGGCGGCAGCTACTTCTTGGGCGGTTTCGGGCGCCTGTACGCCGATAAGATCGAGATGGGCGCGAACGGCACCCCGGTGTACGACTCCATCATCCCCACCATGCTGTCCACCTTGCCCGATATCCTCATCGGCGTGGTGATCGTGCTCGTGCTTTCGGCAAGCATGTCGACGTTGTCCTCGCTCGTGCTCACCAGCTCGTCCACGCTGACGCTCGACCTTCTGCAGGGCAACGTGGTCAAGGACATGAGCGAGCAGGGAAAACTCGGATGGATGCGCGGCCTGATCGTGGTGTTCATCATCGTCTCCGCCGCGCTCGCGCTCGTGCAGTACAGCTCGTCGATCACGTTCATCGCGCAGCTCATGGGCATTTCCTGGGGCGCGCTGGCCGGCGCGTTCCTCGGCCCGTTTCTATGGGGCCTGTACTCCGGGCGCATCTCGAAGGCCTCGGTGTGGGCGAGCTTCATCATCGGCGTTGGCCTGACGAGCGGGAACATGGTTCTGACGCTTTTGGGCACGCCGATCATCGCCAGCCCCATCAACTGCGGCGCGCTCGCCATGCTGCTGTCGGTGGTCGTGGTGCCGCTGGTGAGCCTGGTGACGCCTTCGGTGCCGTTCGAGGTGAACCCGCCGACCGTCGACGGCGCCATCGACCGGGAGTACCGCCAGGAGCTTGCCGAAGAGGCGAAAGGGAAGTAGCGAGGGCCGGCCGCGGGGCCGCTGATTCCCAGCGTCCCCGCGGCCTCGGCAACCCTCAACCTCGCGCCGCGGCTGCGGTTCTGTGAAAGATGCCGCCATTTGAGAAAATGGGTGTTGACTTCCATCAAATTCCCGTGCATAATAACCGTTGCTGTTTAGACGTGCGCCAATACCTCAGCTGGATAGAGGGACTGACTACGAATCAGTACGTCGG
>CAVGWX010000064.1:0-11995 GCA_963633085.1 Prevotella sp. CAG:279 | reverse complement strand
ATCAGCGGACTCCAATCCGGACCGTCGACCGGTCCAACTTTTTGTCCGCGGTCCCCCCAACGCTATGGGGCCAGGCCCTTTCCTTATATCAACCTGTCTGCGGCGACCTCGGCGTGTCTTTCCGACGCTCGTCTTTGCAGTTTAATATCCGCCCGTGGCGATCGATGTCGCTGGGCAATCCGTTGCTACGGCTGGGGCTACCTCGTCGTTTCGACAGTCTCGTTACGCGTGTGGCACCTGCGGTGCTCGCAAAAAAAGGAACTGGGGTTCGCCCCAACGGCCTCGGATCCAACCGCTTCCAGGGTGATCGGCTTATGTTCGGAGGGTCGGGTCTCTTTCCCTAGCCCCTCTCCGCCATGAGCCCTACGGCCCATACCCAGCAGGCGAGCTCGCGCGCGGTGGCAACGTTCGCCTTGTTCTTGTGGATCCCCCGTTCCAGCATCGACTCGCGCCTCGCCACGAGCCTCCGTGTGCCCTTGGACGCATGCCTCCTGGCGGCCTCGCTCGGGGCCTGGCCCTTGGCGAGGTCCTTTGAATGCGCGGAGCATGTCAGGTAGTGCCACGCGGCCTCCACCAGCGTTCTCCTGAGGTGCCTGTTGCCGGCCTTGGTGATGCCGCCCTTGCGGACGCTCTCCCCGCTGGAGTGCTCGGAGGGCGTCAGGCCGACCCATGCGGCGAACGACCGGGCGTTCTTGAACCTGGAGAACTCGCCGGCCTCGAAAACGAGGTCGGCGGCCGTCATGGTGTCGATGCCCTTGAGGCAGCGAAGGGAGTCGACCCTCTTCTTCCACCTGGGCTTACCGGCTTCCGCCTTCACAAGCCCCTCGAGCCTCGCCTTGTCCTCCATCGCCTGCCTGACGGCGTCGATGTAGTAGGCCAGCACCTCGTTGCCGGCCTTCTCCGTGAAGGATATCGACCTGACCCAGGACCAGTACGCCTGGGCCCAGTTGTTCTTCCTCCGCCCGGTGGGGGTCTTCTCGTCGAAGACGAGCCCGTGCCCGAGCAGGAACTTGGACAGCCTCTGCTTCGAGCGCTTGAGGTCGTCCCTCGCGTCCTCGAGCGCGCGGGTCAGGTCGCGGGCGGCCTCGCACTCGTCGTCGGGCACCCAGACCTCCACCACGTTGCCCACCGAGAGCATGCGCGCCAGGAACTCGGCGTCGTTGCGGTCGTTCTTCCTGCGCTTGTCCGCGCTGGGCTTGATCATCTTCGAGACGGCGCCGATCACGCAGTCGACGCCCAGGCCGGAGAGCTTCTTCTGCAGGTCGAAGCCCGTGACCCCGGACTCGTACACGCATTTCGCCGTGGGATCCACGGACACGACCCATTGCGCGACGGACGCGGCGTCGTAGCCGAAGGTGGCCGCGCGCACCTCGCCTGCCATGACGTCGAGGGCAACGGCCTTGATCGAGCGGGCGTGCACGTCCAGGCCGATGAAGGTGGTAGTATCGGGTATGAGAGCCCCTTCCATGAATGTGGCGTGGCCGCCACGGTTGATCAGGCACTCACCATTAGTCGGCCTAATCCACGGATACGCATGCACCAGGGGCTCTCAATGCTTTGTGTGCTGTTCATAGCGCTTGAGTACGCTGGCAGCCACGACGAGCTGTTCGGGTAGTTTGCTTGCAATCTGTGTTGGCGGTTATCGTCCGGCGCCCAGGAGGGAACCTATGGGCGAAGGCCTTCCCAAATATGCGATTTTTGCTGGCAGCCTCTACGTTTGCGTGAAGGCCGTGAGCCCGGCCGTTGCAGGGGACGGCGAGCGGATCGTGCTCTGCCGTGCGGAGGGCGCCTCTAGCGATGCCGACGAGCGCTATGTCCCCGAAAGCCGCTGGCTTCGTGCGGCGGCGGAATTTTCCGAGGGCGCGCGCAAATCCGGCATCGTCACGTCGCAGAGTTCCACTCAAGAAAAGCTCGCGTTGTACCGCTCGCTCTTTCGCGGTCGGCAGGACGTGCATGCGCATGGTTACCGCAAGCGCGACGGCGGCATCGGCTACGCGCCGGCATGCGCAAACGAGTGGCGGCGTGGGGTCTGCCCTCGTGCATCGGGGAGGAAGGTGGGGTGCGCCGATTGCGAGCAGCGGGCATTTCTTCCGCTTGACGATAGGGATCTTATCAGGCATTTCAAGGGTGAAGACGAACGATTGAGGGATGTTGTTGGCCTCTATGTCCTTGATGCCGATTCGAACACGCAGGTGCTCGTGCTTGATTTCGATGGCAAGGGGTGGAAGGCGGCCGTTGCGGCGATCCGCAGTGCAGCGCGCTCCCATGGCGTCGAGGCGTATATCGAGCGGTCGCGGTCAGGGAACGGCGGGCACGTTTGGTTCTTCTTCGAAACCGCTATCAGCGCGAGGCTCGCCCGTGCTTTCGGCAATGCGCTCATCGAGGAGGCCATGATGCTGAGCAACTCGGTCGGATTCGACGCGTTCGACCGTATATTCCCTGCCCAAGAAACGATTCCTGCCGGTGGCTTCGGCAACCTCATTGCTGCGCCGTTCCAAGGACGCGCCCAGCGCGTCGGCAATAGCGTCTTCGTGGACGAGGATTTTGAACCGCACCCCGACCAATGGCTGTATCTTTCGCGGGCGAAGAAGCTCAGCGAGCGAGCCGTGAGCGCCGTGGCGGCTTCGGCGACCGATGGCGTGGCGGCTCCATCGAAGAGCGGGAGCACGCCGTGGAATCGCACTCCGGCAGAGCCTCTTTCTCCTGAGGATTTCCCGAAACCGCTTACAATCGTTGAGGCGGATATGGTCTACGTTCCTGAACAGGGCTTAAGCCCCAAGGCCGTATATCGCGTCAAGCGCATGGCAGCGTTTTCCAACCCTGAATTCTTCAAACGCCAAGCAATGCATCGCTCCGTATTCGGCACCCCTCGCATCGTGTGCCTCGGTGAAATGCGAGACGGCTTCATCGCGTTGCCGCGTGGATGCAGGCAGGCCCTGACCAGCATGCTCGATGGATGCCGGGTCGAATATTCCATCCGCGATGAACGGCAGGCGGGAAGGCGTTTTCCCGTTGAATTTACGGGGACGCTGCGACCCGGTCAGCGCGAGGCGGCCGAGCGCTTGTCCAAGCACGAGAACGGGATCCTCTCGGCGCCCACAGGTTTTGGGAAGACGGTCATCGGCGCTTATCTCATTGCCCAGGCGGGCATTTCGACGCTGGTCATCGTTCCGAAGACGGCCCTTGTGACGCAATGGGCGCAAAGGCTCGGCGAGTTCCTTGCCATCGAGCACCCCGGCGAGCCCCTTCTCACGCCTTCCGGCAGGCCGAGCAAGCGCAAACGGCACGTCATCGGGCAGATCGGCGGCGGGAAGAACCGTGTTTCGGGAATCGTCGATATCGCGACCTACCAATCGCTTGTCGAGAAGGATCCCGATACAGGCGAGTCGCGGGCGAAAGAGCTGGTGAAGGGTTACGGGATGATTGTCTGCGATGAGTGCCATCATGCGGCGGCGCCGCAGCTCGAGCTGATCTTGAAAGCCGTTCCGGCGAGGCTCGTGTACGGGCTTTCCGCAACGCCGAATCGCTCAGACGGCCTCGACCGTGCGCTCTATATGCTTTGTGGCCCCGTTCGCTGCCGCATCGATCCGAAGGAGCTGGCGAAGCAGCAGGGGTTCAGGCGAATCCTCAGGCCGCGGCTGACCCGGGTTCGTCTGGGCTGCGAGCCCGGTGCGTCCTATACGCAGGTGATTGACAAGCTTTGTGCCCATGCTGCGCGCAACGAGCTTATTGCGAACGATGTTGCGAAGGCCGTCGAATGTGGGCGAAGGCCGCTTGTGCTTACGAAGCGCAAAGCGCACGCCCGTATCCTCGCCGAGCTCATCTCGGGCATGGTTGCGGCGCAGACCCACTTGCTCGTCGGCGAGGGAACCGCACGGCAGCGTCGCGAGGGTCTCGACGCGGCGCTTGCGGCAATGGCTGCCGGGCCTGCGGTTCTGGTTGCAACCGAAGCGTATCTTGGCGAAGGGTTCGACGCTTCGCGGCTCGATACGTTGTTCCTGGCGACGCCGATATCGTGGGATGGGAACGTCACGCAGCAGGCGGGGCGCCTCCATCGCGTGAGTGAGGGGAAGACCGAGGTGGCCATCTTCGACTACGTTGATGCGGCAGTGCCGATGCTCGAGCGTATGTACAAGAAGCGTTTGAAGACCTATGCGAAGCTCGCCTACGAAGTGGATGTGCCTGCTGGTGAGGGCTCTGATGAGGGGGCTGCTTCGTTCGTGACCTGCGAAGAGGCAATGGGGAAGCTGCTGGCCGACATTGCCGCCGCATCATCTTCGATCGTGATCGCGGCGCCCTATGCGTCCGCGAAAGCCATCGAGGTGCTTGTCGAACCGCTTTCTGATGCAAGGCGGCGGGGGATCGACGTTGTATGCGCGGTTGCCAAGCAGGCAAGCAGTGAGGTTCGCGCAGCGTTTGCGAAGACCGGCCTTTCCCTCGCTGAGGATGAATCGCTTGCGTGCTCGGGCCTTGCCATCTTTGACCACCGGCTTGTTTGGTATGGGTCGGTCCCGCTCCTTGCGTTTCCGCGTGCGGACGACTGCAGCATCCGCTTCGATAGCGCCGAAGCTGCGCGCGATCTTCTCCAGGGGCTGGGGCTGGAGTAAGGTGCGAGTAGTCGCGGCCATGCTTCGAGGTTGGCGGACGGCTCGTGTGGCGGTTAACCTGTGCCAAGTTTTCGGACACGCAAGCGGGGACCTTGCCGAGAACTTCGTGGCCCAGCAGCTCGCCGCGCAGGGCTACCAGCTGCATTATTGGACGCGCGACAACCGCGCTGAGCTCGACTTCGTCGTTGAGCGCCAGGGGTGCCTCTCGGCCATCGAGGTCAAAGCCGGCGAGAATATGCGCTCGCGCAGCCTGGCGGGCTTCAAGGGCGCTTCGGGCATTGATCGGCTGGTGCGGGTCTCGGCAAAGCCGTTTGGCGCGGCCGGCGGCATGCTGTCCGTGCCCCTGTATGCGGCGTTCTGCTTGTAGGGGTTGCAAAGCGGGCCGCAATCGCATTCTCGAGCGTGTTGCGTTAGCTGCGCCTGCGCGCTTTCGCTAGGCGCAGCACGAAAACCAGCAGCGATGCGAAGCCCAGCGCAAGCAGGGGAGCCACGAACGGTGAGAGCCCGTCGCTGGTATTCGGCACTTTGTCGCCAGTAGAGGTCGAGCCCGTATCGGAGGGATTGTCCCCATTGCCGCCATCGGGAACGGTCTCATTGGTGCCGCTGTCCGTGTCGTCAGCGGGCTCGGGCGAGGGGGTGGGCTCCGGTGTCGGGGACGGCTTGGGTTCCGGGGTCGGCTCGGGCTCTGGGGATGGCTCTGGTTCGGTGTTGATGACGTAGGCGAACTCGGCAACCTGGCTCGGTTTCATTTCGTCCGCGTACGCGATGGCCTTGATCGTTGTTGTGCTGCTGACCTGGATGGCATCGCCCGTGTACTCGGTGCTCTGATCGGTGGGCTCGGCGCCATCCGTCGTGTAGTAGATGGTGGCGCCTTCGGTGCCGCAGCTGAGCTCTACGAGCTGCGCCTTATCGTAGGTGCCCGCCGCAACGTTGCTCGTGGGCGTTTCAACCGTATCAGGCGCAGCAACGTTAATAGCCACTGTGACGGTTTTGGGGGCGTCGGTGTTGTCCACATACTTAGGATACTCAACGGTGCCTGTTACGGTGATCGTCTGAGCATCCAGCTTCGATGCATCGAAGCCCGTCGGCGTTTCCCAGTCGATGTCAATCAGATCCGTTTCGCCGCACACGTACGTTACCGCCAATTCGCGAGGCAAATCCCAGCTGGGGTTTTGCTTTGTATCCTGTTCTTGCTGGTAAGCGCAGGCGTCCGCAAACGACATGCTCACGTTTTCCGGCAGGGTGCAGGACTTGTACTCATAAGGGCCCGTGTTCGGGAACTCCACATAAAGCGTCTTTGCGCCAGCGGCGTCTTGCGCCACATATGCTGAAGAGCCATCAAGCACATTTCCGCCATTCAGGCTGATTCTCGCGCTATCGGACAATGCGTATTTAACGCCTTCGGGAAGCCCTGCTAGGTTGAGGGGGAGTGCTGCCGTGTAGTTCGTGAGGTGCTCGGCCTTGCCGTCCTCGCTTGAGGCTGCGGGCGACCAGGTAAGCGGAACGCCCTCTGCGGTGCTGTCCTTGAAGTAGCTTGTCACGTCGACGAGCGTTGCGCTGCCCGCCGTGCCGATCTTCACCGAGCTGGCTTCGCTTGCCAGGGCCTGGTGCGCTTCCGGGAGGCCAGTAAGGCCAACGTCGATCCTCGAGATCACCGGCGTGTACACCGCCTTGATCTTGCTTGCCAGGTCGAGCTGGAAGTCGCTGATCGTAAGGGTTGCTTGCTCAAGGTCGGTGCCTGCCGGCGCGTCGTCCCATGCCCAGTGGTCGAAGACCCTGCCCGCTTGGGCGGGCGCCGTGACCACCGTCTCCGCACCGAGGTCGGCCGTTGCCTCGATCGTGCTTGACCAGCGTGCGTCGCCGTCGCCGTACAGGGCGGTGTCCGTGCAGCTGATCTGGATGGTCTTCTGCAGCGTGTCGTCGAGCTGGTAGGAGGCCTGCACCTCGTCCGACTTAACGTCGCCCTTCACCGCCCACACCGAAAGCTGGTAGAACGTGTCGTCGTTTTGCGGGCATGTGAGTACGATTCCGGTGGCTGGGTCGTAGTCCATCGCCCCGCCGTTGTCCACCGTGTACTTGATGCTCGCGCCGTCGGTCGCGCACGCCGCCTTGACCCTGAGCGTGTTGTCGCTTCCCAGGGGCATCATGTCGTTGAACTTGGTGTACGTGCCGGACATGGGGGTTACCACAGGGTCTGCGACGCTTTCTTTCGGCAGGACCGTTATCGTCACGTTCAGCTTTTTGCCGCTCGGGTTCGTTGCCTTGTCGGAGGCTTTCAGGGGCAGGCTCAACGTGTAACCCTGGCTTTCGCCCGTGGGGTCGGCCACCACGCCGTCGTCGTTGATGAGGCCGCTCGGCCACATCACGGAAGATGTGTCGGTCTCAAGCTCCACGGTGGTATCGCCCTGCACCTTCGCCTTGGCGGTGCTGGGCAGAAGCGCCTTCAAGTCGGCAACTGACGTTCCGGCGGTAACGGCGACGCCGGCATCTTCCACGCTTTCGATCGCTGGAGCGGCTGTTTCGAAGTAGCCCGTGGTGACGTTAAGGTAGCCCGAGCCTTCCACATGCGCGTCTTGGATACCGGGGCTTGTTCCTCCGTCGGAGCAAACGAGCGAGATATCGCTGCTGTCAAGGGTGCTGCGGCATGCAAAACCAAGGTCTTTTTCATCGGTAATCACAAAGTAAAAGCGATATTGTTCGCCATAAGCAGCTTTTGTCACCTGTGCGCCGGAGCTGTTCAACCAGCGTATGCCGTTCACTTCGAAGCTCTTGGTCTCGCCGCCGCTGGTGTAGCTTAGGGTAGCCGCATCGGGCAAAGCCTCACCTGCAACAGGCCGTGCGACTTCCACCGTGATGTCCTTGGCGTAATCAATGTAGTCTGCCACCAGGTTCACGTTCTTTTTCGGCATCGAGAACGTGGCAGTCTGTGCGTTTATGTCGCCTATGTGGTCTGAAAGAGGCTCCAAGCCTGACGAATTCGCCTCAGACCAGCGCCAGAACACCTTGTCTTCATCCGTGCTGGCACCGTTCAGCGTCACCGTCGCATCCGCATTGTAGCTTCCCACGTAATTGCCGTTCAGGCGCACCGCCCAGCGGCTGGCGCCCTTGCGCTGCCACAGATCGCCGTCGTGGTCGGTGCCATGCGAAATGTAGAAGCCGTCCACATCCATGAAATAGGTGCCCTCATCGTAGGTGGACACCTGCTTGGCAAGCAGTCTGTCGCCCGAGGCGCTTGTGCGGATGCCGATCTCGGAGTTCGCGTCCACGCTGCCCTTTATATAGGCGGTGCTCGCCGCTCCATCTTCAAGGAACAGGTCGTCTGCTGCGCCGTTGGTGCTCGTGTTGTCCTTCACGACCACCTTGCCCTTCAGGTTGATGTCGAACAGCGAGTCGACAAAAACGCCGCCACCGATGCCGCCAGTGCTGTTGCCCGTTATAGTGCAATCTTCGACGTAAGTGTCGGCCTCGACATATAGACCGCCGCCGTCTTTGCATGAGTTGTTGTTGGTGATTGTGCAGTTGTAGAACCCTATGTTCGACTTCTTGCTGTAAGCGCCGCCGCCATACCAATTACTGCATCTATTGCCGTCGATCGTGCAGTCGTTCACGCGCACCCAGCTCTGGTTGATGTACAGGCCGCCGCCTCTGCCTTCGGCATTGTTGCCTGCGATTTTAATGCCGCTTACTTCGCCTTCGTTTTGGGCGGCGCGCACTTCCGCGAAGAAGATTCCGCCACCGGAACCGTTGTCCCTCGTCTTGTTGTATGAGATAGACGCGGTTTTATCGCTCGAGATGACGTTGCAATACGTGTAGTTGAAGCAGATCCCGCCGCCTTCCTTGCTCGCATTGTTGTTGTCGATGGCGGAATTGTTCTCCATGCTGATTCTGGTTGCGTCGTTGTTGGCATACACGCCGCCGCCACTGCCGGTGGCATAGTTGCTGCTAATCGAGGAGTTTTCCATGTAGATGCTGGTGTCGTTTTGGTAGACGTAAACGCCGCCGCCTTTTCCGTTTTCGCTGCTGCCTGCGCTTTTGTTGTTCTGGATGCTTGCGCCGTTCTTCATGTAGAGCTTCGCTTCTTTGTCGATGCGCACGCCGCCGCCGTTTTTGGCTTGGTTGCCCGCAACGGCAACGTTGTCGAGTGTGAGCGTTGTCCAATTTTCCGCCCAAATGGCACCGCCATCGTCAGATGCGTCAGCGCCCGTTACAAGGCCGCCGGTTTCGATCTTTTCGCCTTGGTGTTGGCTACCGTCTTCTTCGCTCCAAGCTGCGTAGGTAAACGTGGCTTTTTTGGATGAGGTAAGGGTGAGATGAGCCCTTTCATAGAGGCGGAAGGTTTGAAAACTGTTGTTGTTCGTGATTTTGTGGCCGTTCATGTCGATGGTCACGCTCTTGCTGTCCGCGATGCCGATCACGCTGTTCGCAACCCAGTCGCGCGCCATGACGATCACCGTGTCGTCGGCGTAGCCGGCGTTTATCGCCTCGTCTATGCTGTAGTAATTCGTCGTCGTTCCTTGCGAGTTAACGGAATAGGCGATGACGTCCGAATCCGCCGCCAAGGCAGTATGGGCTGCAAAGCACATAAGGGTCGAGAACGCCAGGGCGATTGCCGCGCCCGTTAGCTTGAGCTTGTTGTTCTTAAAGCTCGTTTCGGCATGTTTAGGCATTGATCGCCTTCCTGTTGTTAGGCTTTGAAATCAAATAATTATAGCCGAAGCTTTGCATGGGCTCCCTGGACGGCATGAAGCGCAGGTAGAGCTTCCGTTCCACTCGAGGGTCTGCATTTTCGTGCCGCGCCACCAGTTCGCACCGTAACGGATCCTGTTCACCAGCGTTCCGTTGCCCACGAAGGCAAGCTCTTCTTCTGAGACGAGGATCCGCTTCGCATCGGTCACCAGCTCGTATTGCGTATATGGTATAAACCAATTGGTTTCCCCTCGGGAAGGCCTCCAAGTGCCGGGGACGTTTTCCCCGGCTTCGAGGACGCGCAAGAAGATGGCCTAGCCTACGCACCTCATCGAAATCTCCAAGGCAGCGCAGCAACCCCCGCCGGTTCCCCGCACACGAATTAAAGCACGCCAGTTGGAGATGCGTCGGCGCCGTAAGCATCAAAGCGAAATACCGTGGAAGGGTTCCTGAACACGAGAACCGTCAGCTTTGCTCGCGGCGATTATCGAGGAGGCCTCGTATGAAGCAGTTGAACGAAAAGGTTGCGATTGTCACTGGATCCGGACAGGGCATCGGCAAGGGAATAGCCCTGTGCCTGGCCAAGCGCGGCGCGAAGATCGTCGCCACCGGGCGTCGTCTTGAGCCGATCGAGCAGACCATCGCCGAAATCAAGGAGCTCGGCGGCGAAGGGTTCGCCATGACCTGCGATTCCGCCGACCGCGACCGCGTCAACGAAGTCGTTGCGGCCACCGTCGAAAAGTACGGCACCGTCGACGTGGTAGTCAACAACGCCCAGGCAATCGCCCCTTCTGCACCCGTGGAGGAAACCACCTACGAGAATATGCTCAAGGCCTGGCAAAGCGGCGTCATCGGCGCGCTCAACTACATGCAGGCCGCCTTCCCCTTCATGAAGGAGCAGCACGAGGGCCGTATCGTCAATTTCGCGTCCGCCACGGGCATGTTCGGCATTGCCGGCCAGCTGGCCTACGCCTCCAACAAAGAGGCTATCCGAGGCCTGACGAAGATCGCCGCAAAAGAGTGGGGGCAGTACGGCATCTGCGTGAACGTCGTTCTCCCCGGCGCGGAGTCGCCCGCCGCAAAGGCCTGGGCGCAGAAGTTCCCCGAAGAGTACGCGAAGCAGGTTAACCTGAACCCCATGAAGCGCTTCGGCGACCCCGAGAACGACATCGCCCCCGTCGTCGCGTTCCTGGCCGGCCCCGATTCGTGCTACTTCTCGGGCCAAAGCGTCATCGTCGACGGCGCGAACTCGATCATGCCGTAAGGCCTGGCGAACGCCCAAGCGCCCCGCGGCCGGGAGCCCGCTTAGAGCGAACGCCCCCTGCCGAATCGACTCCGTCCTTACTTGCATTTGCATCCAGGTCAAATAGGGCTCCCTCGGGCGCCTTCACGGCCGACGACGCCATCATGTGCTAACTTGCGTCGAAAACAAAAGAGGGGCCGACGAGATTCCGCTCGTCGGCCCTTTGTGCTATGGGTGCCGGCTCGTTTTTTCGAGACGTCCTGCTTCGAAGCTCGCCAGCTACCAGCTAAATGCCGCGAGCCCACATGCGCACCTCGTCGTCAGAGGCGCCCGACGCGAAACGCTGCCCTTCGGCCCAGTTGCCGGTTCCCGCGGCTTCGGCGAGCAGGCTCGCGCTTTGACCGAGCTCCGAAGAAGCCGACGTGCAGAACGGGACGACCCTCTTGCCAGAGAAGTCGTTGTCAGACGCAAAGCGGTTGATTGGCCAAGCGGCGATGGCCCACCAAATGGGGTAGCCAACGAGCACGGTGTCGTAGTCGGTCCAATTGCTTGGAACGGTGCTTGCAAGGGGAGTGTCGCGCAGGGAATCGTCGTCATGCTCGCGGCTGACGCGGCTTTGCTCGTCGGTCCAGTCGAGGTCGTCCTCGGTGTACGGTTCGACTGGCGCGATCTCGAGGAGATCGGCGCCGAGCTCTTCGGCTGCAGCTTCGGCAACGCGCCTGGTGTGGCCCTGCGCGGAGTAGTAAGCAACGAGGATCTTGCCGCCGGATTCGGGGCTGCCCGCGGTTTCTGCGGCGCTGAGCTCCGCGTTGCCCGCAGCGGAGCTTTCCGCTTCGCCGGACTCGACGTTGCTCGTGCTGGAGGCTCCCGTGCCGGCGCATCCGGCAAGGGCCGCACCCGTCGCCAGGCCGGCTCCAAGGATGCCGCTCATCTTGATGAAGTGGCGCCTGCTGAGGTTTGCGCTGCTCATTTTTTGCTCCTTTCGGCCCCTTTGAGTTCACGTTTTTGTCCCCGAGGGCTTTGGGTAAACTTGAAAACGCGTTTCCGTAGGTCATCGCCTTGTCGAAGCTTGTCCGACAAATCCAACTCATGAGCTACCAGGGGTTTCTCTTTGCTGGCTGCTTGTTGGTTCGGTGCTAAAGACCTTGCTGCGGATATGGTATAAACCAATCGGTTTTTCCGTTAGGAAGGCTTCCAAGCGCCGGGGACGTTTTCCCGGCTTTTCCTTATCTGCCGGCGTCACGGGGGAGCGAGAACCTCTTCCGCTCTTCGCCGTTGGCAAACGGCGAAGGCCCGCCCCCAGGGCTCAACCCGATGACACGTAAGGAGATGGCTCGGCTCGCGCATCGGGCGCCGCCTCGGGCATGGTCAAGCAAGAGGGAAAAGAACCAAACGGGAGGAAACATGAACATCGTCGTGCTCAGCGGGAGCCCGCGCAAGGGCGGCAACACCGCCATCA
>CAVGWX010000063.1:0-12081 GCA_963633085.1 Prevotella sp. CAG:279 | reverse complement strand
GATTACGAAAAGCACTCCGTATTTAACCTGGATCCGATCAAGGATCGCCGCTTCGATCGGCTTCCCGAGCTACAGCCCATCAAAAAGCCTCAGGGATAGTGGGGCCTTTCTGATTAAAATGCGTTGGCCTTTAGGCGAAGCTATCCTGTAGCCTGCGGTTTAAGGGGTCGTGTTCGTATTACACGGCAGGCCTGTTGTGGAGCTTGCTGGCTGCAGGAGGTCTTATAGTTTGCTTATAAGGTTGGATGACCTGGCGAAGAAGAGTGGGTGAACGGGATTGACGAGGGAGAACATCAAGGAAACCATTACGCGCCTTGTAAATAAGGCCGGCAGAAGCCCGTACCTGTTTGTGGGTTCGGGTTTTTCGCGCAGGTACATGGGCACCGATGATTGGGAGGGCCTGCTAAGGCATCTGTGCTCACGCTTGTCGAGCGACCCATTCCGCTTTGACTCCTATCGCGCTCGATGCGTTGGCGGATCGCCTTATGGGGATCTGCCGGCCGTTGCTGCCATGCTCGATAGGGACTTGAGGATAGCTGTCCTAGAGGAAGAGCGCTTCGCATCGTTCAGGGAAGCCCATGCCGACGACATTCGTGGCAGACGATCCGTGCTCAAGATGATGGCGGCCGAGAGGCTTCAGTCGTTTCGTGCAAGCATGATGACGTCTGAGCTCGAAATCCTGAAAGAGGCCGGAAGATGGCGCGTGTCAGGTGTCATTACCACCAACTACGATCTGCTTCTCGAATCTGTTTTCCCGGAGTTCAAGGTGCTCGTCGGCCAGGACGATCTTATATTCCAAAGAACGTTCGAGGTTGGTGAGATCTACAAGATACACGGCTCGGTTGAGCGCCCGGAGACAATGGTTCTCGACGAGGCTGATTATAAAAAGCTCGCCGATACACAAGACTATCTTGCTGCGAAGCTGCTGACTATTTTCATGGAGTATCCAATCGTATTCATTGGGTATTCGCTTAGCGATCCTGATATCGAAGGCATACTTCGTTCGATAGCGCATTGCTTAGGTCCTGGTCATTTGGCATTGCTTCGGGATAGGTTCGTGTTTGTTACGCGTGGCGAGGATAAGATCTCAACGCGCTCCATCTCTTACCCTGGCATCGGCGAGATAAGCATGACGCAGGTCGAGACGAATGACTTTGGGGCCGTGTATGAGGCCGTCGGCCAATCCAGGTGCTCTTTTTCGCCGAGGGTGATTCGGGAGCTTCGTAAGAGCATCTACGAGATGATCGACAGCGTGGAGCCGAGCGGATCGCTTGTTGTCGAGACGGGATTCAGCGATCTTGAGCGCATACCGGAGGGACAATCGTTCCTGCTGGGCGTCGGGGTGGCAGGTTCTGCAGCTGGGCATGGGCACATGATCAAGGCCGAGCTTCTCTATCGGGACATCGTGTTCGACGACGAGCACGTTGCCCCGAAACTTGCCGTGGAGGAGTACCTTCCTAATCTACTTGGCACCAACTCTGGCGGCTTGCCCATGTACAAGTACCTGAGTGCTTATTCCGGCGAGGTGCTTGACCCTCGGATCTTGAAGGAGATAGACAGGAAGAAGGCGCTTGACGATTTCCTGAACAATAGCCTACGGAGGTCTAAGAAGAGCTATCACCTTGACGTTGGGGGCTTGTCGGTTCAGTTGGTTGTGCGGGAAGAGGGCGCTGAGGAAGCTTATAAGAAGCTCGTTCTTCTTGAAGAGGAGGAGCTGGACCTGGATGAATTGCTGGATTATTTGAGGGGGCTTATCGGCAGCGATCGCAAAATCATCGATGGCAACAGCGAGCTGAAAAGGCTCATCAGAATTTACGATTTCCTGAAATATAAGAAGGCCTTCGACAAATCGGCCAATAGTGGGTAATCCCACCTAGCCTCAATGAAGAAGACCTTGCTTATTAACTATGAGCATCGGGTTGTATAGTGCGAACACCACAATCAGATGCTGGCATCAGTATAACGCCCTCTGTCTTGAGTGCGAGTTATGTTTTTGGTGGAAATGCTGCCTGAATTGCTGTGGAACTTATGGCTTGCGATTTTCTGTCCCTGGAAGATTCTGAGAGGAACGTAGCTATCTACCAGCGGAAACGTACTGTATTGAGACGTGGTGCGACTTCCTGCGGCGTTGCTACTGCCCGCCGGTTTGAAAACTGGCGGGCAGTAGCAGGCAGTCGACTCAGCTGACGTCTATAGGCCGATAACCCTGGCGCGGGTCGTTTGTGCTTGTTCCGACCCATTTGAGCACGCCCCTGTCGGCGAGCGCCTTTAGGGTGTCTGTCGCCTTCGTCTTCCCTATGCCGGCCTCTTCCATGAGCTCTTTTTTCGTCACCTTGCCGTTTTTGCGAGCGATTTCGATGGCGGTTGCTTCGGCCGGGTCGAACGATTCTGCGTGTTCTTGCGGCTTTCTGGCGTTTTCCACGCAAGAAACAGTCGGGACGCTTCTCGGCGAAGACCCTACCGATATGCCTGCCTCGCTAGCGCTAGGGCATTCATTTGTTACTCATTCCGGACATTTGCGGACAATGTCCGGAAACGGGGTGAAAATGTCCGAAAAGAGGCTAAAATGTCCTAAATCAACTCTGAGGGAGGACGAGATGACCCCAAGCGAATTCGAGAAGGTGCTGGCCCAAGGCGAAGGAATTTCGGTTGAATTCAAGCGTTGCGGGAATCTCCCGGGCAACGATGTCTTCGAGACCATCTGTTCGTTTTCGAACAGGCAGGGCGGAAGCCTCTATCTTGGGGTTGAAGATGCCCCTACTTTGGGCGTCATCCCCAACGTTGTTGGCATAAGCTCTGATAGGGCGCTCGAAATACAGCGCACCATCGCGAACCGCGTCAACAACCCCAATTCGTTCAACGTTGCGCCCGCTCTTGAGTTCGAGAGTTTCGAGTACGAGGGAAAGCTCGTTTTGCGGGTGTGGGTTCCGGTCGGATCGATAGTCCACAAATTCAAAGGCGTCGTCTACGACAGAGTCGCCGACGCCGATTGCAAGGTCACGACCGACACCCAGCTTTCCGCCATGTACATCCGCAAGCAGGAATACTACTCGGAGCGCAAGGTTTTCCCCTACCTTTCGAAATCGGATTTGAGGATCGACCTGCTTCAAAGGGTGCGGCAGATGGCGCTTGCCAAGCGCGCGAATCATCCGTGGGGCAACATGTCCGATGACGATCTGCTCCGCAGCGCCAACCTCTACCTCAAAGATTACGAGACGGGGGTCGAGGGGTTCACGCTCGCCGCGGCGCTCATCCTCGGTTGCGATGACGTTATTGCCAGCATCGCGCCTGCGTACAAGACGGATGCGTACGTGCAGCGCGATAACGTTGACCGCTATGACGACCGTTTGGTGGTCAAGACCAACCTCATCGAAGCCTATGATCGCCTGCTCGAGTTTTCGCAGAAGCACCTTCCCGATAAATTCTATCTTGAGGAAACGCAGGCCATTAGCTTGAGAGACGTCATCTCTCGCGAGCTGATCGCGAACATGCTGATGCACCGCGAATACACCAACCCCTTCCCGGCAAAGTTCGTCATCGACAGGACTGGCATTCATACGGAAAACGCATGCAGGCCAAGGTTTGTGGGAAGCCTTAACCCGGACAGCTTCAACCCTCTTCCAAAGAATCCCATCATTGCGGAATTCTTCGGGAACATCGGGCGGGCCGAGGCGCTGGGAAGCGGAACGAGGAACCTGTTCAAGTACTCCTGGGCTTACGGCGGCGGGCAGCCATCGCTTGTGGAAGGCGACGTGTTCACTGCTACGGTGCCGCTGAACGCAACGTCGTCCGCGGCGAAAAAGCTGGACGTTGACTGGGTTATTTGCCGAATGCTCGAGTCCAATGGGTCCCTGTCGATTCCGGCGGTCGCGAGTGTGGCCGGCGTGACGGAGAGAACGGTTCGCCGCCACGTTGCTGAAATGGTTGAGGCTGGCAAGCTGGAGCCGGTTGGGGAGACGAAGGCCCGCCGATACGTTGCGAGGTAGGGCGTTGGCGGATGCGAACGGAGACGCGCGGTCATTCCGGACATTTGCGGACAATGTCCGGAAACGGGGCGAAAATGTCCGGAAAGGCCTTCGAATGTCCTAAATGGCGGGCTTTGATGGGTTGCTTGCCCGCTGCGGGAATCGCCATGGTCGCCTTGGTGCGGGGAATTTGCCGGCGGTCTTCGATGCTATAATCCAGCGAAATGGGGAACCCTGACCATGTCCGTATCTAAAGGGAACGATGCCGGTGGAGCTGAAACATACATCTCACGCAAGGGGCGACGTCTGCGCCGACGATCCGAGGGCGCGGGATTGATGGGCGCAAACGATTGGCGGCCAACCGCTCCGCGGCACGCGGCCCCGCAGCCAACCGCCCCGTACAACAACCCTCAAGCGCAGCAGCGCCGCACGGGCGGCTGGTGGGGGCAGGCGAACGGACCTTCTGCCGCGCCCGCTGCCGGCTGGCAAGGGCAAACGAGCGAGTACCCTTCTTCGTTCGCCGCGCACGCCGCATCGGGTGCCGGCTTCCCTCCCGCTGGCGCCGCCATGTCCTCTAAGGCTGACAGCACCGGCCAGCATGGCCGGCGCAGGCGTAAGCGCGCGAAGCATGGCTTTTTGTCCTTTCTCCTTTGGCTTGCCTTCGCGGTCATCGCGTTCTTCATGGCCATCAGGTGCCTTCCCGCCAGCCTGGCCACCGGTCGCGCCGTGCCCGAGCTTGCCTCGTTCATACCGCTTGCGATCTTCCCGCTGGCGCTTATCGTCGTGCTGTCGCTCATCTGGCGACGGCGCGTCCTGGCCGTGGCATCGATCCTCGCGCTCGCGGTGATGGGCTCTTGGCACTACGGCTACTTCGTGCCCACCTCGCACATCACCGACAGCGCCAAGACGGCCGTTACCGCCAGCGCCTCCACCGACGACTCGGCTGCGCGCATCATGACGCTGAACACCCTCGCCGGCAACGCGAGCGCGTCCGAGATCGTGCGCATCTGCCGCGAGCAGCACGTCGAGATCCTGTGCCTGCAGGAGCTCACCCAATCCATGGTGGAGGAGCTCGAAGCTGCGGGGATCGGCGATCTGCTTCCTTACCAGGTGGTTTCCGACGCCGCAAGCGAGGTGAGCAACGGCGGGCGCAACGGCATCTGGACCGCCGCCCCGATGGACAACGTCTCGCACAACCTGGTGGACATCGCGACAAGCTCCATGCCCGCGGGCACCGTCACCATCGGATCGACCGCGGTCCGCATCGTGAGCGTGCACCCGAACTCGCCCGTGCGCGGCGCGCAGGACCTGTGGAGCGCGGGGCTGCAAACCATCGAATCTTTGGGCGGCTACAGCCACAATTACCTGTTGATGGGCGACTTCAACTCCACCTGGGACCACGTGCGCTTCCGCAACCTTTTAGGCACGGCGTTCGTTGACGCCGGTGAGCAGGCCGGCGAAGGCTTCCACATGACCTATCCCTCCAACAGCATGATCCCCTCGCTCATCGAGATCGACCACATCGTGTATTCGAAGGGCTCGGGGATATCCGTGAACCAGCTTGCGACCGTCGAGGTGGCGGGAACGGACCACAAGGCGCTTCTCGCCACGTTGGAGGCGCAATAGGCAACTCGAGAAAGGACGCATCATGAACATCCATGTCGACTTGGAAAACGGCCTGCTGGCCGACCGCTTCGGGAAGCACGCGCCCGAGGCCGACCGCCTGGAGGGCTTCCCGGTGCGGTCGTTCCCCATTTCCATCGAAGGCGTGCCCGCCGGCGCGAAATCGCTCGCGCTTGCGTTCGTGGACTTCGACGCCATCCCCGTCGGCGGGTTCTGCTGGATCCACTGGACGGCCTGCAACATCCCTCCCACCTGCACGTTCATTCCGGAAAACGCCAGCGCGGAAGGAAGCGTGCCCATGGTGCAGGGCCGCAACAGCAACTGGTCGCCCATGGCGCACGGCAGCGCCAACCCTCAGGTGCATTCCCGCTACTGCGGCCCGCAGCCGCCCGATGCCACTCATGAATACACGCTCACCGTCTTCGCGCTCGACTGCGAGCTGGATTTGCCGGAAGGCTTCTACTTAAACGAGCTGCGCCGCGCCATGCAAGGGCACGTCATCGAAAAGGCGCGCCTGGAGCTGCCCAGCCGCGCGTAGCAGGCGCCGCCGCCGGCGTGCTCGTTCGGCTCGCCAGTCCGCTGACTCGCCCCGCCGCTCGGCGCCAGGCCGCCCCGCAGCCTCCAGCCCCGTCCGGTTACAACCGCATGACAACTTGTGCGAATGCGGTAGAGCAAAGACATTCCACAGGTGGGGTATTTTACAATGGCCGGATAACGTAAAAGGATCGCTGCGCCGCCGCGCGCCCTCAAGGTGCCGACAGCACCCCAGGCGCCCGCCGCATCCGGTGCCCGACGTCACCCGGCGTCGGCTGCACCCGGGCCCCGCCGGCGCAGCGTCTCGCTGATAAGCGGCCCGCGCGGCCGCACGAGGGAAGAGGTACTGCTCGTCATGATGAATGCCCTGCGCGTGCTTGGGCGCGACCTGCTGCGGTTGGTGAAGACGCCGGCCGCCCTTGTCGTGGTGTTCGTTCTGGTCGTGCTCCCTTCCACGTACACCTGGTTCAACGTCGTGGGCTTCTGGGACCCGTACAACAACACGGGGAACATGCGCGTGTGCGTGGTCAACGAGGACGCCGGCGGCTCGAACGACCTGATGGGGGACATGAACCTGGGCGACCAGATCGTCGACCAGCTGCATGAGAACACCCAGTTGAAATGGGATTTCTTAAGCTACGACGAAGCGATGGAGGAAGTGCGGGCCGGCCGGGCCTACGCCGCCTTCGTCATCCCGAGCGACTTCACCGAAAACCTCTTCACCATCCTGACGGGCGACTTCACGCAGCCCAACCTAGAGTATTACGTGAACGAGAAGATGAACCCCGTCTCCCCGAAGGTGACCGACGCGGGCTCCACCACGCTCGACGAGACCATCAACAGCCAGTTCGTCTCCACGGTAAGCTCCGTGGTCGCCGACACGCTCAACGTGAAGGTGGCCGAGGCCGAAGAGGACCTCACCGCCGCGCAGTCCGACGCGGTCGGCCAGCTCGGCCGCGCGAAGGATTCCGTCGCGAGCGCGCGCGCCACGGTGTCCGACCTGTCCAACGCGGCGACTCAGGCGCAATACAAGGCCGATTCGGCGAAAAGCCAGCTTGACCAGGCGCGCTCCGACGCGGCGATGGTGCAAAACCAGCTGCAGCAGGTTTCCGACCTGTCCGGTTCCCTGCAGTCGGGCATCATGAACTTCACCGCCGTCGCCATGCCGGCGCTTTCCGATGCCACGCTGGGCCTTTCGGGCGTCTCGGCCGCTGCGGCGACCTCCACCTCCGACGTGGCCGCTTCCGTCAGCAAGGCGCAGGGCACGGTCGAAGCCTCGGTGCAGCGCGCCCAGGGCGTTATCGACTCCTGCGAGGCCATGGTATCGCAGCTGCAGGCCCTCTACGACGGGCTTCCTGCCGACGACACGTCGAAGGCCCTGATCAAAGCTTCCATCGATTCTCTGAACACCCGCATAACCGAGGCGCGTGCCGACCTGGTCGACCTGCAGCAGCTTTCCCGCGACGTCAACTCCACGGCGCAGGCGCTCTCCGGCGCGACCGGCACCATCAACACCGCGGTGCAGTCGACGCTTTCGCAGTCAAGCTCCTATCAGTCGCAGCTGTTCGGCACCGCGCTTCCGCAGGTGAGCAACGGGGTTTCGCAGGTGGGCAGCGCGGCGGTGAGCCTGAAGGCCGCCATCGCCAACCAAAGCGTGCTCATCACCCAAACCGCCAACGTCATCGACCAGCTCAAAACCACGCTTTCGACGGCGGCGACGGCGCTCAAGCAGACCGACAGCGTGCTCGCGCAGTTGCAAAGCTCCGTGACCACCGCGCAGACCGACATCGGCGCGCTGGGCACCTCGACCGCCATCTCCGACCTGGTCGACAGCGGCCGCATCGATCCCGAGAAGATCGCCGAGTTCATGCAGTCGCCCACGAAGGTGACCACCGAAAAGCTCTACCCGCTCAACGCCTACGGCTCGGCCATGGCGCCGCTGTTCATCAGCCTGAGCCTGTGGGTGGGCACCATCATGCTGTGCGTCATCTTGAAGCTCGAGGTGGACAAGGAGGGCATCCCCGGGCTCACCGTCATGCAGGGCTACCTGGGGCGTTGGATGTTCTTCGCCATCCTGGTGGTGCTGCAGGCCATCGTGTGCGTGGCCGGCTGCCTGTACCTGGGCGTGCAGGCCTCCTCGGTGCCGGCGTTCTACGCCACGGCCATCGTGCTGTCGCTCGCGTACCTGTGCATCACCTACACGCTGTCCTCGTCGCTGCAGCACATCGGCATCGGGCTGTGCATCATCTTGGTGTTCGTGCAGATCCCCGGCGGCACGGGCCTGTATCCCATCGAGATGACCGACGGCTTCTTCCGCGCGGTCTACCCGATGTTCCCGTTCACCTACGGCATCAACGCCCTGCGCGAGGCCATCGGCGGCTTCTACGGCACGCAGTGGGCCGGCTATGTCGGCACGCTGGCGGTCATCTCGCTCATCATGGCCATCATCGGCCTGTTCGTGCGCCCGCATCTGACGAACCTCAACCGCCTGGTTGCCAAGCAGGTGGGAGAGAGCGACCTGCTCAACGTCGAGGCCGCCCTGGTGCCCGAGCGCCGCTACCGCATCGGCCAGCTCATCCGCGCCCTTTCCGACCACGACGAGTTCCACGAGGCCGTGCGCCAGCAGGAAGAGCAGTTCATGCGCCGCTACCCGTACCTCAAGCGCGGCGCGCTCATCGTCGGCATCGTGGTGCCGGTCATCTTCACCACGGTGTTCACGGCCACCATGACGGCGAAGGTGGTCACGCTCACGGCGTGGCTGGTGTGGCTCGTGCTCATCATCCTGTTTCTGCTGGTGCTGGAATACGTGCGCGAGAACATCCGCCGCCAGGAATCCATCGACGACATGTCCGAGGACGAGCTGCGCGAGCGCTTGGCGAACCGCGGCAAGAAGCTCGTGCGCGAGATGGTCCCCGCCGCCATGTCCACCGCGCGCCTGTCGGTGCCGGTGGGCCGCGGCGTGCGCAGCAAGGGGGTGAGCGTGCCGCTGCCGCCGATCGGCAAGGTGTGCGACGACTTGCCCGATAGGGAAGGGGATTCCCCGGCGGGCGAAGGTGCGGGCGGCGAAAAGGCTGGCGAAAAGGCCGGCGAGCGCGACGCCTCGAGGGCCGGCGCGGCCCAGCATAGCGCTTCGGCTAGCCCGGCCGAGCGCGCCGGCTCAGCTGCCTCGGCGCCGCGTCATGCCGCCCCCGAATCGCTGCTCGACCTGGCCGCCGCCGAAAAGCCGGCGCACTTCGCCGGGCCCGTCCAGGCGAGCCTCTCGCAGGACGACGAGCTCGCCGACGACGAGGAGGCGCTGGAAGTTGAATCCCCGTGCCTGGTCATGGGACCGCAGTCGCTTTCCAAGGCCGACTTGAAGCTGCTGAAGAAGATGCGCAAGCGCGCGGGCAAGCGGTCGAGTGCCGAGGCGGACGGCGCATCCAAGGGCGGCAAACCCAAAGACGCCCGTTCAACGAAGGCTTCCGACAAGGACGGCAAGCCGCACAAGAAAAAGAAGAAGCACGCCAAGAAACACGCCAAGAAGCAGGAGGGCGCCCATGAATAACATCTGGAAGCTGTTCTGCTACGACGTGCGCCACCTGTTCGGCAACGTCGTCACCGTGGTGCTGGTGCTCGGCCTGGTGTTTCTGCCGTCCATCTTCACCTGGTACAACGTCATCGCCTGCTGGAACGTGTTCGACAACACCGGCGAGCTGAAGGTGGCCGTCGCCAATTCCGACGAGGGCTACGAAAGCGAGCTTCTGCCCACGAAGATCAACGTGGGCGACAGCGTGGAGCAGGCGTTGCGCGAAAACGACCAGCTCGACTGGGTGTTCACGACCGAAGAGGACGCCATCGACGGCGCGAAATCGGGCAAGTACTACGCCGCCGTGGTCATCCCCGCCAACTTCAGCGACGACATGATGAGCTTCTATTCCGCCGACACGGAACACGCGCAGATCATCTATTACGAGAACGAGAAGAAGAACGCGGTGGCGCCGCGCGTGACCGACCAGGCGTCGAGCAAGGTATCCGCCCAGGTCAACACCACGTTCGCCGAAACGCTATCCGACGTGGCGCTCAGCTTGGTGGACACGCTGAGCAACCTGGCCGACAGCGGCGACGCCAACGGCTACATCCAGAAGCTCTCCTCGACGGTGTCCGAGTCGTCTTCGCAGATGGAAAGCGCCGCCGACGTGCTGGACGCCTATGCGGGCCTCGTTTCCACGGCGCAGACGCTCGTGAACAGCTCGACCAGCCTGCTCGACCAGGCGCAGTCGGCCGTGAAGGACGCCGAGGGCACCGCGACCACCGCGAAGTCAGGCGCAAGCTCCATCGGCAGCGCCCTGTCGGCGTCGGTGACGGCTCTTTCCGGCGCGCTCGACCAAAGCGCGTCGAGCTTCGACGGCGTGTCCGACTCCATCGACCAGGTGTACGCCGACGTTGACGGTTCGGCCAGTGACGCGGCGCAGAGCCTGCGCGACAAGGCGGCGGGCATCGAAAGCCAGATCACGTGCTATCGCGACCTCGTGACCGAGCTGAATGTGCTCAAGCCGCAGGTGGACGAATCCTATCAGCCGACGGTCGAGGTCGCCGTCAAGCAGCTTTCCTCGTCGGTGTCATCGATGCAGAAGCTCCACGATTCCCTTGTCACCGCCGCAGACGATATCGCCTCAGGCAAGGCGGACGCCCAGGCTCAGCGCGCCGAGGTGCAGCAGAAGGTGCAGGACGCGAAGGACAACGTCCAGTCGCTCGCCGACGACTACAACGACAACATCCGCCCCAGCTTGGAGTCCCTTGCCTCGTCGGTGTCGCAGGCCGCGCAGTCGCTGTCCTCGCGCGCCTCGACGCTTTCGGGCGCCAGCAGCGACCTTGAATCGTCGGCGAACGCGGTGTCGGGCAAGCTCGGCGACGCACAGGGCGCCATCAAGTCGATGGCCGACGAGCTGCGCGCCTCCGCCACCAAGCTCAACGCGCTTTCGACCAGCATCGACGAAGCGCTTGCCAGCGGCAACGTCGACCAGCTCAAGCAGATTATCGGCTCCGACCCGCAGGCGCTGGCCAAGGCGGTGTCCGCTCCGGTGGGAGTGGACCGCATCGCCGTGTTCGCCGCGAACGACTTCGGCTCGGCCATGGCCCCGCTGTATTCGACGCTCGCGCTGTGGGTGGGCGCGCTGCTGATGATGGTGCTCTTGAACCCGGTGCCCTCCAAGCGGGCGCGCGAGCAGCTGGACAATCCGAAATCATGGCAGCTGTTCTTCGGCCGCTTCGGCGCGATGGCCGTCATCGAGCTGATGCAGAGCACCGTCGTGTGCCTGGGCAACATGCTGTTCGTGGGCGTGCAGGTGTCCGACCCGATCCTGTACCTGCTGTGCTTCTGGACGGCCGGCTTGGTCTTCGGCTTCATCATCTACACGCTGGTCTCGCTCTTCGCGAACCTCGGCAAGGCCATCGCGGTGCTTTTGCTCATCGTGCAGGTCACTGGCGGCGGGGGCAGCTTCCCGCTGCAGATGCTGCCGGAGTTTTTCCAGGTCATCAGCCCGTTTTTGCCGGCGACGCACATCATCAGCGCCATGCGCGCCGCGTCGATGGGCGTCTACATGAACGACTTCTGGATAGAGATCCTCTGCGAGCTCGCGTTCGTGGTGCCCTTCGTGGTGCTGGGCCTTTTGCGCCCCATCCTGGCCAAGGGCGTCGAGTGGTACGTCGAGCAGGTGGAGAAGTCGAAGCTGGTTTCGTAAGGCGGGCGGATACGAGCGCGCGATGCGCAGCGGGCCTTTTTCGCGCAGGCGCGAGGTCTTTGGGCGCCGGCGCGATGCCTTTGGGCGCCCGATCGGCTACGTTGATGAACTTGGTTTGCGCATCGATGGTCTTTCGCGCCTGACCTTGGGGTATAATCGGGCATGAGGTTTTACCCTGTTGATTTTGACTTCGCCTCTGCGAAAGGAGACTGCTATGAAGTTCCGCAACATCATGGTTC
>CAVGWX010000062.1:0-12487 GCA_963633085.1 Prevotella sp. CAG:279 | reverse complement strand
TACCTGGTTTTTCGTGGGCGCGAGCGAAAGCTCGCGCAGCATTCGGTCAGCGTCCTCAAGGTGACACGTCACACTTTTCTAAAACGCGGGTGGAACCAACAGCGCAACCGCAAACCGACCGCCTGCTCGCTCGTGGAAATATCTGTCAGGCGGGACATCAATTTCAAACGCTCCGCCGACGACGTGGGGCGGGGACCATCTTGCCGGCCGAGCTCGTTCGGCGCTCGCTTGCCCGTTCTTGGCGATGATCTGCCGGAAACATTGACGTTTCTGCAGTAAGATAAATCTATCTGCACACCTTCAAGCGAAAGGGATGATGGGAATGGCTGATGCTAGGAGAAATGCGGCGATGAAATCGGTTTTGGCGGTGACGCTCGCTGCGGCGATGTGCCCTGCGGTTCCGGTTGCCGCTGCAGCCGACGAGGTCGGGGGGGGGTCAGCCTCTGAGGCCTTATCGCTTACGAGCGATGCCTCGGGTGCTCCGATTGTGAACTGGACCGCCTGGGGAACCTGCGAGTGGATGATCGATTCCGCGGGTGGATTGGTTGTGCGGCCGGCCAACGGGGCTGCTGAAGGGTACGTGACCAGCGTTTACAGCTGGGAAATCCCGTGGAAGGACAAGCTTTCGTCCATCAAATCGGTGCGGTTCGAGGGAAAGTGCCACATCGAGAAAGAAAACACCTGGAGCGAGATAGCTTGCAACGGGTGGTTCAAAGACTGCTCGTCGCTGAATACGGTCGACCTGTCCGGGCTCGATACATCTAGCGTGACGGACATGTCCTATATGTTCTACGGTTGTTCCAGCCTCGCCTCGCTCGACCTCTCGAGCCTTAACACCTCCGCCGTGACAGACATGTCATATATGTTTTATGACTGCTCGAAACTTTCTTCCCTTGAGCTTGCTTCTTGGGACACTTCTGCGGTAACAGACATGGGTGGGATGTTCCACGGCTGCTCCGCCCTCGCCTCGCTCGACCTCTCGAGCCTTAACACCTCCGCCGTGACAGACATGTCATATATGTTTTATGACTGCTCGAAACTCTCATCCCTTGGTCTTGCCTCTTGGGATACCTCCGCGGTGGCGGATATGGATGGGATGTTCCATGGCTGCTCCGCTCTCGCCTCGCTCGACCTTTCCCGATGGAACACCTCCGCGGTGACGGATATGTCGAGCATGTTCAGCGATTGCTCAAAGCTTTCGTCCATCGATCTTTCCGGTTTTAACACGTCATCGGTGACTAAAATGTGGGGCATGTTCTTGAACTGCTCGAACCTATCTACCGTCGATGTTGCATCTTGGGATACCTCTGTGGTAACGAACATGTGGGGCATGTTCGACGGCTGCTCCGCCCTCGCCTCGCTCGACCTTTCTCGATGGAATACATCTACGGTGACGGACACGTCAAGCATGTTCGACGGCTGCTCCGCCCTCGCCTCGCTCGATCTTTCGCACTGGGACACATCTACGGTGACGAACATGGAATGGATGTTCTACGGCTGTTCTGCCCTCTCTTCTCTTAATCTCTCCGGATGGGACACGTCTACGGTCACGGACATGGGAGGGATGTTTAATAGCTGCGAGTCCCTGCAAACCGTTTCTCTTGGTCAGAAGTTCGCGTTTAAGGACGGCAAATACACCCCTTGCGTTCTCCCCACGCCTTCCGGTAGCGGGCTGACCGGCAAGTGGCTGAGCTCGGCAGATGGGAAGGCTTACGCGGCTTCCGAGGTTCCAAGCAATGTCGCAGCTACCTACACCGCCGAGAGCACCGTTACGCCGAATCCTGCGCCCGAGCCGACCCCGACGCCCGACCCGGACCCAACGCCGGCTCCCGATTCTGAGCCTACGCCGACGTTCCCTGATGTGGACTACTCGCAGTGGTACGCCGACGGCGTTACTTTCTGCGCCGAGAAGGGGTTGATCACCGGCTACACCAGCGGTGACGATGCCGGTAAGTTCGGCGTGGGCCGCACGCTCACGCGCGCGCAGCTGGCCGCGATTCTTTGGCGCAACGCCGAGCCCGAGGCCGCCGAGGCCTATGACAGCGATGCCTCCAACGTGACCGGCATGGCGGACGTCGCGGACAACGAGTGGTACACCGGGGCCGCGAACTGGGCTGTGAAGAACGAGGTGATCAACGGGTTCGGCGGCGTGGAGTTCCGCCCCAACGCGGCGGTGACCGCTGAGCAGCTGGCCACCATCTTGGCGAACTACGCCGACCGTACGGGTGCGGAGAACGCCGATCTGGGCCTGCTGTCTGGGTTCGCCGATTCGGATGCGATTTCCGATTGGGCGCGCGGGTCGGTTGCCTGGGCGAAGTCCAAGGACATCATCAACGGGTATGACGAGGGCGGCGCCCGTTATCTGAAGCCCTACGAGGAGATCGCTCGCGAGCGCGTGGCGACCATTTTGATGAATGCCTTCAAGAGCGGGGTTTTGAAGTAGCGGGTTTCCGCACATTGGTTGGTTTGGCCCGCATCCCGGGTTGGGATGCGGGCCTTTTTTTGCGTTGCGGATGGGGTGCGGCGTCGACCGTCGGCAAGTGGCCCCGGATCGTTTTTGGGCGAGCTTTCGCTCGCCCCCACACACAGATGCCGTAGCGCAGCTTCCGTAACGAGTCGCACCTCGCCTCCCACACACGGATGCCGCAACATAGGTGCCGTAAGTCCCTATATGCATTGCTCCATACGTTCAACACCAATATGATCCTCGCACGCTTAGCTGGTGCGGTGACCGCGCATCGAATTTCGCCGTTTTGTGCCAACTTTTCCGAATCGAGGGGCATATTTTGGCGAAAAGCCCTAGCAAGGAAAAACAGCTTCTTGCATTTCCCCATTTCAGAACGATGCGTCATTTTCGCGTTCGCCACAAAGCAACCAAGATGCCCGCCTCAACGCCAACTCAAGCCTCAAAAACGCCCCCCGATTCGGAAATCTTGGCAAGTTTTCACCAATTAGCGCACCGGCAAAACCCGCAGGTGCCTTTACGGGTTCCGCACGTAGCCGGTTGATCGGGCTGACCCCACTTTCGTGAGCTCTCCCGCATCGAGCATCCGTTTTATCTCGCGCTCTATCGTCGCATCGCTGATATCGGGGCACTTCTCGCGAACATCCGCCTTCGTCACCTTTCCCGGCTTGCTGCCAAACACGGCACGCACCCGTTCTGCTTTCGTCGCCGAGCAAGCCCCGTCGACCCTTTCGAACAACTCGCGATACGAAGAGAGGATCACTCCGAGCATATACCTGACGAACGGCTCCTCATCGTTTTCGCCGCGATCCCAACCGGCGGAGCTTGCGGACAGGGCCTCGTAGTACGACTCCTTCGTTTGCTCGATGGCTTTCTCGATGCTGATGTAGCGAGGGACCTCGTACCCGCACCGCTCCAAAAGCAGAACGGTGATCAGCCTGCTCATCCGGCCGTTTCCGTCGTTGAACGGATGAATGCTCACGAAATCGAAAACGAAGCGGATCGACAAAAGCAGAGGATCGAACAGCTGCAAGGAAACGGCCTGCCGATACGTGGCGCAAAGCTCTTCGATCGCCTGCGGGGTCGGCGCGGCGCAGGTGGGGGTAAACCTTACGTGCGTGCTTCCATCGGGATTGCGGGCAACGATCTGGTTATCGGAGTCCTTCCATCGCCCGCCGTAGGAGAAACCCGTATGCGACATTAAGTCGCGATGAAGCTGCAGGACGACCGATGGTGTCACCGCGATATAGTCGTGCTGTTCATGTATCAGCCCCAGCACATCGCGATATCCGGCTATCTCCTCCTCGTTGCGGTTGCGGGGAGCGCTCGACCCGCTCATGAGCTCCTTGAAGCGGCCTTGCGTGGTGACGATCCCCTCTATTTTGTTGGAGGATTCGGTGCTGGCATATTTTGCCTGCTCAACCAAGGATTCAAGAACATCGGGCTTCACCGAGCTGAGAGCAACTTGACGGCCTTTGTATTCCCTGACGGCCAAAAGCATGTTGATGATTGCCGGGGATTGAAGGTTATCGGGCATCGTCGCGTAATCGAATCGCCTCATGAATCGCCTCATCTCTTTAGTATCTGCCTCATTATGGTGTCATATGAGGCAGATACTTGCAAGATGAGGTAGTGCGGTGTGCGAGTTTATGATCGCATGGAAGACTGGTAGGTGAAAGCTTGCCGTATTCTTACTCCAACGCTTTTGCTGCCTTTGCCTTTGGTGCGAGCTGTTTTTGGGGTTGACCGTCAGTTAGTGGCTCTGGGTCGTTTTTGGGCGAGCTTTCGCTCGCCCCTACACACAGATTCCGCGATTCCATCGATGCGGAACCTTTTCTCAGTCGGCATTTCGATTCCGTGATTCCGCGATTCCGCCAGCGTGGGCCCCCTCGCTCGGAGGCGTTATTTCGCGCGGTATTCTCGCACGTAGCTGCGCAGCAGCTCGAGGTAGCGCTCGGCGATGGAGGACAGCGGGCGGTCGGCTCGCTTTACGTAGCCGAGCTCCATATGCTCGTCGCTTTCAAGGGGGATGGACACGATCTGGCTGCCGTTTAAGTCCTCGGAAAGGATGCCGCTCGCAATGGTGTAGCCATCAAGGCCGATGACCAGGTTGAACAGCGTCGCGCGGTCGGTGACCACGATGCTCTTGTCCACCGCTTCCGCGATATGCAGCTCCTCGGCGAAGTACAGCGAATTGCGAATGCCCTGGTCGTAGCTCAGGCGCGGATACGGCGCCAGGTCGGCGAGCGTCACGCGCTCCTTTTGCGCCAGCGGGCTTTCCCGGCTGACGAACACGTGCGGCTTCGCGCAAAACAGCGGCTCGAAATGCAGGTCGGCAGACTTCACCACGTTGGATATGACGCTGCCGTTGAAATCGCAGCGGTACAGCACGCCCAGCTCGCTGCGCTCGAGGCGCACGTCTTCGATGATGCCGGCCGTCGACGTTTCGCGCAGCGAGAACTCGTACCGGTCGCCGTCGTAGCCGCGCACGAGCGACACGAACGCGTTCACCACGAAGGCGTAATGCTGCGTGGAGATGCCGAACACGCGCCGGATGCGTTCGGTTCCCTTGTACTCGCCCTCGAGCAGGTCGGCCTGCTCGACCACCTGGCGCGCGCGGGAAAGGAAGCGCATGCCGTCTTCGGTGGGCACGACGCCGGTGCGCGAGCGCGTGAAGATGGTGATGTCCATTTCGCGCTCCAGGTCGGAGACCGCTTTCGAAAGGCTCGGCTGCGCGACGAACAGCTTTTCAGCCGCGGCGGTGAGCGACCCCGATTCGGCCACCTGGATGACATATCGCAATTGCTGAAGTTTCATGGGACCATTGTAGCAAACGGGAAAGCCTATTCGCGCGCCGCCCCTTCGGTGCTTTCTATTCAGGTGCGAGCTTTCGCTCGCACCCACAAAAGACCTGACGAGAGTGTTGACCTAACACCCGAATCTCGTAGGCGCGAGACTTGTCTCGCGCAGCACTTGGTCAGCGCCCGCAGGGCGCATTACAAATTTCGGCCGTGTGGGCACGTTGGTCTTCCGGGCCGCTGTCGGCTCTCGTTGAAAACGGTGGCGCACCTTTGAACTGCTTTCTAGTACGGTGCGAGCTTTCGCTCGCACCCACAAAAGACCTGACGAGAGTGTTGACCTAGCCCCGAATCTCGTAGGCGCGAGGCATGGCGCTGATGCTGAATACGTCCTTCCCTCGCCGACGGGCGGGGGAAGGACAATCGGTTCATGGCGCGGGGCGGTTACGCCTGACGGCGCAGCATTTGGTCAGCGCCGCCAGGCGCGCTGCACGCTTGAATGGTATGTCGCGCATCTAAAGGAGCTCTCATGGAAAGGGCCGAGTTTTCACTCGGCCCTAAGAAAATCGCCAAACCGCTCTTTGCGCGAAGCTGCTGCGCTCGGCCTACTTCCCGAACTTGCTGAACAGGCGAGCGAAGAACCCTTGCTTCTTCGGCTTGCGCGCGGCGATGCCCGTGTGGCTGGGAGCCTGCTCGGGAACGCCCGAGATGATCTGCGCTTTCACCGGCGTCGGCTCGGCTGCCGCGGCGCTGCCGCTCGCAGGGGCTGCCGTCGCCGCGGCGCTCGCGGCCGCTTCCGCCGCCACCGGCTCGTTTGCGTGCTTCGGGCCCGCCTCCGCCGCCGGCTTCTCAGCCGCGCCCGCGCCAACGCCGCCGTCCCCGCGGATGGCCGCCTCGGCTTCGCGCGCCGCCTCAAGCGCCGCCTGCGCATCGGCCGCTGCCTTCGCCGCCGCCGCTTCGGCCCGCGCCGCCGCCTCGACCTTCGCCTCGGCGCGCGCAAGCTGGGCCTCGCGCTCCTCGCTTACGTAGCGTCGCGCGTTGGCGTTGCGCGCGGCCTCGGCCTGCGCGGCCTCGGCGCGGCGAGCCTGGGCGCGCTTGATCAGGTAATCCTGGGACTCGAACGGCGCCTCGCCCTTCGCCTGGAACGCGCCGAGCTTGGTGTAGCGGCCGTTCGGCAGAAGCTCGCGCAGCTTCGCCGTGTCCTTCAGGCAGGTGCTGAAGTAGTCGATAACCTGCTGGCGCAGCTCGGCATTGAGGATGGGCCAGGCGATCTCGACGCGCTTCTCCATGTTGCGCGTCATCAAGTCGGCGCTCGAAAGGTAGATGCGCGCGTCGGCGCCCGTGCCGAACCCGTAGATGCGGCTGTGCTCCAGAAGGCGTCCGACGATGGAGACCACGCGCACGTTGTCGGTGTATCCCTCCACGCCGGGGACCAGGCAGGAGATGCCGCGCACCAGCAGGGTGATCGGCACGCCGGCCTGGCTCGCCTCGGCCAGCTTCACGATGATCTCCTTGTCGGTGACGCTGTTGGTCTTGAAGAACAAGCCGCACGGCTTGCCCTCGCGCGCCAGCGCGATCTGCTTGTCGATCCCCGCGATGATGGCCGGCTTGATCTGCAGCGGGGCCACCCACAGGATGTCGTAGTTGTCTGAAGCGTTTTCCAGCTGCATGTTGCGGAAGAACTCCGTGGCGTCGCGCCCGATGGTCTCGTCGGCGGTGATGAAGGAAAGGTCGGTGTAGAGCTTCGCCGTCTTCTCGTTGTAGTTGCCGGTGCCGAGCTGCGTGATGTGCTGCAGCCCGTTTTCCGTCTGGCGCGTGATGCAGCAGATCTTGCTGTGCACCTTGTAATCGCGGAAACCGTAGATGACGTTGCAGCCGGCCTCCTCGAAGCGCTGCGACCACTCGATGTTGTTCGACTCGTCGAAGCGCGCGCGCAGCTCGAACAGGGCCGTGACCTGCTTGCCGTTTTCGGCGGCCGCGATCAGGGCTTCCGCCAGGTGCGACTGGCTTGCCAGGCGGTACAGCGTGATCTTGATGGAGATGACGCTCGGGTCGTTGGCGGCCTCGCGCAGAAGCTGCACGAAGGCGTCCATGGACTCGTAGGGGTAGGACAGGAGCACCTCGCGCTCGGACACCTGGCTGATGATGGAGCGGGTGCGGTCCAAGCAGGCGGGCCACTGCGGCGAGAACGGCGCGTTGACCAGGCCGGCGCGCGCCTTCTCGTCAAGGTTGCCCGGCAGCCCCCAGGTGAAGCTCATGTCCAGCGGGACGGTGGTCACGTAGGTCTGGTGCTCTTTCAGGTTCAAGCGCTCGAGCATCAGCTTCTGCAGAACGCTCGAAAGCGGGCGCTCGGACTCCAGGCGCACCGGCGCCAAGCGGCCGCGCTTCTTGAGGATGCGCTTCATGTGCTCGCGATAATCCTCGTCCGACTCGTCGGTGCCCTCCGTCGCGTCGAGGTCGGCGTTGCGCGTGACGCAGATGACGTTGGTGTGCTTGACCGTGTACATGCTGAACACTTCGGCGGCGACCATCTCAACGGCATGCTCGAGCAGGATGAACTGGAAGCCTTCGCCCGGCAGCTTGATGACGCGCGCGGACTGGCGCGGCATGGGCAGGATGCCGACGGTCACGCCCTCGGCGCCAAGGTTCTCGGCCTCTTCGCTTGCGACCGCGGTCGTCTTGACGGCTTTTTCGACCTTCTCGGTTTTCTTCCCCTTGTCCTTCTTCTTGCTCTTCTTCGGGCCTACTTCCTCATCAAGGCGCACGATGACGTACAGCGACCCGTTTTCCAGGTGGGGGAAGGGGTGGCGCGAGTTGATGATCTGCGGGGAAAGGAACGGCATGATGTTGACGCGCGTGTAGTCGGCCAGAAACGAGCGCTGCTCGTCGTTGAGGTCGGCGGGGCGCAGGTGCTTCACCTTGTGCTGGGCCAGCTGGTTGCGCACGTCCTCGTAGGTGCGCTCCTGGACCGGGTACAGCTCGTGGCAGCGCTCATGGATGGCGGCAAGCTGCTCGGCGGGGGTCATGCCCGTCTTCGAATCGAGCACCTGCTTCTTCAAAAGCGACAGGTCGGTCAGGCTGCCGACGCGCACCATGAAGAACTCCTGCAGGTTCGACCAGAAGATGCTGATGAAGTTCAAGCGCTCGAACAGAGGGACGTTCGGGTCGGCGCCTTGGTCGAGCACGCGCTCGTCGAAGGTGAGCCAGGACAGCTCGCGGTTCTGCATATACGGTGATTGCAGAGCGGTTGATTGGGCGTTTTCTTTCATGGCGTTCCTTCTCTCGGCGTCTATGAATGCACGTTTCGATATCTGCGCGTTACGCTTGCTTCGCGAGGGCCCTTATGTGCGATGCAGGGCCTATCATAGGCATGCGTGTTTCCCGGAAACCCCTTGATGACGGGGAATCACGCGGCCTCGACGCTTATTTTACCTGGTTTTGACCGATGCGGGCCCGATATTACTTCGCCAGCTTCGCCGATGTGGGGTAAAGCGCTGCGCCCGCGGCCTTCGGGGCGGCGCTCGTCGCGTCGAGCATGCGCTCGATCAGGTATCCCTCGCGCACGCCGTACTTGCATATCTCCAGGCGAGCGGCCCCCAGCTGCTTGCAGAGCGTGTCGAGGATGACGCAGCCCGGGATGATGGTGTGCACGCGCTCGGCCGATGCCTTCAGCGCCGCGTGGCCGAAGGCGTTCGGGTCGTCTTTGCACGCCGCCAGCACGCCGGCGATGTCCTCTGCGGCCACGCTGCGCGGGCGGCTTTCGAGCCCCTTGATCTGCGCGACGATCTTCGCGGCCGCACGCGCGCTGCCGCCGACGCCGTACAGGACGTCGGTGCGGTAGCGCTCGGGGTGCTCGAGCGCCTTGAGGTGAGAGCGGAACGAGCTGGCGATGGCGTTCATCTCGAAGGGCGCGGGCAGGATGCCGCGCACGTAGCGCGCGAACGAGGAAAGCGACCCCTGCCCGATGCTGACGTCGTCGTGGTCCGCTCCGCCCTCCACGCGCGTGAGCTCGGTGGACCCGCCGCCGATGTCGATGAGCGTGCCGCGATCGATGCGCGTCGCGCACGTGGCGCCGACAAATCCGAGATGGGCCTCGTCGCGCTCGGACAGAAGCGTGATGGCAAGCCCGGTGCGCGCCTCGATGGCGGCCACGGCCTCGGCGCAGTTTCGCGCGTTGCGCAGCACGGCGGTGGCGAACACGTCGACCTTCTTGCAGTCGAAGTAGGCCGCGTGCTTGGCATGGTCCTTCAAAACGCTCACGGCCCGATCGACGCCGGCGGGGGTGAAGACGCCGTCCTGCACGAACGCGGCGAGACCCGCCATCTCCTTGGCGTTGACCGTGCGCTTGAAATCCTTGCAGCAATAGACGCGCTTGGCGTTTTCCTTCACGTCGTAGATGACCAAGCGGATGGTGTTCGATCCCAGATCGATGACGCCGTATCTTGCCATTTCGGCTCTTCTTTCCTGCGATGCCGCGAGGCGCGCCCGCGGTGATTTTCGTTTACCTGCTTACTATAGGGGACGAAGCGGCTCGGCTTTCCGCGCAATCCGGCATCGGTCGGTTTGCGCGTCGAGATTTTACGTTCCGTTGACGTTTCCCCCTTCGATTCTTAAACGAGAAGCAAAGAAGGCCACAATGGCCTTGTGCTAGGATTGGTCCAACGTCCGCATCGGCGGGCTGAACAAGGGGAAAGGACTCCGCATGCTGGAAACCGTTGACTTTTCGCAGGAAACCCTTCCGAAAGAGGAATATAAGGCTCGGCGCGACGAGCTGATGTCCGAGCTGGTCGTGCTGCAGCAGCAGGCGCGCAGCGCGGGAGTTGGGCTCGTGGTGCTGTTCGAGGGGTGGAACGGCGCCGGCAAGGGCAGCCGCATCTCCGATCTGATGTACAACTTGGACGCGCGCGCGACCGCCGTGCACGTCACGGAAAACCTCGACGTCTCCGAAGAGATCGCCTTCCCGGGCGCGCCCCAGGGCGTCACCGGCTACTTCCCGATGATGCAGCAGTTCTGGAAGGCGCTCGGCATGCGCGGCACCATCACGTTCTTCGACCGAGGCTGGTACACCACCGCCATGCAGCGCATGCTGTATTCCGAATTCGGCACCGGCACCATCAAGCACGGCAAGAACGGCAAGATCAAGCACCCCAAAGCGTCCGTCGCGGCGGCGGTGAAGGAAGCGGCCAAGCAGCGCAACATCTCCAGCCTGCACGCGGCGCTCGCCTCCACCACCGACTTCGAGCGCCAGCTGACCGACGACGGCTACATCGTCGTGAAGTTCTTCGTGCACGTCACCCGCGAGAAGCAGAAGGCGCGCCTGACCAAGCTGCGCCAAGACCCGGCGACGGCGTGGCGCGTTTCCGATGGCAAGCTCGACACGCTCGGGCGCTACGAGGAAGCCTACAAGCTCTACGACAACCTGCTTGAAGGCAGCAATCTGCCCTTCGCGCCGTGGCATTTGATCAACGGCGAGGACAAGCGCCGCGCCAACCTGCAGATAGCGGAGACGCTCGTCGAGGCGCTCAAGGGCGCGCTCAATGCGGCTCCCGACGCGGACGCTGCCGCGGCGGCGGCGAAGGCGCAGGCCAACAGCGCCGGCAACCTCGACGAGGTGCCCATCGAGGGCCGCACGCCCGAGCAGCAGGAGGCCATCCGGAAGGCGGCCGAGGCCGAGGCCGCGCGCGCCCATGCGCTGGCGCCGACGACGAGCCGCTTCAAGCTGATCGAGAGCGTGCCGCACGGCGAGGACGTCGACCACACGCTCGTCTTGCCGCGCGACGAATACAAGAAGCGCCTGAAGAAGCAGCAAAAGCGCCTCTACGAGCTGGAAATGGAGATGTACCAGGCCCGCGTGCCGCTCATGCTCATGTTCGAAGGCTGGGACGCGGCGGGCAAAGGCGGCGCCATCAAGCGCATCGCCCAGGCGCTCGACGCGCGCGCCTACACCATCTTCCCCTCGCCGGCGCCCACCAAGCCCGAGCTTCTGCACCCGCACCTGTGGCGCTATTGGACGCGCCTGCCCAAGGCGGGGCATGTGGGCATCTACGACCGCAGCTGGTACGGCCGCGTGCTCGTGGAGCGCGTGGAGGGCTTCGCGTCGGATAAGGAATGGGCGCGCGCCTACGACGAGATCAATGAATTCGAGCAGGACATGGTGCGTTGGGGCGCCGTGCTGCTGAAGTTCTGGGTGGACGTGAGCCAGGAAGAGCAGCTGGCCCGCTTCAGGGCGCGCCAGGCCGACCCGGCCAAGCAGTGGAAGATCACCGACGAGGACTGGCGCAACCGCGACAAGTATCCGCAGTACCTAAGCGCGGTCGACGACATGTTCCGCCTGACGTCGACCCCGTTCGCGCCGTGGATCGTGCTGGAATCCGACGACAAGTGCTACGCCCGCGTCAAGGCGCTCGAAACGATCAACGACGCGCTTGAATCGCGCTTGCATGGTTAGGGCGTTCGCGCTAGTATTACCTGCCAGATTCACGTATTGCATACATTGCGCACACGCGCCCAACAAAAAAGGGGGACAAAATGGACTTTTCGTTCTTGCCTGCCGGAAGCATTCCGGTCATTGTGGCCATCATCGTCATCATCATCGTTGCCTTCATCATCAAAGGCTTCATGGACGAGATGAAGAAGAAATAGGCCAGCAGCGCGGTGCCGAGTGAGATCGGCGCACGGCGAAACGAACGGACCCGACGGTGGCGCGCCCATACGGTGCGCCACCGCTGCTTTGCGGCGGGCGTTGTGCGGCGCGAGCACGGCTGCTTTGCGGCGGCGTTTGCGGCGCTGCGTCCGGCGAATTATGTGTCGCGCCTGACGGCGCTTTCGAATACGGGTTGAGCTGTCGCTCAAGCCCACGAAATTTTCGAGAAAGGTTTTCTCAACAGGCATTTTTATGTAGGTGCGAGCGACAGCTCGCACATCAATAGCCAGCGCCGAAGGCGCGTCAGACTATTCAAGGACCGCAGCGGTGCACCGATTGCGCGCTTTTGAATTATGTGTCGCGCCTGACGGCGCTCTCTAGTGCGGGTCGAGCGCTTTCGCTCGACCCCACGTTTTTCTAGAAAGATATTCTCAACAGGGATTTTGCGGGACCAGGACTTTTGCAGGACCGGGATTTTTTTGCGGGACCGGGACTTTTGCGGGACCGGGACTTTTTGCGGGACCAGGACTTTTTCGTGGGTGCGAGCGAAAGGTCGCACCGTTACAGAGAGCAGCCGAAGGA
>CAVGWX010000061.1:0-12597 GCA_963633085.1 Prevotella sp. CAG:279 | reverse complement strand
TTGCAGTTCACCGCGCCCCAGTTGAAGCGGAACTCCCCCGCCTCGCGGTCGTACAGGGAAAACCCCATGATGTCCGACGGCATGGTGTCGGGGGTGAACTGCACGCGCTTGCAGTCAAGGTCGAGCGCGCGCGAAAGGGCCAGCGCCAGCGTGGTCTTGCCGGTGCCGGGCACGTCCTCGAGCAGGATGTGCCCGCCGGCGTAGACGGCCATGAGGGCCTTCTCCACGACGTCGCGCTTGCCGACGAGCGCCTTGCTCACTTCGTTGATGACGGTGTTCGACTGTTCGACGATCATCTTTCGCTCCCTCGGTAGGCTGACTCGGCCGTCGCTGCGGCGAGCTGCGCCTTAAGCTCGGAAATGTCCAGGGGTTTGCCGGCGTGCCCGTTCATGCCCGCCTCGCGGCTGGCCCGCGCGTCCTCGGTGTAGTTGTTCGCCGACAGCGCGATGATGGGCACGCTTTGCGCGTCGGGGCGATCGAGCGCGCGGATGCGCCGGGTGGCCTCCCAACCGCTGAAGGTGGGCATCTGCACGTCCATGAGGATGGCATCGAAGGTGTTCGGGGCCGAGGCGGCGAAGGCGGCCACCACGGTCGGGCCGTCGTCGGCGCGGTCGACGACGGAGCCGAGGTTGCCGAGGATCTCCTCGGCGATCATGGCGTTGAGATCGTTGTCCTCGGCCATCAGGAAGTGTTTCCCGTCAAAGTCGTAGGCCAGCTCCACGTCGGCGCGGTCGTCGGCCGTCTCCAGCGTCTCGCCGCGCGCGGCGAGCATGGCGCGGGCCTCATCGCCGGCGAGCGCAAGCGGCACATACACGGTGAAGTCCGATCCGCGGCCCAGCTCGGTGTCCACGACGATTTCGCCACCCATAAGCTTGACCAGGCCGGACGTGATGGCCATGCCCAGGCCGGTGCCGCCGTAGCGCCGCGCGATGGTGCGGTCTTCCTGCTCGAAGGGCTTGAAGATGCGGCTGACGAAGCGCGGGTCCATGCCCTTGCCCGTGTCGCGCACGCGGATCATGTAGTTGACGGTGTCCCCGTCGCGGTACATCTCGCGCAGGGTGACGGTGACCGACCCTCCCGCATCGGTGAACTTCAGCGCGTTGGATATGAAGTTCACGACGATCTGGTTTAAGCGCATGCGATCGCCTACGAGGAAGACGTCGCGGCAGTCCTGCATCTCCACGCTGAAGGAAAGCTGGCGCTGCGCCGCCTGCGCCTCGAACATCGACCGCAGCTCGGCGGCGATGAGGCGCATGTCGAACGGCGCGCACTCCAGCTCCACGTGCCCGCTGTTCAGGCGGCTCATGTCGAGCGCGTCGTTGATGAGGGCGAGCAGGTAGTTGGAAAGGTCGGAAGCGCGAGAGAGGTCGTCGAGCAGGCGTTCCTTGTCGTCTTGATGTTCCTGCGAAAGCGTGATGAGGCCCTTGATGCCGTTGAGCGGCGTGCGGATCTCGTGGCTCATCTGGCTCATGAAGTCGGTGCGGCCCTCGACGAGCTCCTGCGCGCGGTCGCGTTCGCGGCGGGCCTCGTCAAGCGCGGCCTGCTCGGCGGTGGTGTCGACCATGGACACGAGCAGGTAGGCGCCCTCGTGCACGGGCGTGGTTTGGCAGCGGAAGTGCTTACGCGCGGGCGCGGGGAGTGCGGGATCGGGTTGCGCGGGGTTGCCGGCTGCGGGCTGCTGCGCAGGTTGCGGCGCGGGGTCGCCGGCTGCGGGCCGCGCGGCGCCGCCATCCCCGCCGGGCATCAGGTAGTCGAACTCGATGCGCAGGGTCGATTCTCCGTCCCAGGTGCGCACTTCCCGCTTGAGGCGCAGGCGGTCCTCATCGGGCATGAAGCGCTGCAGGGTGTCGACGTCGTCGATGAGGCGCTGCGCCTCGACGCCGAAGACGCGTTCGAAGTTCGGCGATATATGGACGGGGTACAGGTCCTCTCGGCGCAGCAGATAGTGGACGTCGGTTTGCGCCTGCGCGCAAGCTTCGTCGAACAGGCGCGCATCGTCGCCCGCGCGCCTGTTCTTCGAGCCGAAGATGGCCATGGTACCCCCCCCTCCCTGTTCTCTGCATTCCTGACCATTTTCCCCTATAAATCAGGGAGGATGCAACGAGGATTCGGCGGTACCATCGTTCTTTTATATGAGCGGTTCGGTAAAAGTGCGGCGCGCTTCTACCGAACCTTGCAGAACCCTACAGGTATCCGGCGCCTTTCAGCACGTCGAGGATGTTGCGGCCCTCGGCGGTTCCCTCGATGATGCGGCGCGCGCGCACGGCGTCGCCGACGTTGACCAGCGGCACGCCGGCGGGCAGCGCGGCCTCTATCGCTGTCAGCTGCGGGCTCGTCGACTTCATGCCGATGCACACGAAGCCGTAGTCGAAGGGCAGCTCCTCGGGGGCGCCATCGGGGTTTTTCACCACGAAGGAGTGCTCGTTGACGCAGGTGAGCGCCGTGCTCGGGCGCAGCGTGACGTCGCAGGTGGCGAAGATCTCCTTCATGCGCGCCATGGTGACCAGATCGATGCCGGCTCCGATGGCCGGCGCCATCTCGATGACCTGCACGCTCGCCCCGCGCTCGGCCACGAACTCCACCACGTCGAGGCCCACCGCCCCGCCGCCGATGACCACGCAGCGCTGCCCGGTCATGTCCTCGGGGTAGTCGCTCACGTGGTCCATCACCCACGAAATGGAGTGCACGCGCCCGTAAGGGCGGTCGATCCACGTGCGCAGGCCCTCGATGGGCGGCAGCAGCGGCTCGGAACCGGTGGCGTTGACCACCACGTCGGGCTTGAAGCTGCGCACGAGCTCCGGCGTGGCCTCCACGCCGGCAAGCAGGAACGCGTTGCGCAACTTTTCAGCACGTTGTACCTGGTAATCGACGAAATCCTGGATGCGGAACTTGTCGGGCAGCAGCGCGATGCGCCGCGCCAGCCCGCCGAACTCGCGCTGTTTCTCGATCACGTGCACCGTGCAGCCCACCTCGGCCGCCGTGCATGCGGCCTCAAGGCCGGCCGTGCCGCCGCCGATGACCACCACGTTGCACGGTTTCTTCACGTGCTGGCTGCGGTAAATCTCCCACGTGTCCACCTGCGGGTTCACCGTGCAGCGGATGGGGCGGTTCAGCTGGATGCGGTGGCTCGTGCAGCCGACGTTGCAGCTGATGCACTTGCGCAGCTCGCCCTCGCGGCCCTCGGCGACCTTGCGCGCCCAGCACGGCTCGGCGATGAGCCCGCGGCCCATGCCCACGAAGTCGGCGTCGCCGCGCGCGAGGATCTCCTCGGCCACCTTCGGGTCGCGGATGTTGCCGGTGGTGATGGTGGGCTTGCCGAAGCGGTCGCGCACCGCGCGGGAAAGGAACGCGCGCCAGCCGTCGGGCAGGCGGCAGGAATCGATCTGGTAGTCGATGGTGTCGTTCAGCCCGCACGACACGTCGACGATGTCGATCTGATTGATAAGGTATTCCAGCAGCTCGAGCGAGTCGTCGAGGGTGTTGCCGCCGGGCACGCGCTCTTCTGCGGAAAGGCGGAAGATGACGGGGAAGTCCTCGCCCACCTGATCGCGCACCGCGTCGAGCACCATGCGCGGGAAGCGTGCGCGGTTCTCCGGGCTGCCGCCGAATTCGTCGGTGCGGTCGTTCATGGTGGGGGAGAGGAACTGGCACAGAAGGTAGCTGTGCCCGCCGTGCACCTCCACGGCGTCGAATCCGGCAACCTTCGCGCGGCGCGCGGCCTCGCCGTACTGGCGGGCGATGGTCTCAAGCTCCTCGCGCGAAAGCGGGCGCGGGGTGGCGCCGCCGGTTTTCGAGGGGAGGTTCGACGCGGAGACGGGCTGCACGCCCGTGCGGCTTTCCATGGCCGACGCGCCGGCATGGTTGATCTGCACCGCGACGCAGGCGCCGTGGCGGTGCAGCGTTTCGGTGAGCTGGTAGAGGCGCGGGATGTAGCTGTCGTGGTCGATGCGCAGCTGGGTGGTGCCGTTGGATCCGGCCGGCCAGCTGACGTTGGCGTTTTCGACGATGATCAGCCCCGTGCCGCCCGCCGCGCGCTGCTCGTAGTAGCCGATGTGACGCAGGCTCATCTCGCCGTTCTGGCAGGCGTAGTTGGTGCCCATCGGCGCCATCGACGTGCGGTTTCGCACGCGCATGCCCTTCACGGTGATGGGCTGGAAAAGGTGCGGGTATTTCTCGTCGCTCATAAGGACCCCCCAAACAAACGAAGCCGATGATGACCCCTACTATAGCAGCCGAAGACGATGCCAATAAGTCACCATTCCGCCGGTTTTTCGGCAAAAAGGACGCACGCAGATAGCGTATGGGAACAGCGCACTCCTATACTATTGGGTCTTACCGAAACCTCTGGAGGTCTTTCATGCGTACTGCCGCATCCCGTTTGCCGAAGGGCTTTTCGCTTGGCGAAAGGCTCGCCGCCTGTGCGAGCAATTTCGAGGCGGACCCGAAATCGTGGGCGGGGCGGTGGCGGTTTTGGGCGCCCGAAGGCCGGTGCCGGGAAACCCCCTATGCGCAGGTCGTGCTCGATTTAGGCTGCGGAAAGGGCGAGTATGCGGCGGCTTTGGCGGCCGTGCGGCCCGATACGCTGTTCGTCGGGCTCGACGTGGACGGGGTGTGCGCGATGCGCGCCGCCGAGTGCGCGATCGCCGCCGGCGCGCCCAACGCCGTCTTCGTGCTGCACGACGACTCCGACTTGGCTGAAACCTTCGCCGCCGGCGAGCTGGCGGGCATACTGCTGAACTTTCCCACGCCTTTTCCCAAGAAGAAAAAGGCCCCGTATCGATTGACGCATTTCGAGCGCCTGCTGGCGTATCGGCGGCTGTTGGCGCCGGGCGCGGCCGTGCGCCTGCGCACCGACAGCATGCCGCTGCGCGACTTCTCGCTGACCCAGCTTGAAATAGCGGGCTACGAGCTGCAATGGAGCACCGACGACGTGCGCGCGCTGTTCCCCGACGAGCCGTGGAGCGCCTACGAGCGCAAGCTGGTGGCCCAGGGTGCGCCGGTGTGCGGGTTCTCGGCGGTGCCGAAGGCGGGCCCCGCGCCCGAAAACCCGCAGCAGACGGCGCCGTTGTCGCTGGTGAGTTACCTGCCGGAGGACATCGAGGGTCTCGCCTACGTTCCGCACGGCATGCAGGGCTGCATCGACAACATGAAGGGCCGCCGCGCGAACCTGCGCGCGAAAGGCCTGCCCGAATGGACGCCCCCGATCATTTAGGGACTTTCTTTGCCGCGTGCCGCGGCTGCACGGCTTTTGCGCATGAGCGCGCCTGTTGAGGCTGCTGGCCTGCGCCGGCGCGCGGTGGGAGCGAGAAGTAGTTCACCAGTTGTAACAATTTTGCGAATGAGCGTTGCCCATGTTGACTATGGTTTACTTATGCCTAGTATGTTAGCCAAAGATTACCTTGCGCGGCTGCCCGGAGCGATCGGGCGGCCGCGCAATCGAAGGCAGGAGCGCACATGGAACAGCAGGCATGCCGTATCGGTTTGGAGCGAAAGCTGGTGCATCATTGCACGCCGACGCTGGCTGCGTTGAAGCCGGCGAGCCTGTTCACCTGCCGAAACGACGCCGCGTGCGGCCTTTGCGGCGGCGGGGAGGGCTCCCCGCGCTCCTCGGAGGAGTTCGAGGCCGCGTTCGCCGCCGAGCTTTCCGCCTGCCGCGACAAGCTGGCGCCGCGCGGCGTGCGCATCGAGGTGCTGGCGCGGCGCAAGTCGGGGATCTTGCTGTACGTGTACCGCCCCGTTTTGCTGCGCGCCCACCTGAAGCAAAGGCGCGTGGCGGATTACCTGCGAAACGAGGGGTACGACCCCGCCAACCTGAGCGCGTGCATCACCAAGCTGCACAAGCGCATCTGCGGCACCGACCTTGCCGCCAAGCTTTCGGGCGCGTGCGCCTTCCCGCACGAAATCGGCTTCTTTTTGGGGTATCCCTACGATGACGTGGTGGGATTCATCGAGAACAAGGGCGAGAACTGCCTGTGCGTGGGGTGCTGGAAGGTGTACAGCAAGCAGCGCGATGCCGAGGCGTGCTTTTGCCGCTACAAGCTGCGCACGGCGGCTTACGAGGACCTTTACGACGGCGGGGTGTCAATTGAGTGCTTGGCGACCGTCGATGAGGCGCGGGCGCGGCGGGAAGCGCTGGCGCGCGCGGTGTAGGCGCTGCGCCTTGCGAGGGGAGCACCCGGCGGCCCGGGCGCGGTCGGAAGCTTCACGTGACCGACGTGGCCCCCGCGCGAAGCCAGACGTCCAAGCGACCGGCATTCCGTCTTCGGCGCTTCCCTCGTTCGGCACAGACCGAAAGCAATCATGTTGATGAAAGACAGGAGCCTATCATGAGCAAAGCAGCGATCATCTACTGGAGCGGCACCGGCAACACCGAGGCCATGGCCGATTTGGTGGCCCAGGGCGTGCGCGCCGCCGGCGGCAGCGCCGACCTTATCCCGTGCGGCGATTTTTCGGTCGATCGCATCGCCGACTACGACACCTTCGCGTTCGGTTGCCCGGCCATGGGCGACGAGGAGCTGGAGGACACCGAGTTTCTGCCGATGTACGACGAGGTTGAGCCCGCGCTTTCCGGTCAGAAGGTGGTGCTGTTCGGCTCGTACGATTGGAACGACGGCGAATGGATGGAGCTGTGGGAGCAGCGCGCCGACGAGGCCGGCCTGAACGTCGTCGACACCGCCATCGCGAAGGACTATCCCGACGACGCGGCCGCGACCGAGTGCATGCGCCTCGGCGCGCTGATCGCCTAGGCGAAAAGAACAGAGCGTCGCGCTGAACCGCATTTTCCGAGGCGGATCAGCGCTTTCGCTCGCCTGAGCCGCGGATCTCGTTGCGTTTCGTCGAGGTTCGCCCTTGCGTGCGGGTTTCGTCGGGGACGCTCGCCCCCGCGCGCGGATCTCGGTGGCTTGTCTTCCTTGCATGTCGCAAACGGGTTGATTTTCGCCATAAATGCTTGCGGGGCCTCCCCTTGCCGGAGATTGTGCGGCATCTTGCGCGCCGGGTGCATCTTTCCCGTACCATGGAGCCAATCGAACGCGGCGCCGGGCCTTTCGGCGCGCGAACACACGCAACCGAACGTGAGGAGCGAAATCGCATGTGCGGAATCGTTGGTTACACGGGCACGCGCCCGGCGCAGGGCATTCTGGTCGAGGGCCTTTCCCGGCTCGAGTATCGCGGCTACGACAGCGCCGGCGTCGCCATCCAGCAGGACGGCAAGCTTGAAGTGGTGCATCGCAAGGGCAAGGTTTCCAGCTTGGCGCACACGCTCGGGCATTTCGACTTCAACGGGACCTGCGGCATCGGCCACACGCGTTGGGCCACGCACGGCAAACCGAGCGAGGCAAACGCGCACCCGCACACCAGCTGCGACGGGCGCATCGCCGTGGTGCACAACGGCATCATCGAGAACTTCGCCGAGCTGCGCGAGGAACTGACGGCGCAGGGCCACACCTTCACGAGCGACACCGACACCGAGACCATCCCGCACCTGGTCGAGCAGGCGCTCGCCGAGGGCGCGCCGAACCTGCTGGAAGCGGTGCGCGCGGCGGCCGAGCGCCTGGTGGGCGCCTACGCCATCGCGGTCACGAGCGCCGACGAGCCCGGCACCATCGTCGCCACGCGCAAGGATTCACCGCTTGTTATCGGGCAGGGCGAAGACGGGGCGTACGTTGCCAGCGACATCATCGCGATGATCGACGCCACGCGCGACGTGGTGGTCATGAACGACGGCGAGATGGCGAAGATGACCCCCGAGGGCGTGACCTACTATACCGCCGCCGGCCAGGAGATCGCCGAGCCGAAGATCACGCACGTCGACTGGGATTTGGACGTTGCCGAAAAGGGCGGATATCCCGACTTCATGCTCAAGGAAATCCACGAGCAGCCGCGCGTCATCCGCGACACGCTGGCCGGGCGCTTGGTGGGCGGCGCGCTCGCCATCGACGAGCTGGACCTCACCGTCGAGGAGCTCAACCTCATCGACCGCGTCTACATCATCGCCTGCGGCACCAGCTATCACGCCGGGCTCATCGCGAAGAACCTCATCGAAGGCTGGGCGCGCATCCCCTGCGAGTGCGAGGTTGCCAGCGAGTTCCGCTATCGCAACCCCATCATCACGCCGACGACGCTCGTCGTTGCCGTGTCGCAGTCCGGCGAGACGGCCGACACGCTGGCCGCCATCCGCGACGCCCGCGTGAAGGGCGCGCGTGTGTTCGGCATCACCAACGTGGTGGGCAGCCCCGTGGCGCGCGAGTCCGACGGCGTCATCTACACGAAGGCGAACAAGGAAATCGCCGTGGCCTCCACGAAGTCTTTTCTGGGCCAGGTTGTTTCCCTTACGCTTCTGGCGATGCTGTTGGCGCAGGTCAAGGGCAAGTTGAAGATGAACCAGATCCGCCTGCTGTTCCGCGAGCTTGCCGACACGGCCGACCAGGTGGAGCGCATCTTGGCGGAATGCCAGCCGGCGGTCGAAGAGGCGGCGCAGGCGTGCAAGGACGCGCGCAGCGCGCTGTTCGTCGGGCGCGGCATGGGCGCGGCGGTTTCCCAGGAAGGCGCGCTCAAGCTCAAGGAGATCAGCTATTTGCATGCCGAAAGCTACGCTGCCGGCGAGATGAAGCACGGGCCGATCGCGCTCATCGACGAGGGATTCCCGGTCATCGCCGTGGCGACGAAGAGCCCGGTGTACGACAAGCTGGTGTCCAACCTGCAGGAAAGCAAGGCGCGCGGCGCCATGGTCGTGGCCATCGCCACCGAGGGCGACGAGGAGATTTGCAAGCACGCCGACCACGTCATCTACATCCCGAAGGTGCGCGACGCGTTTTCCGCCATCACGGCAAGCGTGCCGCTGCAGATGCTGGCGCGCTCCATCGCCGTGGCGCGCGGCTGCGACGTCGACCAGCCCCGCAACCTGGCCAAGAGCGTGACGGTGGAGTAGCGCGCCGGGCCTGGCGGTCGCTGGCCGGTTGGTTAGGGCTCGGCCTTTCGGCCGAGGAAAGTGTGACGCGCCTAAAGTCGCTGATCCATTAGGGTGCGAGCTCTCGCTCGCACCCACGAAAATGTCTCGCACCCACGAAAAACTGGGCAGAAGCGTCAAACGCAACGGCAAAAATATGTAGGGTCGAGCGAGAGCTCGACCCGTATTTGAGAGCGCATTTATGCGCGACACCTATTTCCCGAGGCGATCCTCAAACGATTCTCGCTGATTACTCCTCGGGGTTCTTGGCGGCTAGGATGAGTTCGACGTCCTTGTCGGTGAGCTCGTAGTTCAGGTAGGTCTGGTAGAAGTCCTTCACCTTGTCGGCGATCTTGGAGTTGTCGAACAGCTCCGGGTGCAGCGTGGCGGCCGCCCACTGGATCTGCAGCAGCTCCTCAACGCCGTAGCGATCCCAGCCGAACACGCCCTTCGGGTTCACGTAGACCTGCTTGTTCTGCACGGCGGCGATGGAAGCCCAGTTGGGATCGTTCAGGATCTGGTCGACCTCGGCGGCCTTGCCCGTGATGATGACGTCGGGGTTCCAGGCCACCACCTGTTCCATGGTGAACTTCGCCTGGGCGTTGCCCTTCGTGGACTCGGTGACGGCGTTCTTGCCGCCGGCGGCCTTGATCCAGTCGTCGATGATGGTGTCGGTGCCGTCGATGGTGAGCGTGTAGACGCTGTTGCCGTGCATGACGCTGACGCGCTCGCTGTCGGCCAGGCCGTCGGTCTTGGCCTTGGTGTCCTTGAGCACCTGGTCGAGCTCGGCGTTGTACTTCTTCGCAATTTCCGGCGCGTTGCCGCCGAACACCTGAGCGGTCAGCTCGATGGACTGCTTCATTTCATCGAATGTCTTGAACATGCAGTTCACCAGCGGAATGCCCACTTCGGCGGCCTTGTCGCGAAGGTCGTTGGTGGAATCGAAGATGACCTGCGGCTCAAGCGCGGCGAGGTCCTCGAAGTTGAAGTCCTTGCCGAAGGTGGCCGTGGCGCCCTTCATGTTGGAGCACACCTTGTACATCCATTTATAGTCCTTTTCGGCGCAGTGCGTTGCCACCAGGCCTTCCGCGCCGGTCAGCATGATGGTGATCTCGTTGTGCGCGTACCAGCCGTCGGCGTATTTCGTGGGGTTCAGGGGCACCTCGACCTGGGTGCCGCCCATGTCGGTGATGGTTTGCGTGGTGGGCTCCGCGGCCTTCGACGCGCTTTCGGACGAGCTGCTCGACGAAGAGCTCGACGAGCAGCCGCCCAGCGCGCCGCCGGCGGCGATGGTGGCGCCCATGATGCCGGCGAGCTTCAGAAAGTCTCGACGGTTCATGTTCACCACAACGTTTTCCCTGTTCATTTGCTTGCTCATGGTCTTGCTTCCTTTCCCTTTGGGTATAGACGGCCACGCCGTCCTTTTCGGCGTATGGAGGCTCCCGGATTGGCCGGGCTCGGATTTTCAGTGGTTGCGGGCTGAGACGCGGGTGCAACGGGTGCAACGGGCGCGCTTCAGTCCAGGCGCGGCACGCAGGTTTTGATCGGCCGGCCGCGCTCGTCTTCGGTATGCGCGATCTTCACCTTGATGCCGTAGGCGCGCCCGAGGTTCTCCTCGGTCACCACCGCATCGACCGGGCCGCATTCGATATGGCCGCGCCGGTCGATGAGTGCCGCCTTCGTTGCGCACAGAAACGCGTGGTCGGGGTTGTGCGTCGTCATGACGACGCCGTGCCCGGCGCCGGCGAGCTCCTTGATGCGGGCCAGCACGCTTATCTGGTTGCCGAAGTCGAGCGCCGCGGTGGGCTCGTCCATCATCAGGATGCCGGCGTCCTGCATCAGCGACCGCGCGATGAGCGTCATCTGCGCCTCTCCGCCGGAAATCTCGGTGTAGGCGCGCTCGGACAGGTGCGAGATGCCGAGCTTTTCGAGCACGGCTTCGGCGCGGTCGTAGTCCGCCTTGCGCGGCGAGTCGAACATGCCCAGGTGGGACACGCATCCGGTGAGCACCATGTCGATGACGCTGAACGAAAACGGCGGCGTGTGCGTTTGCGGCACGTAGGACACCGCGCGGGCGAATTGCTTGCGCGAAAGCTGCGCGCGCGGCACATCGTCGACGAGCACGTCGCCGGCGAGGGGCGGCAGGAAGCCGAGCAACGTTTTGAACAGGGTGGTTTTGCCCACGCCGTTCGGGCCGAGCAGGCACACCACTTCCCCGCGCTCGATCGAGAGGTTCGCGTGCTTAAGGACAGGCTTGCCTTTGTAGCCGCAGGAAAGGTTGCGCGCTTCGAGCGATCTTCCCGTGATGGGCGAATCGGTTTGCGTCATGAGCGCTCACCTCGATGCGTTTGCAGCAAAATCGCGAAGAAGAACGGCGCGCCGATGATGGAGGTGAGGATGCCTAAGGGGATTTCCGACGCCATGAGCGTGCGGCACGCGCAGTCGACGATGATCATGAAGCCGCCGCCGATGATGAGCGAGGTGGGCAGCACGATGCGGTTGTCGGGGCCGAAGATGAAGCGCGCCAGGTGGGGGATGATGAGGCCCACCCAGCCGACGACGCCCGCGATGGACACGACCGAGGAGGTGAGCAGCGTGGCGCACAGGATGTAGATGCCGCGCATGAGCTTCACGTTCACGCCGAGGGATTCCGCTTCCTCGTCGCCGAACGAAAGCGTGTTCAATCGCCAGCGCAACAGCAGCAGCGGAACGCAGCCCACGACGAAGCAGACGGTGAATATGCGCAGGTCGTCCCAGGTGATTTTCGCGATGGACCCCATGAGCCAGTAGGTGATCTCCGGGAGCTTCGAATCGGGGTCGGCGGTGTATTTCACGGCGGAAACGAACGCTTGGAACAGCGTGCCCACGATAAGGCCGCACAGCACCAGCAGCAGGATCTCGTTCACGCCGCGCCCGATGCGCCGGGCGCTGAAATAGGTAATGAGCACCGCGACAAAGCCCATGACGAAGGCGGAGGCCTCCACGGCATGCGTGCCCCACGACAGCAGAAGGGCGAGGGCCGCGCCGAACGACGCGCCGGCCGAAGCGCCCAGGATGTCGGGCGACACCATGGGGTTGCGGAACAGGCCCTGGTAGGATGCGCCGGAAATGGCGAGCGCGGCGCCGATGAGCAGCGCGGCCAGCACGCGCGGCAGGCGGATGTTGAGAACGATGTTCGCGGATGCGGTGGGCCACGCGTCGAGCGATCCTGCGCCGAGGAACTTTGCGGCGAGGATGCCTGCGACGTCGATGGGCGATACGCTCGAGCGCCCAAGGCCGAGCCCTACGATGAAGATGGCGGCGAGGGCGAGAACGCATGCGATGGCGAGGAGGGCGTTTTTGCGCCTGCGCGCTTCATGGAGCCTCGTGTGCGATTGTGATGCCAGCTCAGCCACTGCCTCTTCTTTCAGGCGACATAGTCCGCTGACCGGAAAATAACGCCGGCCGCCGTTGAACGATTCCCTAGTCTAGAACTATCCTTTTAAAAGTATAGTTCTCAGTTCGGATTTAACAGAGTTGAAACATTTCGAAAGAAGCGAGCGAAATGCCAGGTCAACGCCCATGTTGAGGAATGGTGATTGGTTGGTCTTTTGCGTTGGGTTTCGCTGGATGCGAGGGGTTGTTAAGCCAGCGAGGGGATAGCGGTGGCG
>CAVGWX010000060.1:0-12683 GCA_963633085.1 Prevotella sp. CAG:279 | reverse complement strand
CGTTTTGCGGCTTCGGCTGCAAGGCGGGCATGTTCCCGTTCCATTCGTGGCTGCCCCAGGCTCACCCGGCGGCTCCCTCGAACGTCTCGGCGCTCATGTCCGGCGGCATGATCAAGATCGGCATCTTCGGTATCGTGAAGGTCGGCCTTGACCTTTTGGGTTCCTGCGACGTGCAGCTGTGGTGGGGCATCGTCATCCTGGTGATCGGAGCCCTGTCGAGCGTGCTCGGCGTGGCCTTCGCGCTCGGCGAGCACGACCTGAAGAAGCTGCTCGCGTACCACTCCGTGGAGAACATCGGCATCATCTTGCTCGGCGTTGCCATCGGATACATGGGCCTGGCGCTCGACCAACCCGTCATCGCGGTGCTCGGCCTGATGGCCGGCCTGTATCACGTGCTCAACCACGCCATGTTCAAGGGACTGCTGTTCTTGGGCGCGGGCTCGGTGCTCTACACCACCGGCAGCCGCAACATGGAGATCATGGGCGGCCTGGCGCGCGTCATGCCGACGACGGCCATGTGCTTCTTGATCGGGTCGCTCGCCATCTCGGCCATCCCGCCGCTCAACGGCTTCGTGTCCGAATGGTTCATCTACCAGTCCATGTTCTCGGTGGCCATCACCGGCGACATCGTGGTGCGTGTCTTCGCGGCCTTCGCAGCGGTGTCGCTGGCCATCACCGGCGCGCTTGCCGTCACCTGCTTCGTGAAGGCCTATGGCGTCACCTTCCTCGGCACGCCACGCTCGGAAGCGGCGGCGAGCGCCAAAGAGGTGCCGGCCTCGATGCGCTTTAGCATGGTCGTGCTGGCCGTCATCTGCGTTGCGCTCGGCTTGGGCGCTCCGTGGGTGGCCCCCATCATGCAGAACATCGCCGCATCCATCACCGGCCAGGCCACCATCGCGGTTGCCAGCGGCATCGAGCTGACGAACCCGGCGCTCGGCTCGGTCGTGTCCACGCCGCTCATCGCGGTGCTGCTCATCGCGCTGGTGCTCGTGCCCGTGGCGGCGCGCGCCATCTTGAGCAGCGGCGGGCAGGCATCCGATCGCGACCCGTGGGCCTGCGGCTATGCGCTCGATCCTGACATGCCGGTCGTGGCCACCACGTTCGCGGCCGAGGTCAAGATGTTCCTGCGCCCGATCTACACCGCGCGCGAGGCCATCGTCTCCACCGCCGCCGCATGGCGCGCCGGTTTCGGCACGGTGGTCAGCGGGGCGGAAGCGGCCGAGAAGGTGGGCGACAAGTACGTGGTCGCCGGCACCGCATCCTTCGTCAAGTGGATCTCCGGCAAGGTGCAGAAGATCGAGGGGGGCAACTTCCGCGTCTACATCGTCTATATCGTCGTTGCCCTGGTGTTCTTCCTGGGCCTGGCCGTTTTGATGAAGTAAGGAGGGCGAAAAATGGAAATCATCGTTGCAATCGTTCAAGCCCTTCTGCTCGTCGTGCTCGCGCCGCTCGTCTCGGGATCGGCCCGTTGGCTGCGCGCGAAGATGCACACGCGCAAGGGCCCGTCCATCCTGCAGGACTACTACGACATCGCCAAGCTCTTCAAGAGGCAGGACGTCCATACCAAGGACTCCAGCTTCGTGCACAAGCTGATGCCGCCGCTGTTCATGGGGTGCTTGCTGGTGCTGGCCATGGGCGTGCCCATGATCACGCGCCAAAGCCCCATCCCCGCGCTCGGCGACATCATCCTCATCCTGTACCTGCTGGCGCTGCCCCGCTTCTTCTTCTCGCTGTCGGCGGTCGATTCCGGCGACGCCTACGCGGGCATCGGCGGCGTGCGCGAGCTGATCGTGGGCGTGCTCGTCGAGCCGGCCATGATGCTGGCGCTGTTCACCGTGGCGCTCGCCACGGGAACCACGGCGGTCGGCCAGATGGGCGACGCGGTGGCGCAGCTGGCGGTTTCAAGCCCAGTCGGCGTCATCGTCGCAGCGCTCGCGTTCTTCGCGGCCTGCTACGTCGAGCTCGGCAAGCTTCCCTACGACTTGGCCGAAGCCGAGCAGGAACTGCAGGAAGGCCCGCTGTCCGAGTATTCCGGCCCGTCGCTGGCCATGGGAAAGATGGCGCTTTCCATGAAGCAGATCATCGTCATGAGCTGGTTTTTGGCCATCTTCGTCCCCTGGGGCGCGGCCACCGAGCTCACCATCCCGGCGCTTGCTTTGGGCCTGGTGTTCTGGCTCGTGAAACTCGTGGTGTTCTTCACCCTGTGCAGCATTTTCGAGAACGTGGTCAGCCGCGTTCGCTACAAGTTCGTCGGCCGTCAGACGTGGAGCATCGTGGCGCTTTCCCTGTTCGCCTTCGTGTTCTGCATCCTGGGATTGTAGAAAGGAGATACGGAAATGATATCGACCATATCCCTTCTCGGTCTCGGTGCCATCGTCATCCCGTTCGTGGTGGCGCTCATCATCGTGGTGTCGCCTCAGCCGGCGGCTAAATGGCTGTGCATCGCGGCGGCCTCCGTCTCCACCGTGCTCACGCTGTGCGTGTGGGCGACGGTGGCGGGCGCCGGCGGCGAGGCCGTCACGGTTTCGCTGGCTTCGATGGGCGACGCGCAGATCCTGGGGCTTATCTTCGACAAGATGAGCGTCATGCTCGCCACCGCCTTCGTGGGCATCGGCCTTTTGATCTCCATCTATTCGGTAGGCTACATGAACGCCGGCAACCGCGAGCACCCCGACGCCCCGCGCCGTAGGTTCTACGCGTTCTTCACCGTGTTCATCGGCGCCATGGCCGGCTTGGTCTACAGCAACACGCTCGTGTGCCAGCTGGTGTTCTTCGAGATCACGGGCGCGTGCTCGTGGGCGCTCATCGGCTACTACGGAACGCCGACGGCGAACAAGTCGGCCATGAAGGCGCTCATCCTCACGCACATCGGCGCGCTGGGCCTCTACATCGCCACGTGCCTGCTGTTCACGCAAACAGGCACGTTCGAGATCGCGGCCATCGCGGGGCTTTCCGTCGACTGGAAGATCGCCGTTTTGGTGTGCATCATCATCGCCGCCTGGGGCAAGTCGGCGCAGCTGCCGTTCTACATGTGGCTGCCCTCCGCCATGGAAGCGCCCACGCCGGTGTCGGCGTATCTGCACGGCGCCTCGATGGTCAAGGTCGGCGTGGCGGTGCTTGCCCGCGCGCTCGCCTCTGCGGGCGTCATCCCCGAGCCTGTCGGCTGGGTGATCGTCATCGGCGCCATCGTCACCATGATCTTCAGCTTCTTCATGTATCTGCCGCAGAAGGACATGAAGCGCCTGCTGGCCTTCTCGACCATCTCGCAGCTGTCCTACATCTTCTTGGGCTTCGGCTTCTTTGTGTTCGGCAGCCAGATGGCCTTCGACGGCGGCGTGATGCACATGTTCAACCACGCCTTCGCCAAGACGCTGTTCTTCTTGGTCGCAGGCGCGTTCAGCTACACCATGGGCACGCGCATGCTGCCCCAGCTTAAGGGCGTGCTGAAAAAGCAGCCGCTTCTGGCCGTCGGGTTCGGCGTGGCGGCGCTCGCCATCGCCGGCTGCCCGCCGTTCAACGGCTTCTTCAGCAAGTTCTCCATCTTCGCCGGCAGCTTCACGGCCGCGCAGGGAAATCCCCTGCTCATGACCATCGTCGTGGTCGGCCTGATCGAGACGGTCGCCTGCTTCGCGTGGTTCTTGAAGTGGATGGGCGCGGTGCTTCCCGGTGAGCCGTCCGAGACGGTGGCCGCAAGCCAACCTTTGCCCAAGCCCATGGTCGGCGTGTTCATCGTACTCATCATCATGACCGTATGCTCCAGCTTCATCGCTGCGGCCTGGCTCGGATAGGAGGCTGCCATGAATGGATACATTCTGGTCAACGTCCTCGGGGCGCTGCTGATCGTCACGTCGCTGTCGGTCATGCTCACCCGCTCACCGAGGACCTCGGCCTTCGAGTACGCCGCGCAGTCGTGCGTGCTCGTGGCCATCTTCATCACGCTCGGCGTGGTGACCGGATCGACCGAGCTGTTCGCCTGGTCGTTCACCGCAACGCTCACGAAGGTCATCTTCGTGCCGGCGGTCGTGCTCGTCGCGTACAAGAAGATGGGCTCGCCCGAGAACACCGAGGGGTCGTCCACGACCCCGGTGCTGTCGATCGTTTTGGTGGCGATAGAGCTTTTGGTGTGCTTCGTCGCGGTCATGGGCATCAACCTGCCCACGGCTGCCGAGGTCAAGCCCGCGCTCGCGGTTTCGCTCGCGCACTTCTTCATCGGGCTCACCTGCATCATCACGCAGCGCAACATCTTGAAGCAGATGTTCGGCTACTGCCTGATGGAAAACGGCTCGCACGTCACCTTGGCGCTGCTCGCCCCGCAAGCGCCCGAGCTTGTTGAGGTGGGCATTGCCACCGACGCCATCTTCGCCATCATCATCATGGCCATCGTGGCGCTGCGCATCCATACGTACGCTCACACGCTCAATGCGGACGAGCTTTCGGAATTGAAGGGTTAGGGGGTCATCATGGATCTGTCAAGTTTGCTCGTGGTCCTGCTGCTCACCCCCTTGGTTGCGGCGCTGCTCATGGCGGTGCTGCCGTCGAAGGCGGTTTCGAGCGCGGCGTACGAATCGATTCACCTGCTGTCGGTCGGCGCGACCTGCGCGCTGTCCGTGTACCTGGTCGTCCAGGTGTTCGCAGGCGGCGCGGCCATCGAGGCTTTGGGAATGTGGCTTCGCCTGGACGGGCTCGGCTCCATTTTCGCGACGCTCATCGGCGTCATCGGGCTTCTGACCGGCATCTACTCGCTGGCATACGTCCGCCACGACATCGAGATCGGCAACATGGGCCCTGCTCAGGTCAAGCAATACTACGTGTTCTTCAGCCTGTTCGTGTTCTCCATGTTGGTCGCGGTCTCGTCGAACAACATCATCATGATGTGGGCCGCCATCGAGCTCACCACGCTGACCACCGTGTTTTTGGTGGGCGCGTACAACACGAAGCTCTCGCTTGAGGCGGCGTGGAAGTACGTCATCGTCTGCACGGCGGGCGTGGCGTTCGGCCTGTACGGCACCGTGCTCGTCTACGCCAACGCCAACGCCGTGATGGCTGACCCGCATCAGGCGGTGTTCTGGACGTCCATCTTGCCCTACGCGACGCAGTTCGACGCCCAGCTCATCCAGATCGCGTTCGTGTTCGCCGCCATCGGCTTCGGCACGAAGGCGGGCCTGTTCCCCATGCACACCTGGCTGCCCGACGCGCACTCCGAGGCCCCCAGCCCCGTGTCCGCGCTGCTGTCCGGCGTGCTGCTCAAGTGCGCGATGCTCATCATCATCCGCTTCTACGTCCTGGCCATCCAGGTGGTCGGGCCGACGTTCCCGCAGACGGTCATGCTCATCTTGGGCGCCGTCTCGGTGGGCATGGCGGCGCTGGCGGTCTTCTCGCAAGACGACCTCAAGCGCAAGCTGGCCTATCACTCCTGCGAGAACATCGGCATCGTGGCTCTGTGCCTGGGCTTCGGCGGCCCGCTCGGCATCGCCGCGGCGCTGCTGCACTGCGTCACGCACGGCTTCACCAAGGCGCTTTTGTTCTGCATCTCGGGCAACGTGCTCATGAAGTACGGCACCCGCGACCTCAACAAGATCAGCGGCATCCTGCGCGTGGCGCCCACCACGGCCATCCTGATGGCCATCGGGTTCTTCGCTCTGGCCGGTTTCCCGCCGTTCGCCATGTTCGTCTCCGAGATCATGGCCTTCGCCGCCGGCGTTCTGGGCGGGCATATCCCGCTGGTGGTGCTGTTCGGCATCGCGCTGACCATCGTCGTGGCCGCCTGCGTGCACGTGGTCACCGGCGCGGTGTTCGGCGAGGCGCCCGAGACGGTGAAGAAGGGCGACGTCAGCCCCTTGGCGCTCGTCCCTGAGGTCATCATGGTGTTCGTTATCCTGTGGTTCGGCGTTGCCATGCCCCAGCCGGTCATCAACGGCGTCGAGCAGGCAACCGCCATCGTTTTGCAATCCGATGTCAGCGCTCTGCACGAAGAGCCGCTCTTCTCGAGCCTGTTCGGCGCGTCGTCCGGCACGATGGATTAAGGAGGAGCAATGGCTGCAACGAAAACTGCTCGCACGAAGGTGTGCGAGTCGCATATCCAAGCGGTGCAAGAGCGCTTCCCCGGCGCGGTGAAGCGCTATGAATGGCAGGACGCCGACCAGGTGACCATGACGGTCGAGGCCGATTGCGCCCCCGAGGTCATCGAGTACTTGTACTACGAGCGCGGCGGCTTCATGCCAGTCATGGTCGGCAACGACGAGCGCCAGCTCAACGGCCATTACGCGCTGTACTACGTGCTATCCATGGAAGGCGAGGACCGCGGCTTTCTCACGGTGCGCGTGGAGGTTCCGCGCGACACCGAAACGTTCCGCGCCGTGTCGGCGAAGGTGCCGGCGGCGGTATGGTCCGAGCGCGAGGTGCAGGACATGTTCGGCCTGCACGCCGAGGGCATCATCGACGGGCGCAACCTGGTTCTGCCCGACGACTGGCCGCAGAGCCTCTACCCGCTGCGCAAGGATTCGATGGACTACCGCTATCGCCCGGCCCCGACGAGCGATTTGGAAAGCTATGAATTCCTGAAGGAAACCGGCGGCAAGGAAACCACCATCATGCCGATGGGTCCTTTGCACATCACCTCCGACGAGCCGGGTCATTTCCGCCTGTTCGTCGACGGCGAGGACATCATCGACGCCGACTACCGCTTGTTCTTCATCCACCGCGGTATGGAGAAGTGCGCCGAGGCGCGCATGACCTACGACCAGGTGCCCTTCTTGGCCGAGCGCGTGTGCGGCATCTGCGGTTACGCGCATTCGGTGGCGTATTCGGAGACCATCGAGCATGCCCAGGGCATCGAGGTGCCGCTGCGCGCCCAGGTCATCCGCTCCATCGCGCTTGAGACCGAGCGTCTGCATTCGCATCTGCTGAACCTGGGCCTGGTGTGCCACTACACCGGCTTCGACACGGGCTTCCAGCACTTCTTCCGCATTCGCGAGAAGGCGATGGATTTGGCCGAGCTCCTGACCGGCGCGCGCAAAACCTACGGGCTGAACCTCATCGGCGGCGTGCGTCGCGACATTCTGGCTGAGCAGACGGCGGAAACGCGCCGGCTGCTCGCGGAGCTGCGCGCGGACGTGAAGCGCTTGGTTGACGAGATGACCTCGACGCCCAACTTCATGAAGCGCACGCAGGGCGTGGGCGTTCTGGACAAGAAGATCGCCCGCGACTACAGCCCCGTCGGCCCGCTTATGCGCGGCAGCGGCTTTGCCCGCGACACGCGCTGGCTGCATCCTTTCGACGGCTACAAGCTCATCGCCGACAAGCACAAGCCCATCACGCAGGACTCCTGCGACGTGCTCGGCCGCACGCTCGTGCGCATCGGCGAGGTCTTCGACAGCATCGACATCATCGAGGAGCTGCTCGATCTGGAGCTTCCGGCAGGCCCCGTCCTCACCGAAGGCTGGACGTACACGCCGCACAAGTTCGCCGTGGGATTTACCGAGGCGCCGCGCGGCGAGGACGTGCATTGGTCGATGGTCGGCGACAACCAGAAGTGCTATCGCTGGAGATGCAAGGCTTCCACGTACAGCAACTGGCCGGTGCTGCGCTACATGTTCCGCGGCAACACCATCTCCGACGCCGCGCTCATTGTGGGCAGCTTGGACCCGTGCTATTCGTGCACCGAGCGCGTGACCGTGGTGGACGTGAACAAGCGGACGCAGAAGACGCTCAGCAAGACGCAGCTGGAGAACTACTGCGCCAATCGCCGTCATTCTCCGTTGAAAGATTAGGGGGTGCGCGATGTTCAAGACCATCAAGGAGATACTTCGCACCGGTAATGCGACGGTGGCTTATCCGGATGTGCCGCTGCATCAGTACGACGGGTACCGTGGCAAGCCCGAGCACGACGCAAAAGAGTGCATCGCATGCGCGGCCTGCGCGAACGTCTGCCCGCCGAACGCCATCCAGATGTCCATCGACGCGGTGGGGGGAACTACCACCTGGTCGATCAACTTCGGGCGCTGCATCTTCTGCGGAAGGTGCGAAGAGGTGTGCCCGACGAAGGCCATCGTGCTGTCCAAGGATTTCGAGCTGGCCGTCATGAACAAGGACGACCTCGAGGAAACGGCGACGTACAAGCTTGAGGCCTGCGAGCGCTGCGGCGCGTATTACGCCACGGCCAAGCAGGTCGCCTACGCCACGGCCATCCTGCAGCAGGGCGCGCCCGACGCCGAAACAGCCATGGCGCTTGGGGTGGCGCATATCTGCCCGGCATGCAGGCGCAAGGCCGACGCGTATCGCGCCAAGCGCGCCGACGAGCTTTCCGGCGCGCAGCGCAAGAAGAAGATGGAGGCCAAAGATGATAATCGATAGGCAATACCCTGAGGCGCTCCAATACCAACCTGACGTGCGCAAGCTTGACGAAAGCGTGCAGAAGGCCAAGGCGGCGCTGCTCAACGACATCAAGCGATCGGTGTATATCTACCGCGTCGACTGCGGCGGCTGCAACGGCTGCGAGATCGAGATCTTCGCCACCATCACGCCGGTGTTCGACGCCGAACGCTTCGGCATCAAGAACACGCCGAGCCCGCGCCACGCCGACATCCTGGTGTACACCGGCGCCATGACGCGCGCCATGCGCATGCCCGCGCTGCGCGCCTTCGACGGCGCCCCCGACCCGAAGCTCGTGGTCAGCTACGGCGCCTGCGGCTGCACCGGCGGCGTGTTCCACGACAATTACTGCACGTGGGGCGGCACGGACAAGATCATCCCCGTCGACGTGTACATCCCGGGATGCCCGCCCACGCCGGCGCAGACCATTTACGGGTTCGCCATGACGCTGGGCCTTTTGGGCCAGAAGCTCAAGCACAAGGAAGAGTTCGAGAAGCCCGGCGAGCAGGCCACCTTGCGTTTCCCCGACATTCCGTACAAGGTGCGCACGACGCTGGAAAAGGAAGCGCGCCTGTACTCCGGCTATTTGCAGGGCGGCAACCTGGCCGATGAGTTCCTGACGACGCTGGAGGAAAACCCGGGCAACGTCATGGGATCGGTCAGCTCGCTTATCGCCAGCCAGACCGATCCGCGCCGTGCCGAGGTGTATGCGCATTTGGGCGAGGTGCTCAATAGCATGACTATCGCCGACGATGCCAACGAGAAGCTGCTCAAGGAGGCGCTGCAGAAGGTGGTCGTCGCCAACGGCGGCGATGCGGCGGCGTCCATTTTCGCGAAGGCGCTCGATAGCGATGGACGGTAACGCGCGCGAATATTCCCCCGACGCGCCCGCAAGCGCCGTCGATGCGCTGGCGTCTGGCCCCGAGGTCGTCTTCTATCAGCTGACGAAGAAGTTCGTCGACACGGAGGAATCGGTGCCCGACGACGCGCAGGATGTGCTGTACTACACCCTGGCCGTCGGGCACCACACCGGCGTCATCGACTGCTTCGAGGAGCGTTTCCGCTGCTCGCTTTGCGCATACGAGCGGCTGGTGGACGCGTTTCCCGAAGGCGATGCGCGCTACAAGCTCGAAGGCGTGCTGCGTCACGGGGAAATCCAGATCGATAAGATGCACCTCGCGGTCATGGTGCCCGCGCTTACCGCCATGCGCGAGGGGCAGGGGGCATGCTCGCTGGACGACGAGGCGCGCTCGGCGCTCGATTCGCTGGCCGAGGCGGTCGACGTGCTCGCGCGCGAGGGCGCGGCGTACATAATGGGAAGGATTCGAAGGCCATGAGCGGAAAAGCGGTGTTGACGGTGGGGGCGGTGCTGCGCGGCGACGACGCGGCCGGCCCGATGCTGTCCAAGATGCTCGAAACCGACCCGGTCGCGGGCTGGACGAACATCGACGGCGGGCAGATGCCGGAGGATCAGCTGGCGGTCGTGCGCCGGATGAGCCCCGATACGCTGCTGCTCGTCGACGCCGCCGACATGGGCGCCGCTCCGGGCACCATCGCGGTGCTCGACGAGCGCGACGTTGCCGTTAACATGCTATTTACTACCCATTCACTCCCCATTGCGTTTTTGCTCAAAGAGCTCAAAAGCTGCTGTGGTAGGGTCGTCTTTCTTGGCATTCAGCCAGGTCAATTGGAATTCATGGCACCGCTCACTCCTGCGGTGCACGATGCCGTGGAAAAAATTTACGGGATGCTTTCGACGGGAAGCGACTTCGCCGAGGGCATTTCAAGCGAAGGCGGTTGCGTGGGGTAGCGCAGCCGCCATATCAAGGAAAGGAAGGTGGATCGACATGGAAACGAGAGATCCTGTCGTCCTTGATCCCGGCAACATTTCGGCGCTGAAACCCGATGCGCTTTCTCCAGCCGAAACCGAGGCGAAAACCGAAGGCATCGGCGTGACGAAAGCGGGCATGGCCGCGGGCAAGTGCTTCGTGTCCGCGATGCTCGCCGGCGCGTTCATCGCGTTCGGCGGCATGTATTTCTGCGTGTTTCTGGGCGATTCGACCATGCCGTTCGCGGCGCAGCGCATGGTCGGCGGCATCTGCTTCTGCCTCGGCCTTGAGCTGGTGCTGTGCTGCGGCGCCGAGCTGTTCACGGGCAACTCGCTCATGTGCTGCGCGAAGGCTTCCGGCAAGATAAACTGGGGCGGTCTGGTGAAGAACTGGGTGATCGTCTGGATCGGCAACTTCGTGGGCGCGCTCGTGGCCGTGGCCATCATCTACCTGGCCAAGGTGTACGCCATGAACGGCGGCGGCGTGGGCGATGCCATGGTGTCGGTCGCCGTGAGCAAGGTGACGCCCGACTGGGGCACGCTGTTCTTCAAGGGCATCATGTGCAACATCTTCGTGTGCCTGGCCGTGTGGGTCGGGTTCGCTTCCCGCACCGTCACCGACAAGGTGATCGGCATCATCCTGCCCATCTCCGCCTTCGTTGCCTGCGGCTTTGAGCACTGCGTTGCGAACATGTTCTTCCTACCCACGGGCTTTCTGCTGAATTCGATGGGCTTCGGAGCCGAAGGGGCCATAACCATCGGCGGCATCCTGTTCAACTTAAGCGCGGCGACGCTTGGCAACATCGTCGGCGGCGTGCTGGTCGGCATGGCGTACTGGTTCATTTACGCGAAGCGCCAGGCGAAGTAGGTTCGCATGGACGGTTTCGGCGATGTGCGCTTCGTGGTGACGTTCCCGAACACGACGGCGGCCATGGCCTTCGCCTCCGCTTGCGAGGGCGAAGGCGTTGCCGGCCGGCTCATCCCCATCCCGCAGTCGCTGCATGCCGGCTGCGGGCAGGCCTGGTCGGCCCCGCTCACGGCGCGCGTGAAGCTGCAGGCCCTGATGGCGCGGCCCGACATCGACTACAACGAATGCACCATCATGGAGTTCTAGGAAACCGCCGATTTAGCCCCGCTTCGCCCTTCGTGCGTGCAGTTGGCAGAACTGGCCGGTGTTTCCCAGGCTGCAGATCAAGGTCCCGGTGCGCAGGTTCGTGAGAGCCTCGCGTACCGGGACCTTTTCAGCTCGGGCGACACCTTCTCCTCTTGGCAATCAGGAAGAGAGGCGGCTGGCAAGTTTTTCGAGTTTCCGAACCGTCGTGTCGGCAGAAGGGGATGCGATGGCAAGTTTTTCGACTTTCTGTATCGCCGTGCAGCGAAAACCGGTTCTGGTGGCAAACAATCCGACTTTCTGTATCGCCGTACGCGTTTCGCGCTACAGGAACGCCGATAGCTTGCCATCGGAAGCCCATTTGCGTGCACGGGCATTCGGAAACTCGCAAAACTTGCCAGGCGAGGCCTCGCCGCCTGCACGGCGCTACAGGAACGCCGATTTCTCGCCACCTTCTCGGTCGCCAGTAACAGGAGCGTCAATTGTTCGCCGCCGCGCCACCGCGAGTGGTGAGAATCCCGGCTGTCCGCTGGTGGCCCGGCATCCGGCACCAGCCGCGGGAACGTCTCGCCCGAACCGATTGCTCGCCGCCTCCCCCGATGATCTCTGCGCGGCGCTCCTTGACATTGAATCAGCATCTTTGTTGCGAATGCAATGTGAATTTTGCACATTGCATGTACATAAATTTGCGAGGTGATTTTCATGGCGAAAACGGCAACCATCAACATGCGCGTGAATCCCGATGTCAAAAGCGACGCGGAATCCATTTTCGCCAGCTTGGGCATGAGCCTTACCGAAGCGATCAACGTGTTCTTGCACAAATCCATCATGGAAGGCGGTCTGCCGTTCGACGTCCGTCAGCCGCGGTACAACGCAGCGACCGAGCTGGCGATGCACCATCCGCACTCACATGCGCCGTCTGTATGCCAAGCTCGATATCCACAAAAAGCAGGAACTGCTTGACTTGCTGGAAAGCGTGAAGGCAAGCGAGATTCGCGAACTGTGATTTGAGAACGCGCCGAGGGTCGCGGGGCAAGATTGCTGGTAAAGTGGAGGAAGATGCGGATGCTCGTTTATGCTGCCGATGATGGCAAAGCTGGTTTTGCCGCTTCAAGAATAGACGCGCATTTCGACTTGCTTCGAGGATAAGCAGAACATGCAATAGAAGGGGGTTCCTCATGGAGAAGAGAGAGGTTTGGCGCAATGCGCCCGGCTTCTTTGCTGCGCTCTGCGCCTTCGTGCTTGCGGCGACGCTTTGCGCCGTGGTGCATCCGGCGGCGGCGCTCGCCGAGGAGACCGGAGTCGCCCACACGGTCGATTCCAACGGCATGCGCCACTACTACAACAGCGTCGGCGAAGCCATAAGCGCCGGCT
>CAVGWX010000059.1:0-12744 GCA_963633085.1 Prevotella sp. CAG:279 | reverse complement strand
CTGCGACAACGGCTTCGCGCCAGTCCTCGCTCATGCCCATAGAAAGTTCACTGAACGCGGCGGCCTTGTCGGCGGCCATGGTCGCGCGCAGCTCCTTTGCGAGAGACGAAAGGCCGCAGAAGCACTCCCGCGCAACCGCAAGGTCCCCTTGCGGGGCCATCGTCATCAGGCCGCGAACCCGAAGGCGCTCGCAGGCGCAGGCGGCGGCCAGCATGTCCGCGACATCGGCCGGAGCCAGACCCGACTTGCTCTGCTCTCCGGAGACGTTCACTTCCAGCAAAACGTCCTGAACCTTGCCCGCCTTCGCGGCCGCGGCTTCGAACTTCGCCAGATGGCTTTCCTGGTACAGCGAATGCACGAGAGAGGCGTGGGCGACGATCTCGGGGATTTTGCGCGACTGGATGTTGCCGATGAAGTGCCAGCATTCCCCGGGGAAGGCCTGGGCCTTTTCCGCGAGCAGATCGGGGCGGTTCTCGCCGAAATCGTGGGCGCCGGCATCCACCGCCTGGGCGACCGCATCGACGCCGACCGTCTTCGACACGGCGATGACCTTCACGTCCTGCGGGTTGCGCCCACAGGAGGCGCAGATGCGGGCAAGCTCTTCCCTCGTTGCTTCATAGCGGGTAGAAAACGACATGGTATCAGCTCTTTCTGAAAGCTATGGCGCCGTGGCGGCCGCATGTTCCGCCCGAGGCGCGGTAGGAATAATACTCGTCGGGATGGCACATCGTGCACACCCCGGCGTCGACGATGCGCTGCTCGTCGACGCCCATGCGGGTCAATGACACGCGCAGGGCCTGCGCCATGCTGATGTGACGGTCGTCGGCGATGCAGGACGGGCCGAACTTTTCCGCGAAGAGATCGACGACTTCAGGCCCCACCTCGAAGCACTCGCTGGCGATATGCGGCCCGATGTAGACGTTGCAGCCGCGGTAAGCATCGCGCGCGTCGCCGCCTTCTCGGATGGCGAGCTGCTCGATCGCCGCGGGGACCACGTCGGCCACCACCCCCCTCCATCCCGCATGGCACACGGCGAAACGTCCGGTCGGGGAAACGATGATGACGGGCGTGCAGTCCGCGAAGCACAGAAGCGCCGCGACGTCGCTCACCGAAACGACGAGCGCGTCGGCGCCGGCCTGCGCGCGCTGCTGGCAATTTAGGAGATGGCTCGCCGAGGCCTCGTCGACGTTCACGACGACAGACCCGTGCACCTGGTTGGGCACGAGCAGGGGCACGCCAGCGCCGCCGAGCGACTCCATGAGCAGCTGGCGGTTGCGCATGACGGCGTCGAGGTCGTCGGCCACATGCGTCCCGAGGTTCAACGAGGCGTAAGCCCCCTCGCTCACTCCCCCGTCTCGGGAGGTGAAGGCGGCACGGACGCCCGTGGCCTCAAAAAGGTCCTCGTCGGTGAGCACCGAAACGCGACGCGCGCCCATGCGGCGCGCGTCGAGATGCGGTAGCGGTAGATTTTGCGTCGCGCAAGCCACGCGGCGCCCTTAGCGCTGACGCTTCAGGAAATCGGGGATGTAGTCCTCGTCCGCGAAGCGCCCAGACGTTCCGCTGAGCGTCGAGTACGTCGACTGCTGCGCCGGCGCGGAGGAAACCGAGGACGAGTCGGAAGACGTCGACGCGAACAGGTCCTTGCGGGAGAAGTCCATGGAGGACTGCTGAGGAGAATTGACCTTGAATCCCGTGGCGATGACCGTGATGCGCACGCTGTCGCCCATGCCCTCGTCGATGATCTGGCCGTAGATGATGTTGGCGTTCTCGTCGGCGCAGGCCTCGACGGTGCGGGCGGCCTCGTCGACCTCGGTGAGCGTCAAATCCGGTCCGCCGGCGATGGAGAAAAGGACGCGCGAGGCGCCGGCGATGGAGGCCTCGAGCAGCGCCGAGTTGGTGGCCTGCTGCGCGGCGTCGAGCGCACGGTTTTCCCCGGAGGAGATGCCGATGCCCATCATGGCCGTGCCCGCATCCTTCATGACGGTGCGGATGTCGGCGAAGTCGAGGTTGATGAGGCCCGGGATGGTGATCAGGTCGGTCACGCCCTGGATGCCCTGGCGCAACGTGTCGTCGGCGATGCGGAACGCGTCGAGCATGCTCGTCTTCTTGTCGACGATCTCGAGCAGACGATCGTTGGGGATGACGATGAGCGTGTCGACCTTCTGGGAGAGCAGGTCGATGCCCTGCTCGGCCTGGTTGCGGCGCGTGCGGCCTTCGAAGGAGAACGGCTTCGTGACGATGCCGACGGTCAGCGCGCCGATTTCCTCGCGGGCGATCTCGGCGATGATGGGGGCGGCGCCCGTGCCGGTGCCGCCGCCTTCGCCGGCGGTCACGAAGACCATGTCGGCCTCGGAGAGAGCCTCGCGGATTTCCGCGCGGGACTCCTCGGCGGCCTGACAGCCGACCTCGGGGTTCGCGCCGGCGCCCAGGCCGCGCGTCAGCTCTTCGCCGATGTGGATGGTTTTGTCCGCATCCGACATCAACAGGGCCTGATGGTCGGTGTTCACGGCGATGAACTCAACGCCCTTCACGCCTGCCTCGACCATGCGGTTGACGGCATTCGTTCCGCCGCCGCCGACACCCACGACCTTGATGACCGCCAGATGCTCACCTGAAATATTTGGCATCGTATCCTCCACACCTGCTCCGTTTATGAGCTCCGGTTTGCTCGTACTAGACAAAAATACCTGGATTATTGTACACGACGACATGGGCAATGCAACCGTGCACGCACAATGTTCACCGCCTAGCCCCTCATCGCATGGGCACCTGGTCTGCGCGAACCCTATACGGAACGCCAGGTGGGGCGGTCGGGCGTGCGCACGTTTATATAGGTGACCCCGTCGGGATGCTCCTTCATGATCTCCAGGCACACGCGTTCCTTCTCGCGGATGTTGTCCGCCGTGCCGAAGACGATGTCCGGGCCGTTGGTGATGGTGAGCGTGGTCGATTCGGTCTCGGTCGCCTTGACCGAGGATATGCGATCGGCGAGTTCGGTGGTCATGCCGGCGACGATGGCAAGGGCGTTGTTGACGTTCGCGTCCGAGCAATACGAGCCGATCTGGGGTTTCGTTCCGTAAGGCACGTCGGTGATGCGCAGCACGGACTCGGCGTCCTCGTAGACCTTTTGGCTCGTGCGCTGCCCCGCTTCGGAATCCTTGTCGGGAATGGGCATGAGCCACATGCCGTCGGAGGCTATCGCCCACGACGTCGTCGTCTTCGCGCTTTCGGAGGGCACCTCGACCACGGCCGCGATCGTGCGCTCGGTGACGACGATCTCCAAGGTTGAGGGGAAGACGCGGTTGACCTTCACGTCGGCCACCCAGGCATCCTTTCTCAGATTGTCCTTGATGGTCGCGGCATCCACGCGCAGCAACGTGGTGCCCGAATCCACCGCGGCGAGCTGCTGCATGTCGGAGGCCGTCAGGTGCTCCACGCCTTTCACCGACACGCTTTCGATCGTGAAGGCAGGCGAGTTGTAGACGATCAGGGCCGTGACGGCGAAGGCGACGAGGATGCCTGCAACGGCGGCGAGCCTGAGCAGGTAACGCTGGTAGGTTTGCTGGGCGCGGTTGGCGCGGGATGCCTGCGAGAGGTCCCCGACGCGCACCGACTGAAGCCGCGACGAGCCTGCGGCTGCACTGCGGGCGGGACGGGCTGAGGGGCTGCGCGAAGGCCTGCCGGCGGGCGGCCTACGCGAACCCGATGAAGCGGACTTCCGGTTGTAATTCGATGCCATACGCCTCGTATACCTTCGACCTTGCAAGATTGATAAGGGCGACCACGTCATGCGCCGTGGCGCCTCCCGTGTTCACGATGAAATTCGCGTGCACCTCGGAGATCTGCGCGCCGCCCAGCCGCGTGCCCTTCAAGCCAACCGCCTCGATGAGCTGGCCGGCCGAGGCGCCCTCGGGATTTTTGAAAACGCTGCCGCACGAGGGAAGCGCGAGCGGCTGCGTCTTCTTCCGGCGCGTGTGCGACGCCTCCATCTTACCGCGCAGCAGATAGGGATCGGCAGGCTCGACCGAAAGCTCGCACTCCACGACCACCTCATCGGGCGCCAGCGAGCTTGTCCGGTATCCCCAGGAGATGTCGGCGCCGTCGCGGCGGCGAAGGCCCTCGCCCGGGCGCAGCGTCGTCACCGACGCGACCCGCGACCCGATGCCCTCCTCGCGCGTGCCCGCGTTCATGCGCACGGCGCCGCCGACCGTCCCCGGGGTGCCCACCGCGAATTCGAGGCCCGAAAGCGAGCGGCGGAACGCCTCCTGCACGACCGAAGACAGCGGCACCCCCGCCCCGACGCAGAAGCGCGACGTGCCCTCGTCGAAGCGCATGGCGCGAAAGTCGCGCCCGAGCGAGACGACCACGCCGTCAAAGCCCTCGTCGGCCACCAACAGGTTGCTCCCCCGCCCCGAGGCGACCCATGCCACGTCGGAGTCGGCGCACGCCTCCACCAGGCGCTTGAGCGCGCCGACGGTCGCGACCTTCACGTAGAAGCGCGCCGGGCCGCCGATGCGGTACATGGTATGGCGGCTCATGGGTTCGTCAGGGTAGACGTCGGCGTCGAACGTTCGGTCGACGAGCAGCGCTTCCAGGGGGCATGTGGCATGACGGGCGGCCATGGTGCACCGCGCTTTACGCCCTGCGCGCGAGCAGCGCGTCGATGATCTGAGGGCCCATGGCGGTGACGTCCCCGGCGCCCATGGTGATGACCATATCGCCGCTTTGGAGCTTGCTCATCAGGTGCGGGACCACGTCGACGCGATGGGCGACGAAATCGGCCTGCGGGTGGCCTTCGTGCTCGAGCACGACGTTGAGGAACGTCTTGCCCGACACGCCCGGCACGGGAGCCTCCCCGGCGGGATAGACGTCCATGAAGGTGACGGAATCGGCGGCGTCGAAGGCCTCGGAGAACTCGTCATGGAGCACATGCGTGAACAGCTTCGCGCGCGAGTAGCGGTGCGGCTGGAACAGCACGTGCACATGGCGATACCCAAGGCTCGCCGCGGCCTTGATGGTGGCGGCGATTTCCGTCGGATGATGCGCGTAGTCGTCGACCACGGTGACGCCGTCGACCTCGCCGACCAGGTCGAACCTGCGGCGCACGCCGGCGAATTCGGCGAGCACGTCGGCGACCTTCTGCGGGTCGTAGCCAAGCGACCACAAAAGCGCGATGACGCCCGTGGCGTTGAGCACGTTATGGCGGCCGGGGTTCTGCTTCACGCCCGCCTCGATGATGCGCCCGTCGGGCAGCACCACGGAAAAGCGGCTCCCCACGCCGTGCGGCTCATAGGAGGCGATACGCACGTCGGCGCGGTCGGAAAACCCGTAGGTGACCAGATGGCTGCCCGCACCTTGCGCGAGCTCGACGAGCTTTTCGTCCTCGGCGCAGGCGACGATGGACCCGTCTTCGGGAACGAGCCCCATGAAGTCGGAAAACTTGTCGTAGATTTCCGCAAGGTCCTTGTAGTGATCGAGGTGGTCCGCCTCGATGTTGGTGATGAGCACCGCCTTCGGGGACAGGTACGTGAACGACTTGTCCGACTCGTCGGCCTCCACCACGTAATAGCGGCCGGCGCCCGAATGCGCGTTCGTCCCGTAGGCGCGCACGATGCCGCCGATCAAAAACGTCGGGTCCTCGCCGATCCCGTCGAGCACGCTGGCGAGCATGGAGGACGTGGTGGTCTTGCCGTGCGTGCCGGCGACCGCCAGCGTGTCCAGGCCGATGCCGAGGTGCGCGAGCATCTTCGCGCGATGCCAGATCTCAAGGCCGCGCCGTCGCGCCTCGGCCAGCTCGGGGTTGTTGTCGAGGATGGCCGTGGACACGACGATGACAGGGTCGCCATCGGGGATGTTGTCGGCGCTCTGGCCGATATGCACCGTGATGCCCGCTTCCCTGAGCTGCTTCGTGTAGCGGCTGTCCTTGATATCGGAGCCGGAAACCTCCATGCCCTGATCGAAGGCGACGCGCGCGATGCCGCTCATGCCGACTCCGCCGACGCCGATGAAATGCACCTTCTTGATGCGTTCTTCCGTCATGTGGTAAGCCCCCTGGACTTCTTCGATGCCATGGCCGGCAACAGCTGCCGGCAGATGCCCTTGGCGCCCAAAGGCGCCATGCTCAAACCGCTTCAGTTTACCCTAAACCGCCGGCGTGCGGCCGGCGGCCGCAATGACTACATCAGCGAGCAGGCCCGCCGCATCGCGCGTCTTCTGCGCCGCCGCGGCCCTCGCCATCGAGGCGCGCACGTCCGCATCCTCGATGAGCGTTTGGAGATACTGCGTGAACTGCCGCCCTTCCACATCGGCGTCGGCGACGAGAAAGGCCGCGCCCGCCTCGACGCACGCCCGAGCGTTCATCGTCTGATGGTCCTCGGTGGCGAACGGGAACGGCACGAGCAGCGCGGGGATGTGCCGCGCGGAGATCTCCGCCAGCGATGTGGCGCCGGCGCGGCTGACGATCGCGTCGGTGGCGGCCATGGCCAAACCCATCTGGTCGGTGTAGCCGAACAGGTGCCAGCGCTTTTGCTCGGCGGGCGTAAGCGCGAGCTTTTCGGCGACGGCGTCGATCTCCTTCGGGCCGGTGACGTGCACGATATGCAGATCGGGATAGCCCAGCAGCAGGTCCTTGCGAGAGGCGATGGCCTCGTTGAGATGGCGCGCGCCGAGGCTTCCGCCCGTAACCAGCAGCATGCGAGCGTCCTCGGGGATGCCGAAGGCGGCGCGGCCCTCACCGCGCGTTGCCGCAAAGACGCTTGAGCGGACGGGGTTGCCCGTCACGACGATGGCGTCCTTGCGCGAGATCGCCTCGCCTGCATGCGCATAGGTCAGGCACACGGCCTTCGCCTTGCGCGCCAGATACCTGTTCGCCATGCCCATGACGGAGTTCTGCTCATGGACCACGACCGGGATGCCTCGCTGCTCGGCGGCGCGGGCGACGGGTATGCACACGTAGCCGCCGAAGCCGACCACGCAGTCGGGCTTGATCTCATCGAACCATGCGCGCGCGAGCTTGGTGGAACGCTGGATCTTCATGATGGCCTTGGGCAGGGTTGACGGGTGGTTGCGGTTGAAACCGGCAGCCTCGAAAGCGGTGAACGGAATGCCGGCCTGCTTCACCAGCCGCGCCTCGACACCTGTCGGCGTGCCCGCGTACAGCACCTCATGGCCGCGCGCCGCAAGCGCCTCGGCAAGCGCGAGCGCCGGATTGATGTGCCCGGCGGTGCCTCCGCCGGATAAGACGATGCGCATGGAAATCTACCTCCTTGACGAATGCGGAGCGCGGCGTTCGCGCGAGAGGCCCCCTTGGCGCGCCGGCGCTGGCCGGCCCGAAGAGGACCGCGGCGACCGGTCCGGCCTGCCGCCGTCGAAGTCGGCCTCGTCGAGGGCGCGCACGACCCGCAAGTCCGCTCTGCGACGTTCGTAGATGTCGGGGACGTCGGCGTGCTTGGCAACGGAGAGGATCAGCCCCACCATCATGAGCGTGGCGATAAGCGACGAGCCGCCCGAGGACACGAACGGCAGGGGCTTGCCCGTGGTGGGAACCAGCCCGATAACGCAGCCGATGTTCAGAAACGCCTGGAAAACGATCATCACGGTCAAGCTTCCCGCGATGGTCGCCGAAAGCGGCGTGGCGGCGCGGCGGGCGATGAGCAGCCCGCAGACCAAGATGACGACGAACAGGGCGATGACGGCAAGCGCGCCGACCATGCCGAGTTCCTCCCCGATGATGGAGAACACGAAGTCGGTCTCGGCCTCCGGAAGGTAGTCGAACTTTTCGCGGGAGTTGCCCAAACCGACGCCGAACAGGCCGCCCTGTGCGAACGCATAGAAGGAATGGATGGTCTGATACCCGTCGCCATAGCCGCCATCACCGTCGTTCCAAGGATCGTAAACCACCAGACGGTCGGTGCGGTAACCGGTGCCGAAGATGGCGATGAGGGCGAAGACGGCAAGGGCGGCGATGATGTAGCCGATGAACTTGCCCGGAACGCCGCCGAGCCACATGACGGCAAGGCAGCCGATGAGGATGATCGCGGTGGTGCCCAAGTCGGACTGCGTTTTGTAGAGCAGGGCGAGCGGAACGAGAATCACAAGCAGGCTGGCGATAAGCTGCCTCGAGTCGAGCATGCCGTCCTTCGCGTCATCGAGGATGCGAGCAGCCAGCAGCACGAACGCGACCTTCGCGAATTCCGAGGGCTGCAGCGAGAACGAGCCGATGGCAAGCCAGCGCTGCGCACCGAGCGCCGAGGTTCCCGACACGGCCGTCATGATGAGGAGAACCAGGCTGATGCCGTAGATGAGCCACACCAGCCAGCCCTTCCAGATGTCGGGCGAGATGAACTTCCATATCAGAAACGCCCCGATCACGCCGAGGACGCAATACTTGATCTGGTCGAACAGGTACTCTGCGGCGTTTGCGCTATCGAGCTCTCCTGTTGAGGCCGCATCGGAGAGGATGGAGACCTGAGAGGACGAATAGATCATGACGAACCCGATGAGGGTCAGCGCCGCAGCGGCGAGGATCAGCACGACCTGGATCCATTGCAGCGACGACGCCTCGCGGGAGGCATTCGAGACAAAACGGGGCATACGGATGCGCCTTTAAGCGCCGAGCTTCGCAGCGCGCTCGGCCACGAGCTTCTTGAAAACTTCCCCGCGCTCTTCAAACGAATGGAACTCGTCAAAGGATGCGCACGCCGGGGAAAGCAGGACCACCTCTCCTGGCTTGGCCTGGGAAAGCGCGACGTCAAGGGCGTCTGCGAGATGTTCCGCCTCAAGTTTCGCAAAGCCGGCCGGAGCGCTTGCGGACGCCTTGTCGAAGGCGGCGGAGAAGCGTTCGCGCGCGTCGCCGAAGCACACGACCAGGCGCGTGTGCGCATGCGCCGCCGCGACGAGCGGGGCAAGGTCGGTTCCCTTGTCGTCGCCGCCGAGCAGGACGAGCGGGCGGGTGCGCGGAAACGCCGCGAGCGCCTTGAGCGTCGCGTCGACGTTGGTCGCCTTCGAATCGTTGTAGCAGGAAACGCCGGCGACGGTGCCGCAGGGCTCGATCCGGTGCTCGAGCGGGGAGAACTTCGGAAGCGCGGCGGCAACGTCGGCAGGAGCGGCCCCTAGGGCGATCGCGGCCGCGGCGGCGGCCAGGGCGTTGCCCGCGTTGTGCTCGCCTTTGATGCGCAGCCCCTCGGCGGGGCCGAGGTTGCAGTCGCGGCCCGCGAGCGCCACGCGCAGCATGCCCGCCTCGTCGAGAAACGCGGCGCTCTCGCTGCCGCATCGGGCGCGCATGTCGCCGCCCAGGCCGTCGACCGTGCCCATGGGCACGTAGGCGAACCCGCGATCCTCCCCTTGCGCGGCAAGCTCGCGCACCTGCGCGCGCACCACGTCGTTCGTGGCGTCGAGAACGGCGACCGACCCGGGCTGGCTGCTCAGGTTCGCGAGCACCTTGAGCTTGGCGTCGCGGTAGTTCTCTAGCGTATGGTGCCAGTGCAGGTGGTCGGGCGTGATGTTGAGCAGCACGGCGACGTTGGGCGCGAAGCGCTTCGTCGATGCCAGCTGATAGGAGGAGACCTCGGCCACGTAGACGTCGGTTGCCCCCGCGCCCACGGCGCTGATGCAGGTGTCTCCGATGTTGCCGACGGCAGAGGCGCGCATCCCGGCCTCCTTGAGCAAGAATGCGGCAAGGGCCGTCGTGGTCGTCTTGCCGTTGGTGCCCGTGATGGCGACCCAGCGGCTGTCCTGCGCGCTTTCGCGCCAGGCGAACTCGACCTCGCTGATGACCTCGTCGCTCACACCGGCCGCCGCCTGGTAGAGATCGGAAAACTCGGATATGCCGGGGCTGGCGATGCACAGATCGAAACGACCGCCGGCCTTTAACGCGAGTTTTGCGACGGCACCTTCGCCGTATACCACCTCGACGCCCGCCGAAGCGGCGCGGGATGCGAAATCATCGGACGCGGCCACGCTTCCGCCGAACACGTAGACGCCATCGGTGCGCCCGGCAGGCTGCGCCATGAGATAATCGACGCTGTCGTGCCCCGACTTGCCCAGCCCGAGCACCAGGACGCGACCCAGGTTTGACGGCGAGAGCTTCCTGCCCTCGATCATTTCAGCATTCCCCATTTAAGACACCACCAGCAAACTCTCAGCAAAATACGTTGCGAAACCCAGCGCCGCCAGCACGCCGGACACGATCCAGAAGCGCACGACGACCTTCGTCTCGCTCCAGCCCTTCTTCTCGAAATGATGATGCAGCGGGGCCATCAAAAACACGCGCTTGTGCGTCTTCTTGTAGTAGAACACCTGGATCATGACCGAAAGCGCCTCGGCGACGAACAGGCCGCCCACGACGAGCACGACGAACTCGCATTTCGTGAGCACCGACAGGCAGCCGAGCGCCATGCCCAGCGCAAGGGAGCCCGTGTCGCCCATGAAGATGTCGGCCGGGAAGGAGTTGAACCACAGAAAGCCGACGCAGGCACCGGCGAGCGCGGCGGCGAAGATGGCGGAATCGAGCATATCGGAGCGGTACGCGATGGCCGCCATGACGATCATGACGATCATGACGGTGCCGGCCGCCAGCCCATCGAGGCCGTCGGTGAGGTTCACGGCGTTGCACAGCCCCATGAGCAGGATGTCCACGAACAGGATGTAGAGCCACGGCACGGAAACGCCGGCGATGTCGGTTTCAAGGATGCCGAGGTCGAAGGTGTAGATGAACGGAAGCTCGACCGTCGGCTCGATGCCCACGACGTTTACGGCCACCAAACCGAACACCGTTGCGATGAGGAACTGGCCGACGAGCTTCGCCTTCGGCGTCAAGCCCAAAGAGCGTTCCTTGACGACCTTCTCCGCGTCGTCGATAAGGCCGAGGCAGCCGGTGAGGATGGTCGCGATGACGAGCGCGAACATCTCCACCGTCGCATGGCCCACCAAAAAGACCGTCACGATGACGGCGATGAGCATGATGACGCCGCCCATGGTAGGCGTACCCTGTTTGACCAGGTGGCTTTCGGGGCCGTCGGCGCGAACCTGCTGCCCGATATGGCTGCCTTTGAGGAACTTGATCCAGGCGGGCATCATCACCATGGTCGCCACGATGGCGACCACGATGGAAAGAAACACCAGGAACGTCGGATACGATTCGAAAACGTGCAGCATGTTAGTCAACCAACCCCTTCACCACGCCGTCGAGGCCCATGAAGCGCGATGCCTTCACCAGCACCGCATCCCCGGCCGACAGCGTTTCCTTCAGCATTTGCAGCGCGCTGGCGCCATCGGGCACGCGATGCACGCAGGCCTCGTCCATCCCCGCCGCGCAGGCGGCGTCGGCCATCGCGCGCGAAAGCTCGCCGACGCAGATGAGCTCGTCGAGCCCTGAAGTCGCCGCGAACGCGCCGACTTCGGCATGCAGGCCAGCGGCGAAGCTTCCCAGCTCGCCCATGTCTCCCAAGCAGGCGATGCGCCGACCCGGCACCGCAAGCGCCGAAAACGTCGACAGCGACGCGCGCATGGAGTCGGGGTTGGCGTTGTAGGCATCGTTGATGACGGTGAACCCCCCGCGCGCAGCCAGCACCTCCTGGCGGCCGCTTTCCGCGCGGGAGGCGGCCAGGGCGCCCGCGATCGCGGCAGGCTCCATGCCCGCTGCCAAGCCGACGGCCGCAGCCGAGCAGGCGTTCGAGACGTTGTGGATGCCGCGCAGGTCCAGAGCGCACTCGATGCAGCCTGCGCCCTGCTTCGGGAAATTGGCGTAGCACAGCGTAAACGTCGGGCGGCCCTCGTCATCGAGCGCCACGTCGCGCGCCCAGACGGCAGGGGCAAAGCGATCCTGCTCGGAAAGCGAGGCGCGACGCGCGTCGGCATCAGACGAGCCGTCGAACAGCACGCAGGCGACGCCGCGCTCCTCAAGCTTCGCGACTTCGCGCATGAACGGCGTCAGGTCGCAGGCGGCGTTCAGAAACGCGATGCCTGCGGCCGGAAGAGCGCCGATAAGCTCGGCTTTTGCCCGCGCGATGTTCTCGCGGCTCCCTAAAAGCTCGATGTGGCAGTCGCCCACATTGGTGATAAGGCCCCACTCGGGCTTGACGAACTCGCACAGCGACTCGATTTGATGCAGGCCGCGCATGCCCATCTCGACCACCGAGAACGACGTTTCGGCATCGGCGGCGAGCACGGTTGCCGGCACGCCGAGCTCGTTGTTCTGGTTGCCCTTGGTGGCGGCGACGCTGCCGGCGCCGATGAGCACGTCGCGCACGAGGTTCTTCGTGGTGGTCTTGCCGGTGGAACCCGTGATGCCCACCACGCGCCCGGAAAGCTTGCCGCGCCAAGCGCGCGCCAGCTCGGTGACGGCGGCGGCGCTGTCGCTCACCTGGACCACGCCCGCGCCCGCCGCGCGAATGCGGACGAGGTCGGCCTCGGCAAGCGGTTTTGAGGCGAGCACGCACACCGCGCCGGACTCTACCGCGCCGGCGGCGAAATCGTGCCCGTCGACGCGCTCGCCCGGCAGGGCCACGTAGAGCGCACGGGGAGCGACGGCGCGGGAATCCCACGTCAGGCTTGTCGATTCGGTCTTCCCGTGAACAGGCGCGACAACGACAGCGCCGCCCGTCGCCTGAGCGATCTGGTCTATCGTGAAACGCATGGGTTAGTTCTCTTCCCCGCATTCGGAAAACGCGCGCTCAAGCTCCTCGCGCGCCACGACGCGATCATCGAAGGAGAGCACCTTGTCCCCCACGAGCTGATAATCCTCGT
>CAVGWX010000058.1:5602-12765 GCA_963633085.1 Prevotella sp. CAG:279 | reverse complement strand
TCCCGGTGGTCACCGGCATCGGGCATGAGCCGGACACGTCCATCGCCGACATGGTCGCCGACGTGCGCGCCTCCACCCCCACGGCCGCCGCGGAAAAGGTGAGCCCCTCGCGCGAGAGCCTCGACGCCCTGTTCGACGCGCGGCTTGACGCGCTGAACTCCTCGCTTTGCCGGCAGATCGAGCGCTGCCGCATGCAGGTTGATCACCTTGCCTCGCGCCCCGTGCTCACCGACCCGACCGCCCTGCTCGCAGGCCCCGCCCAGCAGGTCGACATCGCCGCCGATCGGCTGGAACGCGCGTTTCCCGCCTCCCTCGATCGCCGCCGCGCCGCCCTCGATGCGCTGGCCGTGCGCTTCACCCGCGCGCTCGAGGCCGCCGGCGAGGCCGATCGCGCGCGCCTTCGCGCCGCCGAGCAGCGCCTGGGCATGTCCGCCTCGCGCATGACCGACCGTTTCTCCAACGAGCTTTCCGTGCTCGCCAAAACCCTCGAGGCGCTTTCCCCGCTCGGTGTCGTCGCGCGCGGCTACGCGGTCGCCCGGGATGGTTCGGGTCATGTGGTGAGCGAGATCGACTCCGTTGGGGCGGGGGATGCCCTTGAGGTGATGGTTTCCGACGGTGTGATCGACTGCACCGTGGCCGGCGCGCGCAAGGTTCGAACCGATGTTGTCGAATGGAAGGAAGACGCCAAATGAGCGATACGCAAGAAGCAAGGCCCGTCGAGGAGCTGACGTTTCGCGAGGGAGCCGCCGAGCTCGAGGGCATCGTGGCGAAGATGGAGAGCAACACCCTTGAGCTGGAGGATTCGCTGACGCAGTACATGCGCGGGGTGGAGCTCATCCGCGGCCTGCGCTCGAAGATCGACGATGCGGTGCAGACGCGCGACGTGCTGATGGGACAGCTTTCCGGCGAGGTCGACGACGACGAGCGCGACAGCACGCTTTCGTAATTTGGCCGCTTGCCGAAACCGGAGCCGTGCTGGACACATCAGGGCAGCTGACCGGTTAGAATAGTGCAGCGATAGGGAATTCATCTCAAAAGGAGGCGGCTGTTGAACGTACTGGTTATCAATGCGGGTTCTTCGTCGCTGAAGTACCAGCTCATCAACGTTGAAACGCATCATCTCCTGGCCAAGGGCATCTGCGAGCGCGTCGGCAGCGCCGAGGCGTTCCACAAGCACGGCCTCGACGACAACGAGGTGGTCATCGACGCGAAGATGGCCGACCACGATGATGCGATGGCGCTGGTGCTGGAGTCGCTTGTTTCCGGTCCGGACAAGGCCGTATCGTCGCTGGCGGAAATCGATGCGGTGGGGCACCGCATCGTGCAGGGCGGCAAGTACTTCGACCGGTCGGTTTTGATCGACGACGACGTCATCGCCAAGATCGACGAGCTGGCCGAGCTCGCCCCGCTGCACAACGGCGCCGCGCTCATGGGCATCCGCGCCTGCCAGAAGCACATGCCGCACGTTCCGATGGTGGCCGTGTTCGACACGTCGTTCTTCCAGACGCTGCCGCCGAAGGCCTACATGTACCCGCTGCCTTACGAGCTGTTCGAGAAGTACGCCATCCGCAAGTACGGCGCGCACGGCACCTCGCATCGCTACATCTCCGAGCGCGCGGCCGCGGTGCTCGACGAGCCGATCGAGGACTTGAAGCTGATCACGCTGCACCTGGGCAACGGCTGCTCGGCGAGCGCCATCGACCACGGCGTGGCGGTGGACACGTCGATGGGACTCACCCCGCTCGACGGCTTGATGATGGGCACGCGCTGCGGCGCGATCGACCCGGCCATCGTGCCGTTCGTGATGGAGCACGAAAACCTCAGCGCTGCCGAGATGAACAACCTCATGAACAAGCAGTCGGGCCTGCTGGGCATCTCTGGCGTCTCCAACGACCTTCGCAGCGTGCGCGCCGCCTCCGAGGCGGGCGACGAGCGCGCGATGCTGGCCTACGACATGTTCTCGAATTCCGTGAAGAAGTACATCGGGCAGTACATCGCCGTCATGGGCGGCGTGGACGCCATCGTGCTGACGGCGGGCGTGGGCGAGAACTGCGAGAAGATGCGCCGCATGATCTTCACGGGCCTGCAGCCGCTCGGCATCGTGCTGGACGAGGAGAAGAACCGCCAGCGCGGGTTCGAGCGCATCATCTCCACCGACGATTCCTCGGTGCAGATCATCATCATCCCCACGAACGAGGAATACATGATCGCGCGCGACACCTACGAGATCGTGCACGATCAGCTGACGGGCGAGCGATAGGGCGCCGGGCGAAGGACGCGCCGAGGCGGGGGATTGGTGCTTGCCGGCCGGCGGCGCTCCGGTTTTGAAATTTGCGTCGCGCTCTTCGAGCGCTCTCGAATATGGGTCGAGCTTTCGCTCGACCCCACGAATTCTTGTTAGGTTCCCGCTTCCATCAGGTTTTTTGTGGGTGCGAGCGACAGCTCGCACCGTACTAGGAAGCACCCGAAGGGTGCGCCGGTGTTTTTAATGCGGGATGAATGCGGCCCGGGGGGGTGACCCCACCGCTTTGGATTTTGTGTCGCGCCTAATGGTGCTCTCGATTAAGGGCCGAGCTTTCGCTCGACCCCACGAATTTCTCATGGAAGGGTAATCCCATCTGCAAAAACTATGTAGGTGCGAGCGACAGCTCGCCCCTTTATCGAGAGCATCCGAGGGATGCGACACATTCTTGCTGCTTTTTGCCAGATCGGAGTTGCTCGCCTTACGATTCGGCCTTCTTCGCCTGCGCCTGCACGCAGGTGATGGCGATCACGCCGACGATGTCGTGGGCCGTGCAGCCGCGCGACAGGTCGTTCACCGGGGCGGCGATGCCTTGGGTCACCGGGCCGTACGCCTCGGCGTGAGCCAGGCGCTGCACCAGCTTGTAGCCGATGTTGCCGGCGTCCAGGTCGGGGAAGATCAGGCAGTTCGCGTGCCCCGCCACCTTGCTTTCGGGCGCCTTGGCAGCCCCGACGGCCGGCACGATGGCGGCGTCGGCCTGCAGCTCGCCGTCGAGCGCCAGCTCCGGTGCCAGCTCGCGGGCGATCTTGGCCGCTTCGACGACCTTGCCCGCGTCGGCGTTCTTCGCCGATCCGTAGGTGGAGTGCGACATCATGGCCACCACCGGTTCGGTGCCGATGAGCGTCTTCCACGACTTCGCGGAGTTGACCGCGATGTGGGCGAGCTTTTCGGCGTCGGGCTGGATTTCCAGGCCGCAGTCGCTGAACAGGAAGGTGCCGTTCTGGCCGTATTCGCAGTTGGGCACCACCATGATGAAGAAGCTGCTCACGAGCTTCACGCCCGGGGCGGTCTTCAAGATCTGCAGGCTCGGGCGCAGCACGTCGCCGGTTGCGTGGCAGGCGCCGGACACCATGCCGTCGGCGCGGCCGGTTTTCACCATCAGCACGCCGAAGAACAGCACGTCACGCACCTTTTCCGCCGCCTGCTCGGGCGTCATGCCCTTGTGCTTGCGCAGCTCATAGAGCACGCCGGCGAACTCCTCGGCCAAATCCGACGTTGCCGGGTCGATCAGTTCGGCTCCTTCGAGGTTGCGCCCCGAGGCCTTGATGGCCGCGACGTCGCCTAAGATGATGAGGTTGGCCACCCCTTTGGCCAGGATGGTCTCGGCCGCCTCGAGCGTGCGCGGGTCGTCGCCTTCGGGCAGGACGATGGTCTGCTTGTCGGCCGCGGCGCGCTCAAGCATGGATTCCAAAAACGAGCTCATGTTAGCTTCCTTCCGTGTCTCGGCGCGGGCCCCCTTCGGCCCCGCCGGCGGTGGAGCCGCGCTGCGCGCTTGCGCGGTGCGGCTTGGCGTTCCCGCTTGGATTTTATCCGCAGGGTCGATGATAGCGCAGCTTGAAGGCCCTCTTGCCGGTAAAATGGCTGCCATCGCGCATAAGCGGCGGGCCGCGCCCGCAAGCGTCGTGCAGACGCCGGGGCGCGCGACCGCCTGGAAGGACACGCATGAAAATCATCTCGTTCGCCATTCCGTGCTACAACTCCGCGGAATACATGGACAAATGCATAGAATCGCTGCTGGCTTGCGGCGGGGAATCCGGCCTCGACGACATCGAGATCATCATCGTCGACGATGGGTCGGTGAAGGACAACACGGCGGAAAAGGCCGACGAGTGGCAGGCGCGCCACCCGGGCATCATCAAGGCCGTCCATCAGCAAAACGGCGGGCACGGCCAGGCGGTCAACACGGGCCTGGCCAACGCGACCGGCCTGTACTTCAAGGTGGTCGACTCCGACGACTGGCTCGATTGCCGCGCCATGGAGGACGTCATGGCCTATGTGCGCTCGCAGGCCGCGCGCGAAAACCCCACCGACTTGGTGGTCGCCAACTACGTGTACGAGAAGGTGCACGAGAACACGCGCACCGTCATGCACTACCGCAACGTGTTCCCCGAAGGCCGCGAGTTTTCCTGGGCGGAAGTGGGGCACTTCGGGCCGAGCCAGTACCTGCTCATGCATTCGGTCATCTATAGGACCGCGATGCTGCGGGACATGGGCCTTGAGCTTCCCCAGCACACCTTCTACGTGGACAACATCTTCGTGTACGTGCCCCTGCCGCAGGTCAAGAGCATCTACTACCTGGACGTGGACATGTACCGCTACTTCATCGGGCGCGAGGACCAGTCGGTCAACGAATCGGTCATGATGAGCCGCATCGACCAGCAGCTGCGCGTCACGCGCATCATGATCGATGCCGTACCTCTGCCTTCTGGCGTGGCCGAGAAGCGCCTGGAGCGCTACATGGAGAACTACCTGTCCATGATGATGTGCATCTGCAGCATCTTTCTGCGCATGATCGGCACCGACGAGGCCGAGGACGAGCGCGAGGCCATCTGGTCGTATTTGAAGGAGCACAACCCCGACGTGTACCGCCGCGTGCGCCGCAGCGTGCTGAACATGGGGACGAACCTGCCCACGAAGGCCGGGCGCGCCATCGGCATCACGGGCTATCACGTGGCGCAGCGCATCTTCAAGTTCAACTAGGTGCCGATGGTGAAAAGGGAAGCGAAACCCCTGGGCGGGCGCCCCTGCGTGCTGACCGTCGACGTGGGCAATTCCGCCACGAACTTCGGGCTGGCGCGCGGGCGGGAGCTGGAAGCCACTTGGAGCGTCACCACGCCCGGTCAGCTCACGTCCGACGAGGCGCTCATGTGCGTGGCGTCGTATCTGCGCGTGCGCATGCCGGAGGCGGCCGTCGAAGACGCCATCATGTCCTCGGTGGTGCCGAGCTTGTCGGGAGTGTGGACAGAAGCGCTGCATGCGCTCACCGGCAAGCGCCCCTCGGTGGTGGGCCCGGGGCTGAAAACGGGTCTCGAGCTGCACCTGTCGAGCCCGGGCGAGCTGGGCGCCGACCGCGTGGCGGACTGCGCCGCGGCCAAGGAGCTCTACGGATTCCCCCTCGTGGTGGTCGATTTCGGCACCGCCACCAATCTGGAGGTCATCGACAAGGACGGCGTGGTGCAGGGCGGCGTCATCGCGCCGGGGCTGCGCCTGGCGGCCCGCGCGGTGGCCGATGCGGCGGCGCAGCTGCCGGTCATCGACCTGCGCGCCCCCAAGCGCGTGATCGGCAAAAACACGCGCGACGCCATGCAGTCGGGCATCGTCATCGGCGAGGCGGCGCGCATCGACGGGCTCATCGACGCCATTTGGGCCGAGCTGGGATATCGAACGAAGGTGGTGGCGACCGGCGAGGACGCGCCTGCCATGGTCGCGCTTTCCTCGCGCATGGAGGTGGCCGACGAGCACTTGACCTTGAAGGGCCTGGCGCTGCTGTATGAGATGAACCGCCTCGGACATACGAAGCGATAACCCCAGTTCAGGGCTTTGCGAATCGAATAAGTAATATTTAACACCGTGCTTTTTCTCATGGTTTCCTGCGGGAAACGCGCGCGCCGCATGCTACCATGCACCCAGAAGTTAACCGCATTTCAAACCTCTGGCCCACGTGACGCGATGCTGCTTTTGCCGCGCCGCCGTCACCGGCCCAGGTTCGGGGGAAGCATGTTCAGCAAACGCCTGACGGCCATGGTGCCGCAAGCCTTCAAGTACATCGCCTGCAACGTCGCCGCGCAGTGGGTTGCGCTTCTGGCGAACATCGCCGTGATGGTGGCCATCGGCCTGTTCGTGGGCGCGCTCATGGACGGGACCGCCGACGCGGCAGGCCAGCTGCGCCTTGCGTGCGTGGCGGCAGTCGCCATCGTGGTGCGCATCGCGTGCTTGAGCGCGGCGCAGAAGGCGGGGCTTTCGGCGGCGACGGCGGCCAAGCAGACGGTGCGCCGCGCGGTGTACGACAAGCTCGTGCGCATGGGGCCGGCCTACACCGAGCAGGTGGCCACCTCGGAAGCCGTGCAGGTGAGCGTCGAGGGCTGCGAGCAGCTGGAAAGCTACTTCGGGCAGTACCTGCCGCAGCTGTTCTACGCGCTTTTGGCGCCGATCACGCTGTTTTGCTGCCTGGCGCCGCTGTGCCTGCCGGCCGCCGTCGCCCTGCTTGTGTGCGTGCCGCTCATCCCCATCTCCATCATGGCCGTGCAGAAGATCGCCCGGCGCGTCATGGGGCGCTACTGGGGCGCCTACACCGATTTGGGTGGGGCGTTCCTGGAAAACCTGCAGGGCCTGACCACGCTGAAGATCTACCAGGCCGACGCCGAGCGCCATGAGCGCATGAACGCCGAGGCCGAGAAGTTCCGCCAGGCGACCATGAAGCTGCTCACCATGCAGCTGAACTCGGTCACCATCATGGACGTGTTCGCCTACGGCGGGGCGGCGGTGGGCATCATCGTGGCGCTCATCCAGTACGCCTCGGGCAACGTGCCGTTCTTCGCCGCGTTCGCCGTCATCTTCCTTTCGGCCGACTTCTTCATCCCCATGCGCACGCTCGGGTCGTTCTTCCACACGGCCATGAACGGCATGGCCGTGGCCGACAAGATGTTCGCCATTCTCGACGCGCCCGAGCCGGCGCAGGGCACGCGCGTGATCGACCCGGCAGCCGCCGACGTGGTGTGCCGCGACGTGTCGTATTCCTACGACGGGCAGCGCACGGTGCTTTCGGGCGTCGACTTCAAGGCGCCGGCCGGGTCGTTCACGGGCATCGTGGGCGAATCGGGAAGCGGGAAGTCGACGCTGGCCGGCATTCTGTGCGGCCGCA
>CAVGWX010000058.1:0-5206 GCA_963633085.1 Prevotella sp. CAG:279 | reverse complement strand
CGAAGACGCACACGGTCATCATGATCTCGCACCGCCTGTCGGCGGTCGCCGCCGCGGACCGCATCTACGTGCTCGGCGCGGGTAAGGTAGCCGAGGCGGGCACGCATGACGAGCTGCTCGCCGCCGATGGGGTCTATGCGCGCCTGTGGGGCCAGCAGGCCGAGCTCGAGCGCTTCGCGGCCGGCGCCGAGCGGCGCGCCGTGGCTGGTGCGGGCTCGGGGGCTGCGGCGGGGGCGAACGTCTCCGGTGCCGGCGGCGGTGCCGGTGATGGCGAGGGCTTCGTCGCGCCGAGCGACGACGACGTTCCCGCCCCGGCTCCCGCCGCCGCGCCCGCGCCCCGCCGCCGATCTAATATGTCGGTCATGCTTCGCCTGGTCGCGCTCGTGCGCCCGCTCGTGCCGGTCATGTGCGTGGCCGTGGTGCTGGGCGTGGCGGGTTTCTTCGCGGCCATATTCCTGACGGTGTTCGGCACGCAGGCCCTGGTCAGCGCAGCGGGTATGCCTCAAGGCCCGGCTTTTGAGGTCGCGCTTTTCCTCATCGCCGTCTGCGGCGTGGTGCGCGGGCCGCTGCATTACGGCGAGCAGATATGCAACCACTACCTGGCGTTCAAGCTTCTGGCGCTCGTGCGCGACCGCGTCTTCGGCAAGCTGCGCACCTTGGCGCCCGCGAAGCTCGAGGGCCGCAGCAAGGGCGACTTGGTGTCGCTCGTCACCTCCGACGTGGAGCTTCTGGAGGTGTTCTACGCGCACACGCTCTCCCCGGCGCTCATCGCGCTGCTCGTTTCGGCGGGCATGGTGGGCTTCATCGCGACGCTCAGCCCCGCTTTGGCCGCCCTGGCCCTGGTCAGCTACCTGATCATCGGCGTGGTGGTCCCATGGGCGGCGTCGAAGGCGTCGGGCGGCTACGGGCGCGCGCTGCGCGATGGGTTGGGCGGCATGAACGCGTTCGTCCTCGATGGGCTGCGCGGCCTGCGCGAGACGCTGCAGTTCGGCCGCGCCGCCGACCGCGGAAGCGAGCTGGACGCGCGCATGGCCGATTTCGCGGCGACCGAGCGCGCGCTGAAGGGCCGCGCCGCGCGCTCGATGTCGCTGACGAACGGGCTCGTGCTTATGCTCGACGTGTGCATGGTGCTGGCCTCGGGGGCGCTGTGCCTGGCGGGTGAGATCGGCCCCGATGCGGCGCTCGTGGCGACCGCCGCGCTCATGTCGTCGTTCGGGCCGGTCATCGCGGTCGCGAACCTGGGGTCGACCCTGCAGCAGACGCTCGCGAGCAGCGCGCGCGTGCTCGATCTGCTCGACGAGACGCCGCAGACGCCCGAGGTGGACGAGGGGAGCGACCTAGGCGCGTTCACCGGGGCCGGTGCGCGCCGCGTCGATTTCTCGTACGGAGCCACCCCGGTGCTCAAGGACGTGAACCTCGATATCGCGCCGGGCTCCATCGTCCATTTGGCGGGCCGAAGCGGCAGCGGGAAGTCGACGCTGTGCAAGCTGTTCATGCGCTTCTGGGACACCACGCGCGGGGTCGTGAGCGTCTCGGGCGAGGATATCCGCCGCGTGAGGACGGCGAGCCTGCGCAGGTGCGAGGGCTACATGACGCAGGAGACGCACCTGTTCGCGGGCACGGTGGGCGAGAACATCCTGCTCGCGCGCCCCGACGCCACGCCTGGGGAGCTTGACGAGGCGTGCCGAAAGGCGGCGCTTGCGGGGCTCATCGAGCGCTTGCCGCAAGGGTTGGACACGCCGGTGGGGGAGCTGGGCGATACGCTTTCAGGCGGCGAGCGCCAGCGCATCGGGCTTGCGCGCATGTTTCTGCACGATGCGCCGTTCGTGCTGCTCGACGAGCCGACGAGCAATCTGGACAGCCTCAACGAAGCCGCGGTGCTGCGCGCGCTTAACGAGAGCCGCGCCGGGCGCACCATCGTGCTGGTGAGCCACCGCGCCTCAACGGCGGCCATCTGCGACGTCGCCTACACGGTCGAGCGCGGGAGGCTGTCGTAGGGGGATGCCGGCGTTTGGGCGCTTGATCAGGTAAAAGTGTGTCGCGCCTAGCGGCGCTCTCGAATGATGCGCGAGCTTTCGCTCGCGCCCACGAAAAACCTTTGCGGCAACTCTAAGCTAACTGTAAGACTTCGTGGGGTCGAGCGAAAGCTCGGCCCGCCCAAAAGAGCGCCCGAAGGGCGCGACAGTGTCTTCAATGCGGCGCGCAACCGGTTCGGGAGGCGGTATCCCTGCCGGTTCAAAATTGTGTCGCGCCTAGCGGCGCTCTCGAATGATGCGCGAGCTTTCGCTCGCGCCCACGAAAATCAATCTGAAGCGCCCATGAATTAGGGGTCTGCGGCATTACTGCTTGCTACCTAAATTCGTGCGGTCGAGCCAAATGCTGCGCCTATCTGGGTGCGCCGTGGCTCGCTGGCTACCTTTGCAGGGATCATTGAGCTAACTGCATAAATTCGTGGGGTCGAGCGAAAGCTCGACCCGTCTAAAGGAGCGCTCTTAGGGCGCGACACGCAATTTAAAACGCGGGCCGGTCCGCCCCCTGTGGCAGTCCCCCGCACTTCGCCCTAATGGATAACCTTGAACTGCGGAATCCAGCCGGCGGCTTGGAGCACTTCGCCTTTGAGCGTCTTCAGCACGAAGCGGTTGTCCTCGTAGACGGCGTAGCTTGCGCAGCCGTCTTTCGGGATGGACGTGGAACCGGGGTTGACGTAGAGCACGTCGTCGATCATCTCGAGGCGCTTGATGTGCGTGTGGCCCGAAAGAAACGCGCTGCCGCTGGCAAGCGCGGGCGGGTCGTCGGGGTTGTTCCCCGCAAGGTGGCCATGCGTCAGGTACAGCAGATGGTTGTCGGCCGATATGATGCTGAAGTCGGCCATGCAGGGGAACTTGAGCACCATCTGGTCCACCTCGGCGTCGCAGTTGCCCCTCACCGCCATGATGCGCCCCGCCATGCCGTTTAGGATGGCGAACACCTCTTTGGGGTCGTATCCCTCGGGCAGGTCGTTGCGCGGGCCGTGGTACAGAAGGTCGCCCAACAGCACGATGCGGTCGGGGTTCTCCTCTTCGATCCGTTTTGCCAAAGCGGCGACGGCGGGTGCGCATCCGTGCAGGTCGGACGCGATGACGAACTTCATGTTACTCCTCCAAATCGGCGCAGTAGCCCCGCGCGATCACATCATGGTCATCTTCCGGGAACAGATGGCGCCACAGCGCCATGAAGTACCGGTCGGTCATGGAAGCCATATAGTCTACCACCACTTGATTCGGTTCGGTTTCGGCCAGGTACGTTTCCGCCGAAATGCTGCGCGACTTTCGCTCCAGGTAGCGCGCGTGATGCGTGAAGATGGGCGAGTCCTCGCGCCCGGCGGCAAGGTCGCTAAGCAGGCGGTCGTACAGGCGCTCGAACATCTCGCCCACCACGTTGCCGCTGCCCGCGCGCCAGCCCTCGTTGTCGTAGATGCGCTCGTAGTTCTGGCGCTTGGCCACCTTCAGGTCGGCGAACGTCTCCTCGCTCATGTCGATGACGTCGTGCCCGTAGCTGGCGTTCACGATGTCGACCGTCAGGTTGTTGATGATGCGTGCGTTGTCGCGCCCGATGCGGCGGGTGTCGAAGCCCTCAAGCGTTTCCAGCACGCCGATGTCCAAGGCGTCGGCTCGGTCTTTTCCCAGGTAGGCGATCATGTCGGCCACGCGCACGACGCACCCTTCGAGCGTGGCGGGCCGCAGCGTCTTGATGACGGCCTCGTCGCGCGTGCATGCCTCGGCCTTCGCGTCAAGCTCTTCGAAGGTGGAAAGCCCCGAGCGCAAAAGCTCCTGCTGAGCGAATTCGCCATTGTGGCACAGCGCCCCGTCGAGCACCTGCAGGCTGATGTTGCGGCGGTAGAGGGTGTCCATCACGCGCACCGAATGGACGTTGTGGTTGAAGAAGCGACCCGTGCGCCGGTGGTAGCACCGCGACAAGAAGCGCTCGCCGGCATGGCCGAAGGGGGTGTGTCCCAGGTCGTGGCCGAGCGCGATGGCCTCGATCAGCTCGACGTTGAGGCCCAAAAGCCGTCCGATGTTGCGCGCGACGCGGCTCACCAGCTGCACGTGCAGGCCCCGTCGGCAGATGTCGTCGTTTTCCACCAGGGAAAACACCTGTGTCTTGCCGGCGTAGCGGTTGTAGGCGGGCATGTTGACGATCTTGTCGATGTCGCGCGCGAAGGCCGTGCGGACAAGGCTCGCCGCGTCGTGCGGGTTGTCCTCGCGCCGGCAGACGTCCTCATCGGAAAAGCGCAGCGGGTGCGCGCGGTGGTGCGCGAGGTCGTCGGCGATGGCGCGGGCGATGTCGGGATCAAGATCGAGATAGGGAGGTTCGGCTGACATGGCGCTCCTTTTCGACGTGCGCTTCAGGGGCGCGCTCGCGGCCGTTGCCCCCGGTGTTGTTCGCGTTCATTGTAGCGCACGCGCGGCGGCGGGCCGCAGCCGGTGCGCTATACTTTGCTTTCCGAAAAAGCGCGCGCGGCGGGGCCGGCGGGACCGCCGCGCGAACGGACAAGAGAAGGAGCGGGCGCATCCCATGGCCATCACCGATGAGGACATCCAAAAGGTTCGCGAGGCAAGCGACCTGGTGGCCATCATGGGCGAGCGCACCCCGCTCAAGCAAAAGGGCCGCGACTTCTGGCTGTGCTGCCCGTTCCACAACGAGAAGACGCCCTCGTGCCACATCGACCCGGCGCAGCAGCGCTGGCACTGCTTCGGCTGCGGCGAGGGCGGAGATGTGTTCGCCTACATCATGAAGCTCGAGGACCTCACCTTTCCCGAGGCCGTGCGCCGCCTTGCCGAGCGGGCGCACATCGAGATATCCGACGACGGCGCGCGCGGGCGCGCAGGCGTGGGCCAGGGCCGCCGCGCGCGCCTTAAAGCGGTGTGCGGCGAGGCCGCCGCGTTCTACCATATGCAGCTCATGCGCTCGAAGTCGCCGAAAGCCCAGGCCGCGCGCCAGTATTTGGGCGGCCGGAACCTTGGCGGGCAGGTGCCGAAAACCTGGCAGCTCGGCTTCGCGCCGGGCGGCGGATCCCTGGTGCGCCACCTGCGTGCGAAGGGGTTCGCGCCCGACGAGATGATCCAGGCCAACGTCGCCCTCACCGGGCGCGACGGCCGTCTGCGCGACCGGTTCTTCGAGCGCGTGATGTTCCCCATCAACGACGAGGCGGGCGAGTGCATCGCCT
>CAVGWX010000057.1:1195-13430 GCA_963633085.1 Prevotella sp. CAG:279 | reverse complement strand
TTCATAGTCGCACGATTATACGGCCGCTTGTGCAGGCGCACAACCAACGCGGCGCGACCGGCACGGCGCGACCGGCGTGCGCAGGCGCACGGCTAGCGCACGATGTCGCGCGGCACGAACAGCCGCATGAACGTGGCCGTAGCGAAACGGTCGGTCATGCCGGCGATGTAGTCGGTCACGGCACGCAGGTCGTCGCCGCCGGAGGTGGCGCGATACTCCTCGGGAACTTCCCCGATATGCGCGACGTAGTAGTCGAACAGCTGCTCGATCAGGCGCTTCGCCTTGTCAACCTCCACCATGACCGCCGGCGCGGTGTAGACGTTGGAGAACAGGAAGCGGCGCAGCTCGCTCATGGCAGCCCACACGGGCTCGGACAGGGCGATGTCGTCTCGCACCGCGCTTGTTTCCACCATGTCGCGCACGAGCGCCTCGATGCGGCTGGAATGGTCGGGGCCGAGCAGGGCGTGCGTGCTTGCGGGCAGCGCGCCCTCGGTGAGCATGCCGGCGCGGATGGCGTCGTCGATGTCGTGGTTCACGTACGCGATGCGGTCGGCGGTGGCCACGATGCGGCCCTCCATCGTTTCGGCGCGCACCGTGCCCGTGTGGTGCAGGATGCCGTCGCGCACCTCGGCGGTCAGGTTCAGGCCCACGCCGCCGTTCTCGATGAGCTCGACCACGCGCAGGCTCTGCTCGTTGTGGTTGAACTGGCGGGCGGCCGCGTCGCTTGCCGGGTCGATGCCGCGATGGCGCGCCAAACACTCGCGCAGCGCCGCCTCGCCCGTGTGCCCGAAGGGCGTGTGCCCCAGGTCGTGCCCGAGCGCGATGGCCTCGGTCAGGTCCTCGTTGAGGCCGAGCGCCCGCGCGATGGTGCGCGCGATCTGGGAAACCTCCAGGGTATGCGTCAGCCGGGTGCGGAAATGGTCGCCCTCGGCGGCCAGGAAGACCTGCGTTTTGTGCGACAGGCGACGGAAGCTTTTCGAATGCAGGATCTTGTCGCGGTCGCGCTGGTAGTCGGTGCGCAAAAAATCCCGATGCGACGAACGGGCCCTGCCTTCGGTCCTATCGGCGAAGGAGGCGTCCTCGCTCAAGAACTCGTGCTCGAGGCGCTCGCGGTCCTCGCGGCGTGAAACTTCCATGGCAGCCCCCTTGCATCAGAAAACCGTTTCCCCAGATTATACCGCCAAACAAGGCCCCTGCCCCAGCGTTTTGGCAAAGCGCGCGGCGCGCGGCGGCAAGAGGAGGCGAAATCGCGCAAGATCGGCGGCGCATTCGTGGCGAGCCTGCGACGCGATTATCTGCGCTCGTTGAATCGCGAACGCAAAGGCGCAACGTGCGTTACCATGATGATGTGAACAAACGCGCAGAAGAGCGCGAAAGCAGGAAGAGAGGAAGCGCATGCGGGCCGAAACGCAACCGACGACGCGCAGCACATATGGCGAGGGCGAGGGCGCAACCAGGCTCGTGCTCGACTCGTCGTTTTTCGTGGCGTTCGAATTGGCGCACGAATGCCTGCTCAAGGGCCTGCACGAGGGCAGCTGCCTGAACTGCTCGCAGTATCGCGTGCTCGTGAAGCTGGCTGCGGCCGCGCCTGAGGCGCTCACGCAAAAAGAGCTCTGCGACATGCTCGATCTGAAGCCCAACGTGATGACCGCGGCCATCGACAAGCTGACCGAGCACGGCTTCGCCCTGCGCAAGGACAAGGTGGCCGGAACGCGCACGGTACCGGTGGCCATCACGCGGGAGGGCATCGCCCACATCCACGAGGCCAACCAGGCCATCATCAAGCAGCTCTACCGCATCTTCCCCACCCAAACGGCGCCGTTTCGCGCGGTGCTCGAAGCGGCCATCATGGCGGGCGCCACCATCGAGCCGCCGCTTTCCGGGGAGATGTCGCGGCGGTTCTTCGCCAGCCGCACCCTGGCATCCTTCGAGGTGCTGCGCCGCAAGCTGGAGAAATCCCTGGAAGCTTCCTGCGAAGGAGCCACGTACAGCGAATGCCGCGTGCTCATGCGCTTAGGCGAGGAGGGAAAACCGCTGCGCGTGATGGACCTGTCGCGCCAGCTGAGGATGACGCCGGCCACCGTCGTGCGCGCCTGCGACCGCATGGACGCGCGGGGCTGGACGCGCAGGCTGGCCTCGGAGGCCGACCGCAAGGCCGTCTACATCGCCGTCACGAAGGAGGGCCTGAACATGCAGCGCGATATCGCCGCATGCGTGGACGATATCGCGCAACGATTCCTCTGGAGCCGCCTGACCCCCGAGCGCTGTTACGCCATCGCGAAGGTGGGCGGCGTTATCCTGGCCGACCTGCGGCAACGCGAGGAAAAGGAGCGGCAAGGCGACTTGGCCTGACCGCTCCCGCGCCCCCGCGAGCACCAGCGCTTCGAGCGGCCCTAGCGCTTCGTGAGCCGCGCCGCGCCGAAGAGCAGCATCAGGTTCACCGCCGCGTCAAGCGCCGCGAGCCCGCCGACGGCCGCCGCGTTCGGGCTTGCCACGTTGATGGCGGAAAAGGTGAGCACGGTGAGCACCATCACCGCCGCGCCGCACCCGGCCGCGGCGCCCACCAGGTTCCAACCCGCCTTGCCGCCGTTGCGCGACAGGCACGCGCACACCACCTGGCTCGCCGCGCCCAGAAGCGTACCGAGAAACGCCGTGAACCCCACCGCCGCGCACGCAAGCACCGCAGTGCCGGGCAGCTTCGAGCTCATCGAGCCCACCTGCACCGATGAGAGGATCCCGCTCGCCACCACCAGCAGGCATACGAGAGACACCGCAGCGGCGGCCCAGCCCCACAGAAACGCCGAGGCCGGGCGGCCGGCGCTGCCCACGCCGCGGGAGAACAGCAGCCCGTGCAGCGCCACGCCGGCGGCCGAGACCATGAGCGCGAGCGCCGCGGCGAACATGAACGCCACCAGGGCCGACCCTGTCAGGATAGAGCAGACGACGTCCAGCATGGGCACGCCCGAGGCGGAAATGTAGTCGAAGGACAGCCAGCCGGCCGCATCCATGATGGCCAGCCCCACCCGGGCAAGCAGCGCCACCACCAGGGCCATCGCGAACAGGATGGCGTAGGGACGCGCCATCGCGCGCTTCGATTCCTTCATGATCAGCACCCCTTCCCTACTTCGCGTCCGCAAGCTCGTGCTCGACGGCCGACGATCCGCACAGATACCCGCCGCAGAACGCCAGGCCCACGTCGCCCATGAGCGACCCCAGAATCGGGTCGCCGATGTAGCTGTTTTCGCCGCACGCGCCGCCGGCCGTGTGCCATCCGGCGTACAGGCCGGGGATGACCAGGCCGTTCGTGCCGACTACCTGCATCTGGTCGTTGATGAGCAGGCCGGCCTTCGTGCCGTAGAGGTTGCCGCCGATGCGGCACCCGTAAAACGGCGGGTCGGAAACGGCGTGCAGCCATTCGGCCGGCATCGGGTACATATAGTCGTCCTCGCCCTTCTCGCAGCACTCGTTCCACTTGCGCACCGCCTCGACGAGCACGCCCGGCGCGAACCCTAGGTCGCTCTCAAGCTCCTCCAGGGTGTCGCGGCGCTTGAGCACGTCGGCGTCGATGGCGTCCTGCACGCCGTTGTGCCAGTCGCGGTAGTGCTCGGGCACCTTTTCGATCTGCTCCAGGTCGGGCGTGATGAGCTTGCGGCAGTGTTCCTGCGCAAAGCCCGCCAAGTGGTCCTCGTAGTGGCTGTCGAAGATGATGTAGCTGCGGTGCCCCGGAGGCGTCATCTGGATGGTTGCCAGGTCGCCCAGCGCGTAGATGGCGTTCGCGCCGTCCTCGCCCACGCGGCTGTCCATGTAGCGCAGGCGGTTGCCGGCGCGGTCGATGGTCAGCCACGGCTGGCGGGAAAGCTGCGTCATGCCGTCGTAGAGGAAGCGCGCCCACTGCCCGCCTTCGGCCTCCCAGTCCACGCCGCCGTCGAAGCTCGCCGAGCTGTTGAAGCCCGAAACGTCGGCTCCGGCGCCCAGGCCCATGCGGAAGCACTCGCCCGTCTCGCCGCCCACCAGGTAGCTCGACGCGCAGCCCATGGCGGCCGTGGGGATGTACTTTTCCAGCAGCGCCTTGTTGTTGCAGAAGCCGCCCGCCGTCAGGATGACCGCGGCCTTGGCGTGGATGTACACCTCGTGGCGGAACTCCTCCTTGGCAACGAGCCCCACGATGCGCCCCGACTCATCGCGCACGAGCGCGCAGGCCGGGCACTGGAACTTGTACTCGACGCCGTGGCGCTGGCCGAACGCGAACATGGCGTCGGTGGCGTCCTTCATCTTCAGGACGTGGTGGTCGAGCGTGGCGTTCTTCGGCGCCACGTACACGGGCACCTCGCCCAAACGCCAGCGCACGCCGCAATCCGCCATCCAGTCGAGGCTCTTGCCGCCCTCCTCGGCGATGCGGTAGATCAGCTTCGGGTCGGCCGCATAGTGGTATTCGTCCATCGCCCAATCGGTGAGCGCCTGCGGGTCGAACGGGTAGCTCGGGAAGGCGAAGTGCTTGGCGTTCTGGCCGGAATAGCCGCCCAGGATGCCGCACATGCCCGCCGACTGCGCGTTGCCGCCGTGCAGGCCCATCGCCTCGACGCAGATGACCTTCGCGCCCAGCTCGGCGGCTCGGGCCGCCGCGTTCAGCCCGCCGCCGCCGGCGCCGACGACCACCACGTCGCATTCGTAGTCCCACGCATCGGGAACGTCGCGCGGGGCGATGGGGGTGGCGTCGTTGGCCGGAAACGACGCGGCGTTGTGCTCGCGGTACGTGCCGTCGGCAGCCGAGGCGTTGGTGGCGTTGCTTTCAGGCACCGCAACCTGCTTGCTGCCGTCGGCGGCCCAGTCGCCGATCACGCCCGACTCGACCGCATAGGCCGCCCCCGGCAAGGAAGCCGCCGCAGCGGCGGTGCCGGCCATGGTGGCGGCACCCATCAGGAAATCGCGGCGCGACATACCTGCCGCGCGCGTGCTCTTCTTGCTCATCATGCGCTCCTATCCCTGGTTGCCGCCGCTAGCCCCGTCGGCGACCTGCGCCTTGGCAAGCGCGTCGGCCACCGCGGCCTTCACGCCCGCCGTGGTGATGGTCGCCCCGCTCACCGTGTCGATGTCCGCGCCCTGCGCGGCGTCGATCAGGGCGGCGTAGGTGCCGTCGCGCACGGCCTCGTAGCCGCCGACGCTCTGCGACTCGCCGTCCTGGGTCACCTCAAGGCAGGTGATGCGGTTGTCCTTCACCTGGATCTTCACCCCGACGACGCCCGCCATGCCCAGGCCCTCGCCCTCGTAGACGCCGTCGGCAAGCGGGGTGGCGCTCACCTTGGAGGCGTCCACGTCGATGGGCGCGTCCCACGGGTCATCCATATGCTGCGCCAACTGCTCGGCGCTCGCCGCGTCCTTGCTGCCCGTCCCCTCGTAGCTGGCGCCGCAGCCCGCAAGGCCGCAGGTCGCCACGGCGGCGCCCAGGCAGACGGCGCAGCAAGCCGATATCATTCGTTTGCTCATGAGAATCTCCTTCCCCGCGCACCGCATGCGCTTAGCTGCGCGCCGGCGCGCTCCATCCGTCGGGCACCTCATAGTCGTGGCAGGCGTTGCAATACATCACCGACTGCTCGTGCACGCGGTGGCAGTTGCTGCAGTCGATGGCCTCGCCCTGGTGCGACACGTGCGGGTTCACGCCGGCTACCCCGCCCCAGTCCTGCGTGGCGGCCACGACGTCGTTCCAGTCGTGGCATCCCGAGGTGGCGCACATGTTCTTGTCGGCGGTGATGAGATCGGGCGACAAGCTGCCGTCGCCGGCGGTTTCAAACGAGCCGCTCGCCCACGCGGTCGCCTCGTTGACCTGGTCGTTGATGGTGGCCGTGTGGCATTTCAGGCACGTCACGTCGGCCTGGGCGTGCGCCTGCGCAAGGCTTGCATGCGAGGCTTCGCCGGCCTGCCCTTCGCCGAAATACCCCTGCACGTAGTAGTCCATGGGCTCGTGGCACACGGCGTTGCAGAAGCTTGGCTGGTTGTGCCAGACGAAGAACCCTCCCGCCGCGCACACCAGCACCACGGCGACCACCGCGACCACGATAGGCGCGCGGCGCGTCGATTTCCCCTTGCTCTTCATGATCTCCCCTTTCACGTTCGCATGCTTTTCGTTGCGTTGGTGAATCCTCGCACGGCAGATTAGCACGTTTTCTCCATTTTTTGTTTGACGAATCTTCAAATATGTTCATTGACACCGCGTCAAACCACCCCGTATGCTGATTATGCCGAAAGGCGAATAAGGGGATGCGGGCGCAGGGAACGCACGCAAAAAGGAGGTGCGGAAATGAACGACGAGCGCAGGCAGCAGATCGTCGAAGCTGCTCGCCAGCTCTACGAAGAGCAGGGGCTTTCGCGCACCTCGGTCAAGGACATCAGCGATCGGTGCGCCATGACGCGGTCGCTGTTCTACCACTACTTCCCCGACAAGCAGGCCGTCACCTCGGCCGTGCTCGACGACTACATCGCCGACTACATCGAGTCGCTGGCGCTGTGGGACAGCGAGCGCGAAGTCGGCAACATCGAGGACGCGCTCGCCGGCGTGGTCAAGGTCATGCGGCTCGGCGTGTTCGAGGGGTCGAGCTTCCGCCGGGCGCTCGACACGAAGGAAAACGCCTCGCTGTACCTGGAGTTCATCAACCGCGTGGCCGACCGCACGGCGACGTTCTTCGTCGAAACGACGGTGCGGGACTACGCGGCGCTGCACGAGGTGAAGATCGACCACCTCTACGAGACGTTCTACATGCTCATCTTAGGCATCTGCGGCTTCATCCGCACGCACCGCGACGCGGACGATGAGGTGCTCAAGGACCTCATCGCGCAGACGCTGCACATGGAGCGCGGGACGAACGTGCCGGCAAGCACGACGGCGGCGCAGGATGGCGCGGCGCGCGGGCAAGCGGCGGCGGTAGCGGGCGCGACGGCGGGCCCCAACGGTTCGAACCAAGAGCCGCGCGCATAACCGATCAGGGCAATCCCGGGATTTTCCCGGTTAGGTAAAAGGCCGAAGCGCACAAGGATCGCAAGGATCGCGCCCAGGCCGAAACGAAAGGGAGGACATCATGTTATTCGACGTGTATGGCGATGGCGCCATCTACCAATGGATAGGCTGGGTGATCGTGTTTTTAGCGCTCATCGGCTTCAACGAGGTTGCCCGGCGCACCAAGGTGGGCGGCATCACCTGCTTTTTGGTGATCCCCGCCATCCTCACGGTGTACTTCATCGCCATTTACGCAGGTGCGGCGGCCGGCGCCGACTGGGCGCTCAACAACCCCACGTACCTGTACATGAACAGCTGGTTCCACTACGCCAAGCTCTACGCCGCAACGGCGGGCTGCATCGGCTTTCTGATCCTGAAGTACCACTGGGGATCGCTCGGCAAAGCCCAGTGGTTCAAGTGCTTCCCGTTCATCATCGTGGCCATCAACATCATGATCGCCGTGGTCAGCGACTTTGAGAGCGCCGTCCGCGCTTTCGGCACCACCTGGATCTCCACCGAGGGCGTGCTTCTGCACGGCGGCTGGCACAACGTCTTCAACGGCATCGCCGGCATCCTGAACATCTTCGTCATGACCGGCTGGTGGGGCATCTACACCTCCAAGAAAAAGCAGGACATGCTGTGGCCCGACATGACCTGGGTGTTCATCATCTCCTATGACATCTGGAACTTCTGCTACACCTACAACTGCCTGCCCACGCATTCCTGGTACTGCGGCCTGGCCCTGCTTCTGGCCCCCACCGTCGCGGGCATGCTGTGGAACAAGGGCGGCTGGATCCAGAACCGCGCTTACACGCTTTCCCTGTGGTGCATGTTCTGCCAGATCTGCCCCATGTTCGCCAACGATTCCATCTTCGCCGTGCAGTCGGTGAACAACCCCGACGTGAACCTGGTCATCAGCGTGATCGCGCTCGTCGCCAACATCGCCGCCGTGGGATACGTCATCTACCGCGCGAAGAAGCTTGGCGTGAACCCCTACACCCACGAGGTGTTCGTCGGCACGAAGGACTACGAGAAGGCCATGTCGCGCCGCGAGGACGTTGCCGCATAGCAGCAACGAAGCCCCAAGCATCGGGCACAATGTTTGCGAATAGCTTTATAGGTTGAGAAGCGGGGGACCCGATCGGGTCCCCCGCTTTGCATGTTGAAGCATGTGCCGCTTCGCTCTTAAATACAGGCCGAGCTCTCGCTCGGCCCCACAAATTTTTGTTGTTAGGTTAACGCTCCCAACAGGCATTTCGTAAGTGCGAGCGAAAGCTCGCACCATATCAGATAGCGTCCGAAGGACGCGTCAATGTTTTCGGCGCAGGGCGAAAAGGAGTTGGAACGAGGAAGGGGGCCCTTCTGATTCCGCAATGTAAAATCCCAGATAAAAGTTATTTTTTACGGGTATAATATTGATAATTTGGTCCACGATGCCGGCCTGGGCCGGGCCGGTTGGCAGGATAGGACCGCCGATGACGGCACGAGCGAAAAGAACGCCCATGGACTTACCAGAGAACACTTCCTCAGAACCCTCGGGCGCAAGGGCGATTACCCGCCGCGCGTTCGCCGTCGGGACCGCAGGCGCCATCGGCTCGCTGTTCTTGGAGCCGGTCTTGGGGAAGAAGAACACCTTCTGGCTGCCAGGCGCGGGCGCCCAGCAGGCCTACGCCGACGAGACCGCCACGGTAACGGTTCCCGCAGACACGTTCACCGTGGCGTGCCCAGGGCAGGAAATCAGCCTTGACGCCACGCGAGACGGTACGGATATTAATTGTTTTGGAGACGGCACATTCAAGAAAGCCCCCGTTTCCGATGTGAAAATTCGCGTGAAGTCGCTCTACAACGGCAAAGAGGTCGAAACGAAATCGGACGAGAACGGATTCGCGACCTTCGATCTGGAACCGCTGGCATGCAAGACCCATTCGGACATCGTCGGCGACTTCTGGGAGTTCGACGCCAGCATCACCATAGACCCGACCGGCAGCAGCACGTTTTCAGGTCTTAAATACGATCCTTACCGCCTCGGACTGGATATAGACTGGTACACGCCCGATTACCGCCAAGTCGTCATCCCGCGCATCCACATCATGGGCGGCACCGCTATCCAGGCCCCGATGATCGACGTCGGCGGCAAGCCCTATTTCCGCAGCGTCTCGTTCGACGACTGGGACATCCAGTACAACGAGCAGGATTTTCGCCGCTCGCCGTCCAACGACGCCGCGCATGCCATCGCCGCCGAGCTGCACTTCCCCGCGGCGGCCAAGTATGCCGTCCGGCCGATCATCAGCAAATCCGGCAACGCCGAGCGCGTCGGATGCGCGCTCGCCGCGGCACAGGTCGTCGAAGGCGCGGCCGGCGAGTTCAAGGCCATCAAGTTCGACGGCGCGAAATACCTCTACGAGGACGGCGCCGAGCACGGAAAGGCCGACGTCGTCGACGCGCTGCTCGAAGGCGAGTCCGTCAGCCTCGTGATCAGCGACCCGTCGAAAAGCGGCAGCGAGGCCGACCTCTACACCGTCCAGACCGGGCTTTCCGCGTTCACGGCGCCGTGCGGCGAGGACGCCCAGCAAGGGTCCGACCAAATATCGCCCATCACCAGCGACGACTTCGAATACCCCGGAAGCGACGATGCGTCGGCGCAAAGCGCCGGCGAAAGCCCGTCCGGCGACGATGAGCAGGTCATGGCGCTTGCGGGCAACACGGGCCTGAGGAGCATCGAAAACCCGACGTTCCACATACCGACCAGCGAGAGCTGGCCCAAAGCACTTAGGGACCTCAAGGTCAGCTGCTGGGCACCGAGCCTGCCCATCGTCTTCCGCTACGACCCGATAGGCTCCATCCTGTTCGGCGTGGACATCGAGCTGTTCAACTACTCGAACGCCGCCGACGTCTACACCGGCGACAGAACCTGGCGCTCGCAGCCTCGCGCGTCCTTCCTCGACCAATGCGACCGCAAGCAGCAGTACTTCAAGAACAAGATCAAGGCCTACAACGACATGAAGGCGAGCAACATCGCCAACGGCTCCAAGTTCGCCCATAAATCTTTCTGGAGCATCACCCTCACGGGATCGTTCCAGCTGATCGCCTCGCTGAACTACGACAAAGCGAAAAAGCTCTGGTCGGGCGATCTGGGCTTGGTGCTCGGCGGCACGCTCGGCGGCAGTTTCACGCTGCAGTTCGTGGTCGTCAGTTTTCCCATCTATGTGAAATTCGAGCTGTGGGCGAGCCTTTCGTTCGGCTGCTCGTGGGGTATCGAATCCAACGTCGCCCAGGCCGAATCGAACGCCCCGGACATCGTCACGTCGCTTTCGGCGATCATGTCGGGCATCAAGTTCCTGCCTACCGGCGCCGACCGAGATCTCACGCTCCAGATAGGCGCCGCAGCCTCGCTCGGCGCCGGCATGGAGGGCCTCGCGAGCGCCGGCGTCCGCTGCAGCGGCGGCGTCTCGTTCTCCTGGCAATGGCGCGCCAACGCCGCCAACTCGGAGAAGCTCGACCCCCGGCTGCTCATCGGCGGCCACGCGGAGGTCGCGATATACGGAGAGATATTCGGCCTGCGGGGGACGTGGACCGTCTGGTCGGACAAATGGCCCTCTCTCTACGACTCCGACAACAGCTTGAAGAACCATTTGAAAAGAAAGAACATCAGCTCCCTGTCGGCGCTTGCCGGCGACGAAGCCTCCGAAGGCCCGATGGAGCCCGAATGCTCGTGCCTGCAGCCCGGCGGGGACTACTACATGCCGGGAATCGGGGATGCAACGCTTTCCTCGGCAAGCGTTGCCGCTACGGGCGGCCCCGATTTCAGCACGTTCAAGCTGGTCACCTCCGACGAGCTGGACAACGTGGCGGAGATCGTCGCCGAGGCCGGCAAGTCGACCGTTGACGAGAGCGGCACCAGCTCGCTGGCCGCGAGCGACGAGGCGACCTCCGAGTACACGTACAGCTGGATCGGCGGGCACGGAAGCGAGTACGCGAGCCGCGGGGCCGCCGGCGACGTCATCTACAAGCTGGGCGACCGGGGAGGCGTGCTGCCCTTCCATATGAACCTGCTGGCGAAGGACGTCTTCAGCGCGGCCCACGGCAAGCTCATCGACGTGCACGGCGCGCGCTACCTGTTCCGCATCGCGCCCGTCAAGTACGACGAGGGCGTCCGCATGCGCCTCGTGTACCAGCGCATCACCGACACCGAGGCCTCCGACCCCTTCCCCGTCGAGTTCGAGGCGCCGGGCATCGACATCGACCGCGCGAAGCTGTACGACTACAACTTCGACGTGCGGATCGTCGGGAACAAAAGCGGCTCGCCGCGCGTTCTGCTCATGATCATATCGGGCGAGCGCCCGAACGGCGACGAGACCACGATCTTCGAGGCAGCCGAAACGTCGGCCGCCAGCACGGTGATGCTCGAGCACCGCGGCGTGCAAACCTCGGCCGACCAGGGCGACTTCGCCACCATCGGCAGCATGTCGTGGCAGTATCGCCCGGAGGCCGGCGAGGAGAAGTACTACCTGATCCGCTCGCCGAAGATCATGGTCCGCGACGACGACAGCGCCACCGCGTTCGACCGACTCAGCTCCGACGGGTTCGACCACGAGTTCGGCTTCTGCATCGTGAAGAAAAGCGACGCCAAGGAGGACCTGCTCACCCCCGACAAGGGTGAGGCGGGCATCAGCGTCGTGCACTTCTCGTTCAACGACGACAGCTACGATTCCATGGAGATCCTCAACATGAGCGTCCCCGCGGGCACGACCGCCCTGGTGCCCGACGGCCTGCAGAACGCCCCGAGCGACGAGCACGCCGTTTTCGCCACGCTGGGCTACCGGTCTAACGACGGCTGCGGCGTCTGCTCGCTGAAGATCGGCTTCGAGAAGAGCGACGACGGCAGGAACCTCATGAAGACGGTGGAGTCGATCCCCGTCATCGACGTCGACGAGTCCGTCAAGGGCCTCCACCCGTGGGACGGCGCGAACACGCTCATCGCCTCCGTGGCGAACGACTCGACCGACGAGGCCGACGCCAACACCGGGTACTTCGCCCGCGTGGCGCTGCCCCCCGTCGAGGAGATCGAGAAGCACCTGGGCGACACGGAGCCCTTCTCCACGTTCGACATGACCTGCGTGAGCAGCAACGACGTGCCGCTGGGCGGCGTGAGCATGCGCCTGGGCCACAAGTACTGCTACTACGCGACGAACCACTCCGGCGTGAAGGGCTACGACATCGCCGAGGACGGCACGCAGACCCCGCACG
>CAVGWX010000057.1:0-1185 GCA_963633085.1 Prevotella sp. CAG:279 | reverse complement strand
CCTCGTACCTTATCAAGGCGTTCGCCGAGATCGACGGCGTGTTCACCAAGTCGTTCATCCTCGCCCAGTGCGACCACCCGATCGACTCGTTCTTCGCCGTCGAGGACGCTTCGGGCAACTCGACGAGCAAGACCTCCTTCGTGACGCGCCACGTGACCTCGGCCGCCGAGTCGAAGGCCGATCTGTACGCCTTCGACGTCCCGTTCCTACGCAGCATCAAGGTCGATACGGCCGTGCCCGTGCCCAACGAGCTTGTGCCGGGCGAGGCGAACGCCTTCGACGTCACGGTGACCAACAGCGGCAACACGGTGCTCACGCAGTCGACGCTGCAGTTCATCGACGCCGACGACGGCACGGTGATCAGCGAGATAACCCTGGACTTCAACGAGGCGACCAACAGCGCCAACGACGGCCTGGACGACGAGGCCTACGCGCAGGACAAGATGTCGGGCGCAGATTTGGCCAACGTGCTGGTCGCCGACAACGGCAACGCCGTCCTCATCCCCGGCCAGACCCGTTCGTTCTCCGTCAAGGTAGACATCCCCGAAGGCTGGAGCGGCACGAAGAAGCTCATCATCAAGGCGGAGTCGAACGATATGAGCTACATCGATCCCAACACGGGCAAGGAGACCTCCTCCGGCAAGGGGATCGCGCTCTACGACGAGGAGGAGAGCACTTCGGCGACCATCGAGGTGACGATGCGCTCCGACACCGATTGCGCGCTTGCCCTCACCGGCCTCACGGGAGAGATGGCGTCCAGCGGCTCCGATGGCGGCAGCGGCAACAGCGGCAGCGCAGACGGCGCCTCGGGCGCAAAGCAGGCGGCGAAGACCGGCGACGCGCCGTTCATGCCGGTCGCCGCGGCCGCGGCGGTGGCGGCTGCGGGCTTCGCAGCCTACAGCGCACGCCGCACGCGCCTGGAGCGCCAAGCGGAAGCAGGCGGCGAGCAGGACGAGGAATAAGCCTTCCAGACGGGGGACCCGACAGGGTCCCCCTTTTTTGTGCGGAGCGAAAAAGGTCCGGATGGCGGTATCCCCCCACCGTTTTGAAATTTGTGTCGCGCTCTTGGTAGCGCTCTCGAGTATGGGTCGAGCTTTCGCTCGACCCCACAAATTTTTGTTGTTAGGTTAACGCTCCCAACAAGTATTTCGTGGGTGCGAGCGAAAGCTCGCACCTTCATAGAGA
>CAVGWX010000056.1:0-13519 GCA_963633085.1 Prevotella sp. CAG:279 | reverse complement strand
ACCCGTATTCGAGAGCGCCGTCAGGCGCGACACATAATTCAAAAGCGCGCGATCGACGTTCCGCTGCGGCTCTTGAAAAATCTGACGCGCCTTCGGCGCTGACCTATTGATGTGCGAGCTTTCGCTCGCACCCACGAAGTCCCCGATGAAAGCGTTGCAGCCCACTACTTCTTCAGCACGTCGCGCTTGAGGGAGGTGGCCATGCAGGCCATCGAGACGCGCCAGGCGGAATCCAAGGGGCACGCGAGACGATCGCCACCGTCCGAGGCGACACCGGAAAGGATGCCGACATCCAAACACCACCCCATCGAGGTGCGCGCCCAGTCCTCGACCGAGGCGGCATCGCCAAGCGCATCGAGCGCCGCGCAGGTCGACGCAACGCTGATGCCGCCCACGACCGACGCATAGTTCGCCAGCATGCACGCTAGCTCCTGGCGCGTCACCAGCTTGTCGGGGCCGAACGTGTTCGTGCTCGAAAAGCCGCTCACCACCGAGGTGGATCGGGCCCAAGCGATGGCGGTGCCGTAGTAGGCGCTGTAGTCGACGTCGTCGAACGCGGCGGCGGTCGCCTCGGGCTGCCCCGCCATGCGCCACAGGATGGTCGCCACCTGGCCGCGCGTGATGCCGTCGTACGGGCCGAACGCGCTTTTCCCGGCATATCCGCTGACGAGTCCCATGGACACGGCGTAGCCGAAGTCGTCGCCGGAGGTGTACCACTCCTGCGCGTCCATATCGGCAAACCCGCGAACCGGGTCGGCGGTGACCTGCGCAACGGCGCTTCCCAGCTGCAGGATGCCCCAGCCGTAGTACGGGTCGAAGCCCGCATCGCCCGCGTCCTTCGCCGTCGAGATGAGCGCCTGTTCGGCCTGTGCGGCCGAAAGGTTCGGGTTCGCCACGCGCAAAAGCGCCAGGGCGCCCGAGACGATGGGCGCGGCCATCGACGTCCCCGACATGGTGCCGTAGGCGTCATCGGAACCGCTTTTCAGGCCGTAGACGTCCTTGCCGGGCGCGGCGATGGTCTTGTGCTTGTTGTGGTTGGAGAACGACGCCACCACGCCCGAGGAATCGACGGCGGTGACCGAGATGACCCCGTCTAGGTCTGACGGGTAGTACGGGCTGTCTCCCCCGTTGTTGCCGGCCGCGCAAACGACCGAAACGTTCGCCGCCAAAGCCTCCGCAACGACGGCGCGGTAGAGGGCGTCATCTTTGTACGAGCCGATCGATAGGTTGATGACCTGCACGTCCTTGGTGAGCGCGTAGCGGATGCCGCGCACGACCGAGCTCGTCGGGGCCTTCGTCTCGCTTTTGCCCGATCCGCGCGAATAGGTGCACTTGATGGGAAGGACGCGCGCGCCGAACGACGCGCCCGCCGTGCCCAGGCTGTTGTCGGCAACCGCGCCGATGGCGCCGGCCACGTGCGTGCCGTGGGCGACCGTGTCCTCGCAGGCGTCGATGCCCGCCGTGTCGGTGCACGAATTGTACGCGTCGACGGTATCGATCACTCCTGCAAGGTCCTGATGGGTGGCGCGCACGCCGGAATCGATGGCGGCCACGGTGGTGACGCGGTTCGCGCGCGCGAGCGACCAGGCGTCGTAGGCCCCCACGAGCGAAAGCTGCCACGAGTTCGCGGTGGTCTTGAGCGCAGGGTCGTTCGGCACGTAGGCCAGGCTGGCGATGGGGTTGATGCCCAGGCCGGCGGTCGCGGGATCGGCGGCGGAAGAGCCGTCGGCGTCCGCGAGCGCGACGCCCGATTCGCCCGAGGCGGTCGAGCCCTCGGCGTCCATAAGGTCGTTCAGGTAGTTCGGCTGCACCGAAACACCGGGAGCGACCTCGGACAACGTTTGCGCGGCGGCCGCGAGGTCGCAGCCCTCGGGAAGCTTGAGTACGGCGATGTCGCCGTCGGTCAGCGCGGATGCCTGCGCATCGTCGGCAGACGCGAGCGCCGCCGCGGCACGGCCGGATGCCGGGATCACTTCCGAAACCGTCGCGCCCACCAAGGAAGCGAGCGCCGAGGCGTCGATGCCGCCCGCAGCACCGTCGCCCGCCGAGGCGACGCCGGCGATGCCAGCCAGCTCGCTTGCGGCGCAGGCGGCATCAAAGGCGCCGACCACCAGCAGCTCATCGGCAACGTAGTCCTCGCCGGCAACGAGCCCGTCGAAGAGCTGCGAAGCGGCCGCCTCAACAGAAGCGCCCGAACCCGCATCCTCCGCCGACGACGCAACGCCGCCTTCGTCAGCCGAAGCCCAAGCGACGGCAGGCGAAAGCGACGCCGCCAGCGCACAGGCAAGCACGAGGTGAAACGCACGGCGCAAGATGGAAAAGGCGCCGCCGGCGCGCGAAGCGAGCAAGCCCATGCCCTACCCCAGTTTCAGGACGTCGCGGTGCAGGCAGGCGGTCATCGACGCCATCGACGCGCGCCATGCGTTGCCCTGCGCCTGGATCTCCACCGTGCCGTCATCGGTGCCGTCGTCCATCTTCACGCCGCTCATCAGCCCGGCGTCGATGCACCAGCCGACGGATTCGCGCGCATAGTCGCTCACGGTCACGGCGTCGGGATACGAATCGAGCTTCGTGCAATCCGAAGCGGTGTCCACCTGGGCGATCTTGTTCGCGTAATTGGCCAGCATGCAGCACAGATCCTCGCGCGAGACGTTCGCATCGGGCCCGAAGTCGTTCGTGCCGCTGAAGCCGCTGATCACGCCGGTCGCGCGCGCCCACGTCACCGCCGGACCGTAGTACTGCGTGTAGTCGACGTCGTCGAAGGCGTCGGAGGCGCAGTCGGTCGGCTCGCCGGCGATGCGCCACAGGATGGTGGCAACCTGCCCGCGTGTGATGAGGTCGTACGGGCCGAACTCGCCTTCGCGATCCCCGCTGTAGCCGGCGACCAGGCCGTGCACGTAGGAGTAGTCGAGCGCGCCGGAGCTGACGAACCAATCGGTGTAGGCTGCGTCGCTGAACACGTCGACGACCTCGGAATAGATCCTGAACGTCTTGACGACCTCGCCGGTGTAGTCGCCCTTGCCCGTGATGGTCACGCCGGCAAGGCCGTGCTCGTCGTTGTGAAGGTAGGTAACCTCGTAGTCGGTGCCGCAAACGAGCTTCGTGCCCTTGTAGGTCACCTCGACCTCCGGGGTGAGCGGCAGGCCGACGAACACCTGGCTGGGAACCTCGGCGATCGTCGCCGCAAGCAGGGAAACCTTCTCATCGCTCGGGTTGATGGGATTGATCGGGTTGACGGGATCGTCGGAGCCGGAACCGTCGCCCGCGACGACGCTCACGTGGAACGTCGCGGTGGCGTTCTTGAGCGTGGCGGTGATGTCGGCCTCGCCGGTCGCCTGCACGGTTGCCGTGGCCGCGGGGCCGACGCCCTTGACCGTGACCACCGATTCGTTGGAAGAAGCCCAGGTGCACTCGGCCATGGCGGCGATGGCGGAAAGGTTCGACGGGGTCGGCGTCGCCGCAAGGCCGAAGGTCAGCCCTTCGGAATAGGTCGCCTTCGCGCCGCCGTCGACGGCGGTGACGGCATCGCTGGCGGAAACCAGGGAAACGGCGATGGAGTCGGGATACGTCACCGAGAAATCGGGCAGATCGGGCAGCGCCGTTGCGCGGGAAGCGGAATCGGAGCCGGCCTCGGCCGCCGAAGCGAGCGCCGGGCACATGCCGAACGCGAGCGATGCCGAAACGACGATGGGCAAGACCTTGCCCGATACGGGATTTTTCGAAGCCATAGGTGACGACCTTTCACGACGGATTCTACGGTTGCTTATCGTCGATTATAGGCCGCCACCTTCGGCTATACGCAACAGGTGGGGTTTAACACAGAATGACCCGGAAGCGCGGCGCGCGGGGCACGCGCGGGGCGCTACCCCAGCTGCAGGACGTCGCGGTACAGGACGGTGGCCATGGAAGCCATCGACGCGCGCCAGGCGGTCGCTGCAGGGCGCGCCCAGGCCACGCCGTTCTCGTTGACGCCGTTCATCACGCCCACGTCCATGCACCAGCCCATCGACGCGCGCGCCCAGGTTTCGACCGTGCCGGCATCGGGAAGCTCATCGAGCAGGGCGCAGGTCGACGAGGTGTCGATCCCCCCGATCTTGCTCGCGTAGTTCGCGATCATGCAGGCAAGCTCCTGGCGGGACACGAAGGCGTCGGGCATGAAGACGTTGGCGGTAGCGTAGCCGTTCACCACGCCCGTCTGCCGCGCCCAGCGGATGGCGTCGCCGTAATACATGCCGTAGTCGACGTCGTCGAAGTCGTCGGAGGAACTCACAGCTTGCGTCCGCGGCTCGCCGGCGATGCGCCACAGGATGGTGGCCACCTGCCCGCGCGTAAGGGAATCGTAGGGGCCGAACTCGCCGGCGCGGGCGCCGCTATAGCCCGAAACCAGATCGTGCTCATAGGCGTAGTCGAGCACGCCCGAGTCCACGAACCAGTCGCCGTAGTAGCAGTCGCTGAAGTACTCGGAGGCAACGGGGCCGGCCTGGGCGCCCACGCTCGCTTTCGAGATGCGCACGTTGCCGAACGAATCGCCGTAGCGCAGCGTGTAGCCGTGGGCCGTGAGGGACACCGGTTCGAGCGCGAACGCGAAGTTCGAATCGAGCACGATGAAGTTCTCGAGGCGCAGCTTGGTCGCATCGGCGTTCTCGTAGCCGACGACGGTCACCCAGTGCTCGTTGCCGGTCGTGGCGGTGACGTAGAGGATGACCGGCTTGCCCTGGTTGATGGAGTCGTAGACCAGACGCAGGGTCGACTGCTCGTCGAAGGTGCTGCGGCAATCGAATTCAGCCGTCATGTTGCGCCCGTAAAAGCCGCTCTCTCCATAAGCGCCGCCGTTGCCGTCGAATTCCCACCAGTAATGCAGCTGGCCGGAGGTGATCGTCTGGGAATAGGCGGCGGCGTAACCCAAGCACGCGCCCGACCAGGCATCCGCCTGCTTGCCGACCTTGGTGATCTGCGGCAGGTTGTAAGCGAGCATCGCGCTGGCGGTCGTTGCGAGCTGCGCGTCCGCCGAGCCGCCGTCGCTTGAGGCGTCCGCCTCGTCGGCGAAGGCCGCACCCGGCGCAGCCAGCGAACAGGCAAGCGCGACGGCGACGATCCCCGCCCCCAGGCGCGACGAGGCGCCGAAATGATGAAATGCCATGAAGCGTTCCCTTCCTAAAAAGCTTCCAAAGCCGCAAGCGCGGCCGCTATCTGGTCGTCGGGCGTCGAGGCGCCGGCCGTGACGCCGACGGTTTCGCACCCGGCGAACCACTCGGCGCGAAGCTCGGCCGCAGATTCCACATGATACGTCCTAGCGCACGCTTTGGCGCATATCTCTGCAAGATGCGTGGTGTTCGCCGAATTGCGCCCGCCGATGACCACGATGGCGTCCACGCTCCCGGCAAGCTCGGCCGCGGCCTGCTGTCGCTGGCGCGTGGCGAAGCACACGGTGTCCTTGACGTCAGGGTCCACCCCGCGGGCGCGGATGCCCGCAAGCACGTCGGCGAGCGCCTCGGCCGTCTGCGTCGTCTGCACCACCACGCCGACGCAATCGGGCAGCTCGTCGGGCAGGTCGGCCGCGCGCTGCGCCACGCACACCTCCCCGCCCGCCTCGCGCGCGTACGCCACCAGGCCCTCCACCTCGGGATGCCCGGATTCGCCCACCACCACGACATATCCGCAGCGCTCGGCCAGCGCGGCGGCGGCCTTCTGCGCGCGGAACACGTGCGGGCACGTGGCGTCGATGACGGGAAGCCCCTGCGCCTCGACGTCGCGACGCACCTGGGGCGTGACGCCGTGGCTGCGGATGATGATGGCCCCGTGCGTGGCCGCTTCAGGCGCCTCGACGGCCACCACCCCGCGTCGGGCCAGGTCGGACACCACCTGCGGGTTGTGGATGAGCGGCCCCAAGGTGAACGCGCAGCCGTCCCCTTCGCTGGCCTTCAGGGCCAAGTCGAGCGCCCGCTGCACGCCGTAGCAGGCCCCCGCGTTTTCGGCTTTGATCACTCGCATGGCAAAATCCTCTCGTCTTCCTTCGCGTCCGGGCGCGCCTTGCCGCGTGCCGGCCGGCGGTTCTCGGCCCGGCCCCGGCCCCCGGTGCCTATCCCTTCTGCGGGCGCGTGAGCGCGATGGCCTCCTCGGCCGTGTGCTCGGGGATGGGATGCTCGGCAAAGGTGGCGGTGAAGTCGCGCCCGTTCGGGAACAGCGCCACCATGTCCACCTCCTCACGCGACACGCGCTGCGACAGCGCGAACACCTCGCGCATCGCGTACCACGTGCAGGCCTCCAGGCGATCTTCCTTCGGCAGGAAGTCGAAGTCGGAAAGCACCACGGGCTTACCGTATTCGATGGTGACCTTCGGGAAGCGCATCCGCTCGCCCTTGCGCTTGATGTTCTCGGCGTTGCGCACCGTCATGGGGAGGATGGGCGCTTTGCCCATCTTGGCGATGAACGCCGCGCCGGAATGGATTTCCGGCACCTTGCTGCCCTTGCCGCGGCGCGTGCCCTCGGGCAGGATGCCCACGAGCTGATTGCCCTTGAGCATGTGCGCGGCGCGCTTGATGGCGCCGCGGTCGGCGGTGTCGCGCTTGACGGGGAACGCCCCCACGCGCGACAGGATCTGCCCGAGCAAGCCGTGCGCGTTGCCGAAGAGGCTGTCGCGGCCCATCAGGCGCACGAACTGGCTCGGCCGCGCGGCGATGTACATGCAGGCCACGTCCAGAAACGACGTGTGGTTGGCGATGACGACGGCGCCGCATCTGTCCTTGAAGGCGCGCAGGTTCTCGCGCCCGTCCACCCGGTAGCGGAACAGGATCTTGAACACGAACGCCACCAGCACGTAGGCGAAGTTCGCGAACCAATGCGGGATCTGCTTCTCGTCGGAGTTGCCGCCCAGGGCGCGGTCCCACATGTCCTCGTAGCGCAAAAACAGGCTCATCGGCCCACGCCCCGCTCGGCCGCGATCTGGCAGATGCGGTCGATGATCTGGTCGATGGAGCGGCCCGTGGAATCGAGCTGCACGGCGTCGCGCGCCGGCTTCAGAGGACTTGCCTCGCGCGAGGAGTCCACCTCGTCGCGGCGCACGATGTCGGCGAGCACCTGCTCGTAGTCGGTGTCGCCGATGCCGCGGCGCTCGTTCTGCGCGACGCGGCGGCGCGCGCGCTCGGCCGCCGAAGCGGTGAGGAACACCTTGATGGGAGATTCGGGGAACACCGCGGTGCCGATGTCGCGCCCTTCCACCACGTAGTCGCCCGCGCGGCCGATGCGCTGCTGCTGGGCCACGAGCGCGGCGCGCACGCAGGGGTGCGCCGCCACGGGGCTCACCGCGCGGTCGATCTCGGAGGTGCGGATGGCGTCGGTCACGTCGACGCCGCCGATGGCCACGCGCCGGGGAATGGGGTCGCCCGCCTCATGGGAAAACGAGATCTCGAAGTCCTCGGCGATGCGCCCGAGCGCATCAGCGTCGTTAAGGCTCACGCCGTCGCTGAGCGCCCGCCAGGCGACGGCGCGGTACATCGCGCCGGTGTCCAGGCACGAAAAGCCCAGACGGCGCGCCACCGCCTTCGCCACCGTTGATTTACCCGCCCCCGAGGGGCCGTCGATCGCGATGATCATCGTGCAAGCCTTTCGATATCGTCAAGGAAGCCGGGATAGCTCACGCCCACGGCCTCGAAGTTCTTCACGCCCACGGAAACCTTGCCCGCAAGGCCCACCAGCGACCAGGTCATGGCCAGGCGATGGTCGCCTAAGGAGTCGAACTCCAGCCCGGCGGGAACCGCCAGGTCGGGCTGGCCTTCGATGTACAGGTCGTCGCCTTCGCACCACGCCTCCACGCCGAGCTTCGCCAGCCCGTCGATGATGGCCGCCAGGCGGTCGGTCTCCTTCACGCGCAGCTCGCCCACCTCGCGGAACACCGTGACGCCGTGCGCATGGGCCGCCACCAAGGCCAGCACCGGGATCTCGTCGATGATGCCGGCGATCTTCTCGGCGGGCACCTCGCAGCCGCGCAAATGCGGCGTGTAGCAGGCCTGGATGATGCCGTAGGGTTCCTTGCCGGCCGCGCCCTCGTGGATGACGGAAACCTCGGCGCCCATGCGCTCGAGCGTGCGGGTGAAACCGATGCGCGCCGTGTTCAGGCTCACGTGCTCCACCTGGATGGAGCTTTCCGGCGAAAGCAGCGCCGCGCACACCAGAAACGCCGCCGACGAGGGGTCACCGGGGACGAGCACCTCGCTGGCCTGGGGCTGGGCGGGGCCGGTGACGCTGGCCGTGCGCTCGGCCGCGGTGGTGGCCACGCCGTATTCGGGGAGCATCAGCTCGGTGTGGTTGCGGCTGGGCGCGGGCTCGTTTAAGACGGTGGTGCCGCTGGCGTACATGCCGGCGAGCAGCACCGCGGTCTTCAGCTGGGCCGACGCCATGGGGGCGTCGTAGGTGATGGGATGCAGGCCGCCGCCGCACACGGTGATGGGCAGGTGCTCCTGGCCTTCGGGTTCGAAGTGCGCGCCCATCTTCATGAGCGGCGCGGTGATGCGGCGCATCGGGCGCTTCTGCAGCGAGGCGTCGCCGGTGAGCGTGGCGCGGATGCCCCACGGCGCCAGGATGCCCATGAGCAGGCGCACCGTGGTGCCGGAGTTGCCGCAGTCGATGGGGCCTTCGGGCTGGCTCGGGCCGGCCGCGCCCCAGCCGGTGATGCCGCCGGCCAGGCTTCCGTCGGGCTGCTTTTCCAGGCTCACCTGCGCCCCCAAGGCGCGCACGGCGGCGATGGAGCTGCGCACGTCGGCGGAATCGAGCACGCCGGAGACGCGCGAGGTGCCCTCGGCCATGGCCGAGAACAGCACAGCGCGGTGGCTGATCGACTTGTCGCCGGGGACGCTGATGCTGCCGCGCAGCGGGGCGCCGAGCGGCTCTATGAGGGTCACGTTATTCGACATGGATGTGCTCCTTTGGCTCGATCGGGCTGAAAGAAACGGAGAAACCCGCGTTGATCAGGTGCGACGAAAGCTTTCCGATGTCGCCTTCGTCGGTGAGCACCAGCGAAAGCACGGCGGAATCCTCGGTGACGTGATCGATTTCGATGGACTGGATGTTGCAGCCCACCTTGCTGGTGATGGTGGTCACCTCGGCGACCACGCCGTTGCGGTCCTCCATGGGGATGCGCACCTCCAGCAGGCGTTCCGTGCTGGGCACCCAGGCCGCCGGCAGGGCGCGGCGCGCGTCGGCCGCCTCGGCGAGCAGGCTCGTGAGCGTCGCGCGGTCGCCCGCCTCGAGCGCGTCGGCGAACTGGCCGACGATGCCCTGCATCTCGCGCAGGCCGCCGAGCAGCGCTTCGCGGTTGTCGAAGGCGATGCCGCACCACAACTCGGGCGAGCCGGCCGCGATGCGCGTGGAGTCCTTGAAGCCGCCGGCGGCCAGGCGCATGAGCGAGTCCTGCCCCTTCGCATGGCGCACCGCCAGCTGCACGAGCGAGCTTGCGGTGAAGTGCGGCACGTGGCTGACCACGGCGACCGCCGCGTCGTGCTGTTCGCGCGGCAGGCTGATGACGCGCGCGCCGAGCGAGGTGATCAGCTCGTGCAGGCGCGTGAAGTGCTCGGCCGGGGTACTGGCGTCGGGACACAAGATCCAGTAGGCGCCCTTGAACAGCTCGGGGCGCGCGCCGGCGATGCCGTTCTTTTCCGAACCGGCCATGGGATGCCCCGGCACGAAGTTCTGCGGATGAGGGAGCGCGTCGGCCGCCATCTCGATGATGCGGCGCTTCGTGGAGGCGGTGTCGGTGATGATGCCGCGGTAATCCCACGCGGCAAGGTCGGCGAGATAGCCTTCCACGACGCTCACCGGGGTGGCGAGCACCACCAGATCGCAGGAATCTTGAATGAATGCGCGAAACGCGGGGTCTTCAGGCGTTGCCGCCGCAGTTGCCCATCCGCGGGCAAGCGCCTCGTCGAGCGTCGCCGCGTCGGTGTCGACGGCAAGCAGGCAGGCGTCGGGGTGCGCGGCGCGCACGGCGGCGGCGAACGATGCGCCGATGAGCCCAAAGCCGATGACGGCGACCTTGGAAAAGCCGCTCGGGTCAGTATGGTGTGCCATAAGGCGAAAGGAACCTTCCATAACCTCTTTAGGATAAAACGGTGAAACGGGCTGGCCGCCGGGGGCGCATGCGCGAAAACCGCAGGAAGCCGGCACGTTCCGAAAGGTCATTCTACCATTGACGCCCGCACGGGGGCGCCGCGCGGCGCGGCGCTTCAGAAACGCTCCTCGGGCTGAGGGGCAACGGGGGCGCGAAGGCGCCGCCGCGTCAGTCGGCGCGGGGCTTGACGCAGGATTCCTCGCGCTGGATGGCCGCGTGCAGCGCCGCGACCTCCGCGTCGGTGAGCTGGCGCCACTGCCCGCGCGGCAACTCCCCCAGCTCGATGGGGCCGAAGCTGTCGCGATGCAGGGCCAACACCCCATGTTTGATGGCCGAGAGCATGCGCTTGACCTGGCGTTTCCTTCCCTCGCGCAACACCACGCGCACCACGCTTCGCCGCTGGGATCGCTTGCGCAGGATGGCCGCGCGCTGCGGGCTCACCGGGCCGCCGTTCGGCTCGCGATCGGGCACCGCGGGCGGCACCTCCAGCATGGCCAGGGCGCGCTGAGCTTCCGCGCCCTCCACCACGGCCGCGCGCGCAGGCGCCGTCATGCCGTCGTCGAGGCGGATGCCGCGCTCGAGGCGCGCCAGCTCTTCGGGCGTGGGCCGGCCGTTCACCAGCGCCAGGTAGCGCTTCTCCACGTGATGGCGCGGGTGCAGAAGGCCGTTGCCCAGCTCGCCGTCGGTGCTGAACAGCAAAAGGCCGGTGGTGTCGAAGTCGAGCCGGCCTATGGGGTACAGCCCCGGGAAGCGGTCGGTGGGCACGAGCTCGGCCACCGTGGGGCGGCCCTGCGGATCGGACATGGTGGTGACGTAGCCGGCGGGCTTGTGCAGCATGATGGTGACCGGGCCGCCCTCAAGGCGCACGACCACGCCGTCGACGGCCACCTCGTCCACGCGCGGGTCGACCTTGCTGCCCAGTTCCGTGACCACCTTGCCGTTGACGGTGACGCGCCCGGCGGTCATGAGGTTTTCCGACCCGCGGCGGCTCGCCGCGCCGGCGCGCGCCAGGAACTTCTGCAGGCGCATGGGGACCACCTGCGGTTCGGGGGGCGTCTGGTTCGGTTTCAATTGCCTGGTCATAGGTGCATCACTCGTCATCGGTGTCGAAGGTCAGGTTGTCGAAGTCGATCTTGTCGACCAGGCCGAAGCTGCCGGCCATGGCGTCGGCGAGCAGCTGCTGCGCGCCGTCGCTCGCGGGCGCGTCGATCGCAGGCGCGAACGCGGCGGGCGCGCCGGTCGCGGCAGCCGACGGTTCCGGCTGCTCCGCCATCCCGTCTGGGGCCGCCGCCCCCAAGCCCTCGCCCGGGGCGCCCAGGCGCTCGCGAATGAGCGCGCGCGTCGCATCGTCGGGCGCGTACAGCTCCAAATCAGGGAGGTCGGCCGTCGATCGCAAGCCGAACTTCTCCAGAAAGCCGCGCGTCGTGGCGTACTGCATGGGGTTGCCGGGCGCGTCGGCCTGACCCGCTTCGCGCACCAACCCCTTTTCCACCAGGGAATTTAGGGAGCTGTCGGAATTCACGCCGCGCACGGATGCCACCGTGGCGCGCGTGCAGGGCTGCATATAGGCCACGATGGCCAGCGTTTCCAGCGCCGCCTGCGACAGCTTGCGTGTGTCCCACGAAAGCACGTAGCGCTCCACCAGCTCGTGGTAGGCCGGATGCGTGTACAGGCGCCAGCCGCCGGCCACCTCGCGCAGCTGGATGCCGCGCCCGTCGCGCTCGAAGCCCTCGCGCAGCCCAACGAGCGCCGCCTCAACCTGCTTGGGGTCGACTTCCAGCATATCGGCCAACGTGATGACGTCCACCGGCTCGTCGGTGACGAACAGCATGGCCTCCACGGCGCCCGCGATCTGGCTTTCCTGCAATCCTTGGAACATCTATTCCTCCCCCACCGACGTCAGGGCGTCGTCGCCTTCAAGCGAAAGCTCGCCCGACCCTTCGATATACGAAAGCTCGATGTCGCCGAACAGCTCGTCCTGGCGGACATCGATCATGTTGCGTTTGAACAGCTCCAGCACCGCCAAAAACGTGACCACCGCCACCGGCGTGGGCGTTTTGTCGTTCACCAACTCGGAAAAGCGCAGGTTGCGGGCGTTGCGGATGCGCGCGTGGATGGCGCGCACGTGCACCTCCACGGGGATGGGCTTCGCGGCGATATGCTCACTTTCCAGCAGGAACACCTCGCGGCGCGCCAGAGCGCGGGCCGCGATGAGCGCGAGCGAATCGAGCGAGGTGTCGCGCAAAAAGTCGGGCATCAGGCCCATGAAGGACGCGTCGGGGCCGAACGGGCGCGCGTGCATGCGGCCTTCGGCGACGAAGCGCTCCTGCAGGGCCGCCGCGGCGTTCTTGAACTGCTTGTAGGCAAGCAGGCGCTCGATGAGCATATCGCGCGCTTCGCTCGGGGCCAACTCGGCGATGTCGTCGTCGACCTGGTCTGTCTCGCGCGGCAGGAGGCTTTCGGCCTTGATCTGCAGAAGCGTGCTCGCCACCAGCAGAAAGTCGCTCGCCACGTCCAAGTCGAGGTTGCCCATGCGCGCGACCTCGTCAAGGTACTGGTCGGCGATCTGCGTGATGTTGATGGCGCCGATATCCACCTTCTGCCTGCTCACCAGGTACAAAAGCAGGTCGAACGGCCCTTCGAAGCTTTCTGTGCGAACGCGGTACGACACCGGCGCGCCCTTAGGAGATTCTGAACGGGAACAGCAGGTTGCCCACGTTGCCGGCGGTGACGTCGAGGTACACGCCGAAGGGGTTGACGTTAAGGATGTAGGGCAGCAGGATGACCGCGATCATGAAGATGGGGAACGCGTACTGCTGCACCTGGTAATACTTCGGCAGCCACTTCACCGGCATGAAGAACGCGAAGATGGAGCTGCCGTCGAGCGGCGGGATGGGAAGCAGGTTGAAGAACATCAGATACAGGTTGATGAGCGCGAACATGGGCAGGAACATCAGGTAGAAATACGAGAACGCCTCGCTTTCCATCACCCATTGCGCCACGGGGGCGAATCCGTAGAGCACCCACGCCACCACGCCGGCAAGCAGCGCGAGCACCAGGTTGGCCGCAGGGCCGGCAAGGCCGACGATGAGGTCGCCCTTGCGCGGGTCTTTGAAGTAGGCGGGGTTGTACGGCACCGGCTTGGCGTAGCCGAACACCGGCATGTTCATGGCCATGAGCAAAAGCGGCATGATGACGGTGCCGAACGGGTCGACGTGCGCAAGCGGGTTGATGGACAGGCGCCCGGCGCTTTTGGCCGTGGGGTCGCCCAGCTTGTACGCGGCGAAACCGTGCGACATCTCGTGCAGCACGATGGCCGGCACGAAGCTCACGATGGAGCAAATGAGGTATGGTAAAGAAATACTCGACATAATGTTCGCCAGTATAAAGCAAAAACCCCCGCCGCGCACCCCACCC
>CAVGWX010000055.1:6859-13610 GCA_963633085.1 Prevotella sp. CAG:279 | reverse complement strand
ATCATCAAGACGCCGTACTGGCGCATCTGGATGCCCGACACCAAGCACGAGCGCAAGCTGAACTGCAGCTACAAGGACCGCATCCACCCGGCCAAGCAGCCCTTCGCCATCACCGAGGCAGCGCACCTTTTGTGCCACCATCCCTCCATCTGGTCGGCCATCTACCGCAAGTCGTTTTTGGAGGACCACGGCATCCGCTTCAAGGAAATCCCGGGCGCGGGCTGGGCGGACAACCCGTTTTTGCTGGAAACGCTGTGTCAGACCGACCGCATCGGATACTTCGACACCGCCTATTACTGCTACCGCGAGGAGACGCCCGAGAAATCCATCCAGTTCGCGCATCGAAGCCCGCTTCTGCCCTTCGAGCGCTGGAACGACATGATGGACGTGCTCGAGCGCCTCGGCATCACCGACGAACGCATCCTGCGCGCGCACAACAGCCGCGGCTTCACGTACCTTTCCGGCGTCATCGAGGAAGTCGACCTGACGCACGACGACGTGCGCGCGGCGGCCAAGCACATGTTCGAGCGCATGGATGCGAACCTGGTGTTCACCGACAACGAGGTGTCGCCGGGCATGAAGCGCCTGTTCGCAGGCCTGCGCGGCATCCCCTGCCCGAAGATCGACCCGGTGCCGCACATGAAGGGCCTGGTGGCGCAAGGCGCCTACAACCTGAAGAACACCGGCGTGGCGAACACCTTCTTCGCCACGAAGAACTACCTGGTCAAGCGCAACCGCCGCGAGGGTAGATAGCTGCAAGCGTAAAAAACCGCCGCGGGCATGATGCTCGCGGCGGTTTTTTACGCCCTGTTAGGCCTGAGTCGGCGAAGCGGAAGGCTCGATGACGTCGGCTCAAGTTTGCTGCACCTGCGCGGTCTTTTTCTTGCGCAGCTCGTTTACAGGGTATCCTCTCTTATTGTTGATCCAACAAGTGAGAGATTATGCCCCAGCAGGCGCAACCGGTTGACGGTCGGCCATGCCCGCGTTTTAAGAAGATCGACGCGCCCTGCGAGCGCTGACCAAGTGCTGCGCGAGCTCTCGTTCGCGCCCACGAAAAAATGCCTGCTGAGGCTAGCTTTCTTACAGGATTTTTGCCTGTTAAGGTTGGCTTTCTTGCAGGATTTTTGCCTATTGAGATTGGCTTGCTTGCAAGATTTCGTGGGGTCGAGCGACAGCTCGACCCTTATTCAAGAGCGCCGTTAGGCGCGACACACATTTCCCGGGCGAGCGCGAACGGTTGACGGCCGGCACGTCCGGTTCCGCCCGCACGCTAAAAAACTGACGCGCCTTCGGCGCTGACCTATTGATGTGCGAGCTTTCGCTCGCACCTACAAGAAATTGCCTGTTGAGGTTGGCTTTCTTGAAGAATCACTTGCTGCCTCGTTATCCCAACGGCAAGATTTTCTTGAGGTTGAGAGACAACTTAACCCCAAGAAATTGGAAGCAAGACCGACAACCGGGAGCTCTTCCCTTCCAACAAGAATCCGTGGGGTCGAGCGAAAGCTCGACCCGTATTCGAGAGCATCCGAAGGCTGCGACACATACTTTCTCGGCGCGGCTGCAAGCTTTCGCCCTAGTAGCTGTAGACCTTCGTTCCCGAGGGGACGTTGTTGTAAATCCAGTAGGCGTTGTCGTCCTCCAGGCGCACGCAGCCGTGCGAGGCGGCCACGCCCATGACGCCCTCCATCGGCGTCCAGGTGTTCTGGTAGTACACGATGGTGTGGAACAGGTAATCGCCGTAGAACTGCGTCCAATAGTAACACGTGAAGCCCGAGCCGAAGGAATACCCGCGCGATCCGATGGTGTACTCACCGGTGACGGTCGGCGTGGAGGCCTTGCCCGGCGAGCATGCCCAGTCGTAGATGGGCACCCAGTTGCCGGCCGAGCCCTGGAACACGCACACGCGGCAGGAGGGGCTGTCGATGGTGATCAGGTACTCGGTGGAGCTGTACATGTCCTTGATCTGATCCCATGCGTAGTGCAGGACGTCGGACTTGAAGCGAACCTCGCCCGTGTACTGGTCAAGATAGGTCCAAACGCCCTCGATGGCCTGCCAACCGTGCAGCATGATGCCGGTGGTCGTGTCGTAGTACACCCACTTGTTGGCGGAGGGAAGGTACGTGTAACCGTAGTCGACCGCACCGCTGTCGGGAGTGAGGTAGTACCAGTTGCCGTCGATGGCCTGCTCGCCGTAGAGCATCCAGCCCATGGTGCGGTCGTAGAAGACCCACTTGCCGTCGGAGGCGAGGTACTGGAAGCCGTACTGGGTGGCGCCGGTGTTCTCGTCGAAGAGGTACCAGTGGCCGTCGACGCTTGCCTGGCCGTGGTGCATCTGGCCGGTCACCTGGTCGTAGCACACCCACTTGCCGCCGTCGACGTCGACGTGGCGGAATCCCTTGGCCATCTCGCCGGTCACCTGGTCGAAGAGGTACCAGCCGCCGTAGCGGTAGTCCTCGCCCTTCACCATGCGGCTGCTCTCGTCGAAGCGCACCCACTTGCCGGCCGAGCGGTCGTCGTTGGACACGGGGATGAAGACGTCCTTGCCCGTGGCGATGGAGCCGTCGGCGTCGGCCCAGTACCAGGCGTCGGTGCCCGGGTCGTAGAAGGCCTTGTCGGCGGCCATGGCGCCGTTCTCGTACCAGTGGCGCGCGCCGTCGGAGCCGGTGGCCCAGCCGTCGGCCTTGGCCGAGGCGTCGGCGGCGATCGCGGCGTCGGCGTCCGCAGCGGGCTCGGCGGCTACGGCCGCGGCGGCCGGTTCAGCCGCAACAGCTGCCTCGGTCGCAGCAGCCGGCTCAGCTGCAGTGGCGGGTTCGGCTGCAACAGCAGGTTCGGCTGCGGTGGCGGGTTCAGCCGCGGTGGCGGGCTTGGCCCCTCCCGTCGCAGCATCGTTCGAAGCCGCCGCGTCGCCAGCGCTCGGCGAAACCGCAGCGGCGCCAGCCGCGCTCGCAGTACCGGTCGAAGCTACCGCAACCTCTTCGGCAGCGAAGGCGCTCCCCGCAACGCAGGCGAGCGACGACGCCAGCGCAACGGCGCAGCAGGCCCTGCCAACAGAGCGGCAGAGCAGGCTTTTCTTGCTCATGGCACTCCCTCTCTCTTGATTGCTTTACGTCTGGCCCCATTGTACGGGCAAATGACTTCGCCATAGGCGAGAATGATGCGAAGCCACGCAAAGACGCAACGACTGCGCGCCGCCGCGCGAACGAAAAATCCCACCGGGCGCAATCCATGGCCGCGCTTCCGCCCGATACGCACGGGCAAATGTAATAAAATCCCCCCGAAGGAAAAGGAACCCCCGATAAAGGAGCGTCTATGGAGACAAAAACCCATTCCCGCATCGGCCGACTGATCGCGACGGCGGCCTTGGGAGCCAGCTGCGCGTTCGTCAGCACCCCCGCCTTCGCCGCAGAGGAGGCGAACGACCCCGAGATGGTTCTCGGCATGTTCTGGAACAGCACCGACGACCTGTCCGACACGCTCTACGTTTCCTGCAACGGCGTCGAGTACCACAAGATCAGCGTGCCGTTCCCCTGCGCCGGCAACGGCGACGATACGGTCATGAACACCTACGACAACCAGAGCAAGCTCGTCAACTACGTGCACGCCATCCACGACCCCGGCCTGTTCTACAAAGACGGCACCTTCTGGACCGCCGGCGGTTACGTGCAGTACCAGGAAGGCCTTGGCTGGCGTCTGGTCCCCATGTTCGCCAGCTCGACGGATCTTGAGCACTGGAGCTTCCCGAACAGCGGCAGCGCCGACAATCTGGCTCCGGCAAGCACGCCGGCGGGCGCGACCGACACCGGCCAGTACGACACCTGCGGCACCGAGGCTTTCGCCGATGACGACGGCACCGTATGGCTCGTCACCACGCTCGGGTACTTCGGCATGATGCACGGCGAGGACTACAACGACACCATGATGCCCTATATCTGCCGCGTCGACGGCCTTGCCGCCGGCGGCGACCAGCAGAGCGACCCCGGCGCCCCGCCGACGGCAAATTACGGCGAGCTCACCCAGATCAACCTGCCCATCTCCGGCACGGATTGGCTCGACCCGTCGCTGTACAAGGAAAACGGCACCTACTACCTGTCCATCAAGCACAACGGCATCACCAACATGGTGTTCTCCATCAAGGACCTGTCGCAGGCGGGCAACAAGGACGCCTGGACGCTCGTGTGCGCCGATGCGGTCACCGGCTACGAGGGCCCGTCGCTGACCAAGGCGAACGGCGAATACCTCATGGTCACCGACAAGCTGAAGGACTACCCCTTTGACAGCTTCGACGGCACGACCGGCAACTTCGTGACGCGCTCCGCTTCCCTTTCCGACGGCTGGCACGCCACGCAGCGCATCGCCACGCTCGGCATGGACTCCAACGGCGATACCTACAGCATCCCCAACCGCCACGGGTCGGTGCTGAAGGTTCCCGCCGAGGCGACCGATCTGGTGAAAAGCCTGCACGAGAAGGCCGGCTTTAGCGACTTCACGGCCGCCGACCTGGTCACCTTCAGCGACGTCGACTACGCCGAGTGGTACGCCGCCGGCACCAAGTTCTGCTCGGCGAAGGGCCTGATCACCGGTTATTCGGGCGATCGCAGCGGGCAGTTCGGCGTGGGCGACGTCCTCACGCGCGCGCAGCTGGCGAACATCCTGTGGCGCAACGCCTGCCCTGAAGAGGCGGAAGCCTACGACAACGACCAGAAGAACACCACCGGCATGTCCGACGTTGATTCCAACACATGGTACACGGGTGCGGCGAACTGGGCTGTGGAAAACGAGGTCATCAACGGCTTCGGCGGCGTGGAATTCCGCCCGAACGAAGCGGTGACCGCCGAGCAGCTGGCCACCATCCTGGCGAACTACGCCGATCGTACCGGTGCGGAGAACGCCGATTTGGGGCTGCTTTCCGGGTTTGCGGATTCGGATGAGATTTCCGATTGGGCCTGCGGGTCGGTTGCCTGGGCGAAGTCCAAGGACGTCGTCAACGGCTATGACGAGAACGGTGCCCGCTACCTGAAGCCCCACGAGGAGATCGCTCGCGAGCGCGTGGCGGCGATTCTGATGAACGCCTTCAAGAGCGGGGTTTTGCAGTAAGACTCGCTTCCAGTTGAAGAGTTTGGCCTGCATCCCGATTTGGGGTGCAGGCCTTTTTGCGTTCCGGGCCGTCCCCCGGCCGGCTTACGCCGGCAAAAGGCGTCGCATCCTTCGGATGCTTTCTATAACGGTGCGAGCTTTCGCTCGCACCCACAAAAACTTGGTGGAGGCGTTAACCTACCCTAAAAATTTGTGGGGTCGAGCGACAGCTCGACCCGTATTCGAGAGAGCCGAAGGCGCGACACAAATTTTGAAACGGCGCGGGATATCGCCTCCCAAACCTCTTCCGCCCCGCGTTGAGAACAATGTCGCATCCTTCGGATGCTCTCGCCCGCTACCCTTCGTAGCGCAGGAAGCCGTCCCAAGGCTCCCAGTAGTAGGAGCGCACGCAGACCTCGGTTCCCGTCTGATCGCCCGGCTGCCCGCCGACCGCGCCGCGGAACTCGTTGCCCGAGGCGTGCACGAGCAGCCCGCCGCCCAGATAGACGGCCGTATGGTATTTCTCGTTCAGCAGGATGTCGCCGATCTGCAGGTTCGAGAAATCGCCGAGCCAGGAAAACCCGTTGCGCGTCAGGTTGTACACCATGTTGCCGGTGTAGGTGGCCTCCGAGGTTTCGAGCCCGGCCGTGCGCAGCGCCGACACCACGAGCGACGAGCAGTCGTAATCGCCGCGCTCGCCCCAGCGGTATTCCTGGTCGTAGCCGTGGGAATCGTCGGCGGCGATGGAGAGCATCCAGTTCACGTAGCTGCTCACCTGATCGTTCGCGCAGCGAACCTCGATGAGGGCGCCGTCGCCGTCGCGCAGGTTATACGACACGCCGTCGACGTCGTGCCAACCGTACAGTATCCACCCCATGACCTGGTCGTAAAGGGCCCCCTTGTGATCATCTGAGACCCAGGTAAGCCCATGGGACACCGCACCGGTTTCCTCGTCGAACAGATACCAGTGGTAATCCTTGTCCTCGGCGTTGGCATGCAGGTACTGCTGCCCATGGAACATCTTGCCGGTGTCCTGCTCATAGCACACCCACCTGTCGTCCGAATCAAGATGCTGCCAGCCATAGGTGACCGCCCCCGTGTCCGGGTTGAAGTAATACCAGCTCGACTCCGCATCGTCGGTGTTGTCGCAGGGAACGTAGTCCTCGCCGTAGTCCATCCAGCCGACGACAGGCTCGTAATACACCCACTTTTCATCCTCGGCTATCCATTTCCAGCCATACTGGACGGCGCCGGTTTCCTCGTCGAAGTAGTACCAGTGATATTCGTCCCCAGCGTTGTTGCCGCAGGGGATGAACTGCTGACCGGAAAGCCGCTGACCGGTTTCGGCATCGTAATACGCCCACTTCGAGGCGGATTCCACCCACTGCCAGCCAGACAGGCGGGCCCCGGTGGCCGGATCGAAATAGTACCAATGGCGCGCAGAAGCGGCGTCGTCGTCCTCGGAGGGCAGGTACGCCTCGCCACGCTGCTGGACCCCGGTATCCTGCGCGTAATAGCGCCAGGTCTTGCCCTTCTTGTCAAACAGCCAGCCGTGGACCATGGCGCCGGTTTCCTCGTCGAAATGATAGGACTTGCCGCCGATGATGTAGTCGCCGGTGACCTTCACGCCGCCGTTGTAGAAATACGTGCCATCATCGTCGGTGACCCATCCGCGATA
>CAVGWX010000055.1:0-6519 GCA_963633085.1 Prevotella sp. CAG:279 | reverse complement strand
CCCTCCGCCTCGGTTGCGAACGCAGGCTGGCACGCGAGCGCCAAGCACAGCGCGCACGCCGCCACCGACACGCTTCTCACCGTAAAACGCTTCATAAGACCTCTCTTTCAACGAAGGGGCCCGCAAGCGCGGGCCCGCCTTCTGCTTCCTTATGCCTTTTCCACCCGCACGGCGCACACCTTGTATTCCGGCGTGGCCGAGATGTTGTCGAGCGCGGCGTTGGTGAGCCAGTTCGCGTTGCCGTCCTGGAAGTGGAACGGCATCCACACCTGGCCCGGATTCGTTTTGCCCGACACGCGCGCCCAGCTTTCGATGGAGCCGCGGCGGCTGCTCACGCGCACGCGGTCGCCGTCGGCGATGCCGGCTGCGGCGGCGTCTTCCGAGTTGATCTCGATGAACGACTTCCCGTCGATCTCGTTGAGCCCCTCGGTGCGGCCCGTCATGGCCTGCGCGTTGTAGTGCGCCAGCACGCGACCCGTCATCATGATGAGCGGGTAGTCCGCATCGGGCTGCTCGGACGAGGGGCGGTACTGGGCCAGCGAGTATCCGGCCAAACCGCGCGAGAACTCCTCCACGTGCATGATGCGCGTGCCCGGATGGTCCGGGGTCGTGCACGGCCACTGCAAGCCCTGCCCCGCCACGGCGGCGGAGTCCAGGCGCGCATGGCTGATGCCGGCATACGACGGCGTCAGGCTTGCCACCTCGTCCAAGATCTGCGCGCCGGTCAGCGTCGGCTGGTCATAACCCATGCGGCGCATGATGTCGGCGAACACCTCGGTATCCAGGCGCGGACCGGCCGGGCCCGGCACCGCCTTGCGCACGCGCTGCACGCGGCGCTCGGTGTTCGTGAACGTGCCTTCCTTTTCCGCATAGCTGCGGCCGGGCAGGATGACGTCGGCGTACTTGGCCGTCTCCGTCATGAACAGCTCCTCGACCACCAGGAAATCCAGCGACTCGAGCGCGCGGATCACGTGATGCGTGTCGGGGTCGGTGCGCACCGGGTCCTCGCCGAACAAAAACAGCCCGCGGATGCGGCCGTCGATCATGGCAGGGAAGCATTCGGTGGCCTTCAAGCCCACGGCGTCGCTGAGCTTCACGCCCCATGCGGCCTCGAACTTCGCCCGCACCTCAGGGTTGGCCACCTTCTGGTAGCCCGTGAAATCGGCGGGGCCGGCGCCCATGTCGCACGCGCCCTGCACGTTGTTCTGGCCGCGCAGCGGGTTGATGCCGCAGCCGGGGCGGCCCAGCTTGCCCGCCACCAGCGCCAGGTTCGACAGCGACATCACGCCCTCGGTGCCCGTTGAGTGCTCCACCACGCCCAGACAGTACACGATGGGCGCGCGGTCGGCCGTCGCGTACATTTCGGCCGCCGCCACCAAGTCGCGCGCGTCGATGCCGCAGATCTCGGCCACGCGCTCGGGCGTGTAGTCGGCCACCATGGCGGCCAGCTCGTCGAAGCCCTCGGTGCGCTTCTCCACGAACTCGCGATCCACCAGGCCTTTCTGGATCATCACGTTCACCATGCCGTTCGCCAGGGCCACGTTGGTGCCCGGGCGCAGCTTCAGGTGGATGTCGGCCTTCTTCGCCAGGTCGATCTCGCGCGGGTCCACGACGATGAGCTTCGCGCCACGTTCGACCGCCCGGCGTATGCGCATGCCCATGACGGGGTGCGCCTCTTCGGGGTTGCTGCCGACCAACAGGATGACCTGCGCATCCTCGCACACGTCCTGTATGGAGTTGGTCATCGCCCCCGATCCTAACGTGGTTGCCAGACCGGCAACGGTAGGAGCGTGTCAAACACGTGCGCAGTTGTCCACGTTGTTCGTGTTGAACACGCAACGGGCCATCTTCTGCAGCATGTAGATGTCTTCGTTGGTGGAACGCGAGCAGGCGAACGCCGCGATGCTTTCGCCGCCATGCGCATCGCGCAGCTCGGCGAACCGTCGCGCCACCAGGTTAAGCGCCGTGTCCCAATCGGCGGGCTCGAACTGCCCCGTCTCGGGGTTCTTCACGAGCGGCGTGGTGATGCGGTCGGGCGAGTTGACGAAATCGAAGCTGCCGCTGCGGCCCTTCACGCACAAAAGGCCCACGTTCGACGGGCCGTCGGCCGCCTCGACGTCGACGATCTGATCGCCCTTCACCACCAGGTCGAACTGGCAGCCGACGCCGCAGTGCGGGCAGGTGGTGCGAACCGTGTGGGTGTCCCATTCGCGGTACAGGCCGCGGCGCTTCTCCACCAGGGCGCCCGTGGGGCACGCCTGCGCGCAGTTGCCGCAGCTTTCGCATTCGGTCGCGTTCCAATCAGGCCCGAAGGGCGCCGCGATGGTGGTGCGCACGCCGCGCTTGGCGGTCTTCAGCACGTGGTTGCGCGCCGCGTCGTTGCAGGCGCCCACGCAGCGCTGACACGTGATGCACAGATTGGGGTCGAAGCGCAGAAACGGGTTGGAATCCAGCACGGGCTTGCGGGTGAGCGCCACGGGGAAGGTGGGATGCGCCACGCCAACCTCGCGCGCCACGGCCTGCAGCTCGCACGCGCCGTTTTTCACGCAGCTGAAGCAGTAATCGGTGGAATCGAGGCCGTGGTTGGAGATGAGCAGGTCGACCGCCATGCGGCGATAGCCGAGCACGCGCTCGGTGTCCGTTTGCACGACCATGCCGTCCACCGCGCGCGTGGTGCAGGCGGGCACGGGGGCCACCTGGCCCTCCACGTCCACCACGCACACGCGGCACGAGCCGATGGCGCTGCGCTCTGCTAAATAGCACAGCGTGGGAATGTGGATGCCGGCTTCGCGGGCAACTTCCAGGATGGTTTGGCCCTCGCGCGCTTGAAGCGCCTGGCCGTTGATGGTGATGTTAGGCATATTGGATGCGCCCCCCTTCGCAAGCACCGGCGCCGAAGTGGTCGCAGCGCAGGCAGCGGCCGCACTCCTGCATGGCCTCTTCCGTGCTCATGGGAACCTCGACGGCTTCGAAATCGCCCTTGCGCTCGCGCGCCGGGCGCTCGAGCACCTCGACGCGACCGTATGCCGCGCGGTCATTCGGCTGCGCAGGCGGAACGGCAACGCCGCAGTCCAGCGTGTGGTTGAACCCGAGCATGTCGTCGATGTTGCGCGCGGCCACCTTGCCGGCGGCGATGGCCTTGATGGCCGAGGCCGGGCCGGTTTGGCAGTCGCCGCCCACGAACACGTTGCCGCCCGTCGCCGGGTCGGCGCCGCGCGCGGCCAGCGCCTCGGCGTCCATTTGCGCGCGCAGCTGGTCGTCGGCCTTGAACTCGCCCCATTCGGCGGCCATGCCGAATTCCTCGAACGGCGCGGACACGATGTTCTGGCCAACGGCGATGAGGATGACGTCGGCGGGGATACGCATCTGCGGCTTGTCCGCGGCGACGGGGGCGGGGCGGCCGCGCTTCACGGGGCCGATCATCTGCGGGTCGGTCAAAAGCGCCGCCACGTTGCCCTCGGCGTCCTTCTCGATGGCGGCCGGCGCCTGCAGCGTGATCATCTCCACGCCTTCGGCGATGGCCGACTCGATCTCGGCCGGCAGCGCCGTCATGTCAGAGATGCGGCGGCGGTACACCACCGACACCTCCTCGGCTCCGGCGCGCACCGCCGTGCGGCAGCAGTCCATGGCCACGTTGCCGCCGCCGATGACGGCCACCTTCTTGCCCGTGAAATCGGGATAATCGCCGTCACCGATGCGCCCGAGCAGGTCTACGGCCGAAAACACGCCGTTGGCATCCGTGCCATCGATGCGCAGACCCTTACCCGTTTGCGCGCCGATGGCCACATACACGGCGTCGTATTGCGCGGACAGCTGCGCCATGCGCGCGGCGTCCACGGGGCTTTCGGTGTGCACGGCGATGCCGCCGACGGCCAAGATGCCGTTGATGTCCTCGTCCAGGCGCTCGCGCGGGAAGCGATAGGCCGGGATGCCGTAGCGGATCATGCCGCCGAGCTGCTTGCGCTCTTCGAACACGTCGACGTCATGGCCCATGAGCGCGCAGAAGTACGCGCAGGTAAGGCCGGAGGGGCCGCCGCCCACAACGGCCACGCGGCGGCCGGTTTGCGGCGCGCGGGCCGGCACGGGCACCTGATCGGCGCGCGCGTGCTCGCAGGCGTATTCCTTGATGCCGCGGATGTTGAGCGGCGCGTCGATGAGCGTGCGGCGGCAGCGCTTCTCGCAGGGGTGTTCGCACACCAGGCCGCAGGCGGTGGGGAACGGGTTGTCCTTGCGGATCATCTGCACGGCCCCGGCGTTGTCGCCAGCGGCCACGAGCGCGATGTAGGCCGGCACGTTCACGTGCGCGGGGCAGAACGTCTCGCACGGCACGGACTGCTGCACGCCGGCACGGCAGGTGTGGTCGACCAGGTGGCTTTCCACTTCCTTGGCAAACGTGTCCAGGCCCTCGATCAGGGCGTTTGCGGCCTCGTAGCCGATGGCGCAGTCCGACGTGTCGCGGACCATCTCGGCCAGCGAGCGCATGCGCGCCACCTCGTCGGCAGTCGCCTCGCAGTCCACCAAGCGTCTCAGCATGGCGGCAAGCTGCGGCAGGCCGTCGCGGCACGGCACGCACTTGCCGCACGTTTGCAGCGCGCCTTCCTCCAGCAACGTGAGCTGCTGCGCGAGCGGGCACATGCCCGGCGGCATGGCTTCGACCCGGCGGCACTGCCGGTCAAGGAATCCGCCGATGCGGCCGTCGTCAGCGGCCACCGGCGAAATCGATAGTTTCGTCACGGTCTCGTCTCCCCCGTTTCATCCCGCGAAAAGCGGGTCGTACCAATAACGCGGCATTGCGCGTGATGCCGCGGAAAATGAACCTTTTATATTATTCGCGCAGATGCTTGCCAAACCGTTACCGTAGAGGTCTTCCATAGCAACAGCAGAAGGCGTCGCGCGTGGTTTTTGAGCAGATAGCGTGAGGTCCCTCCCCCGCGCAAATCCGTTACAGAGCCGCCTTGATGGCCCCCAGCAGCTCATCGAACGTCTCGAACGCCAAAACCTCGGGATGATCCGCCTTGATCTCGGGCGTGCTGCGGAACAAAAAGCCCGCCTTGCTCGCCTTGATCATGCCCAAGTCGTTGTAGCTGTCGCCCGACGCAATGGTGTCGAAGCCGCACGAATGCAGCGCGCGCACCGTGGTGAGCTTCGTCTGGTCGCAGCGCATGCGATACCCGGTGATGGCGCCGTCGGGCGCAACCTCCAGCGTGTTGCAGAAGATGGTCGGCCAGCCAAGCTTGCGCATGATGGGCTGCGCGAACTGCTCGAACGTGTCGCTGATGATGATCACCTGCGTAAGCGCGCGCAGCTCGTCCAAAAACTCCTTCGCGCCGGCCACCGGGTCGATGCCGGCGATGACCTCTTGGATTTGCGGCAGGCCCAGGCCATGCTGGCGCAGCACGTCCAGGCGAAACTGCATGAGCTTGTCGTAATCGGGTTCGTCGCGCGTGGTGCGCGTCAGCTCGGGCACGCCCGACGCCTCGGCGAAGGCGACCCAAATCTCCGGTGCCAGCACGCCTTCCAGGTCAAGGCATACGATATTCATTCCCATACTCGTCCTTTCAGCTGTTTATGCACCATGGTAGCCACAATCGTTGCGCATGCCATCCGGCGGGCGGCTGCGCGGTATCAACGGATCGAGAAACGGTAGCGCATGCGTAACATATGCCGGCGCCATTTTAAGTGAGGCATCGGCGGGCGTGCTTGAAAACGAGCTTGCGCTGATCAGCTGGTGAGTGAGTGGCCGCGAGAGGCGCCCAAACCGAGATCGGGTATCAAACGTAGAGCACGGGTGTGAGTGAGCCGTCGATGCCCGACACCTCTGCCAGGCATCTACGCGGCGGGCGGAAACTCCTCAGCACCGGAGAAGATGCAGGCGAAGTCTTCCAGGTACGGGCCGCTCACGCCAAGAGCGCGGACCTCCTCCACGCTGCAGATGTCGAAGCTTTCGAGAAAGCCCCGAATCTCGAACAGCGACGCCGCGTCGAGCATCCCTTCATCGAAAAGCTCGCCCGTGGCCACCGCCGCGCCCATGCGGAAGAACTTCTCGAACATGCGCTCCAGGTCCTTCTGAGACACCGCGCGCACCGCCGGAAGCGGAGCCGAGGCCGGCGCTTCATCAGGCGCGGGAGCTTGCTCGGTTGCGGATGCCTGCATGCGGGGCCTTTCCGCCCGAGCGCCATCCAAACGCGCATGCCTGCCGCGCATGGCCTTCATGTCGTCCCTCGTCGCTCGGTACGTTTCCGTTTTGCGCTCTTTGCCGGACATCTGCATGCCGAACATCTGCGGCCTCCTTGCCATCAGGGCTTTCCTTCGATGGCATGGAATATTACGCACCTGCTCGCTTGAGCGAGTACCAGGTTTGGGACTCGCACACGACTTTCCCCGCAATGTCGATCGCACCTCGCTGCAAAGGCCGCACCGCTCACCAGCCCTCGGCGATATCCTCCGCAAACCCCACGCGATAGTTCGCGAACACCACCCCGTCGCTCGTTTGCGTCGCGTCCAGATCCACGTCGGCGG
>CAVGWX010000054.1:0-13674 GCA_963633085.1 Prevotella sp. CAG:279 | reverse complement strand
ACGTGCGCATTCAGCGCAAGGTCGCCATCAAATGCATCCCGCTTTCGGAGGCCGATGTGCGTCGGGCGTCGCTGCCCGGTGCCGACGCCGTTTCGGCGCCGCGCTCGGCCGGCGCGTCGCGCAACCCTGCTGGTTCCGATTCGGCCGGAGCCCCCGCCTCCTCCTCGGCCCCGGCGCGCGCGACGGGGAAGGCCGCATCCGCTTCGATAGACCCGAACGACATCCCCCCTTGGGAGGATATCCCCGAACAGATGCAACCGGCTGCTTGGGAATCCCTTGGCGAAGGGCAGGCACCGAATGAGTCGGCAGAGCGGCCGATCGAGGGCGAAGCAGCCCCTTCGCAGGACTTCGATCCGAGCAAATCCGTGAGCCTCACCCACGACGACACGCCGCTCGTGCATACGCTCGCGCGCATTCCCGGGCTCGACGAGGCCCGCACGGCCGCGATGCTGTCGGACCAGAACATCGTGACCGTCTACGATTTCGAGATCCAAGATTCAACGGCATACCTGATCATGGAGTACGTGGAGGGGATCACGCTCACCCAGCTTCTGCGCGACCACGACGACGCGGTGACGCTTAACGTGGTGGCGGCCGTGTTCGACGGCGTCGCGCATGCGCTCGAGGCGGCGCATGGTGCGCAGGTGCTGCATCTGGACATCAAGCCCGACAACATTCTCATCAACGCCGCAGGTCAGGTGAAGGTTACCGACTTCGGCCTGGCGACGCTTGCCGACGCGTCGGGCTTCGGGCAGGCCGGCGGCGGCACGATTGGCTACATGCCGCTCGAGCAGATGCGCCAGCAGGACCTCGACGTGCGCTGCGACGAGTGGGCGCTTGCGTCGGTTACCTACGAGATGCTCTCCGGTGAGAACCCGTTTCTGGCAAATGACCTGTTCGCGGCTCAGGAGGCCATCGAGGACGGCGAGCTGGTGCTGCCGTCTTTGTGCTGGGACGACCTGGACGCGGAGGCGGACGACGTCATCTTCGACGCGCTCGACCCCGATCGCGACCAGCGCTACGAGACGCTTGCCGATTTCGCGGAAGAGCTGGCGCCGCTTCTGGGCGACGTTCGGGAAGGAACCCGCGAACTGGCGGCTATCGTCGGGGGCGCCGAGGAGGAAGATCCTGCTGAAGAGGAGCCGGCGCCCGCTATCCCGCTGCGCGAGCGCATCACGCCGGGGGTGCTGCGCGTCGCCTCTCACGCCTTCGGCTGCGCGGGTTCGGCCTTTATCGCGTTCATCTCGCTGGCGAACATTCCCGAAACCTCCGGGTTCGAAAACCCCCTGTTCTGGGGCCTTTTGGCCTTGGTCGCCCTTGCCGGCGCGCTTCGTCCGCACCTGGGGGCGCTGTTTGCGTTCGCCGGGCTTTCGGTGATGGCCATCTCGCAGGGCATTCCCGCCGCCGGCTGCCTTTTCCTGGCGGCGACGGGCTTGTGGTGGTGGTTTGTCGGACGCGGTGGGGCGCGCGGCGCGGCGGCTGGCGCGCGCGATGTCGGCCGCGCCGGCGAAGGCCCGCAAGAAGCCTCGGCCGAGGCCTCTCGAGGCGGCGATGCGCCGGCGAACGCGGCGCTCTCGTTGCCGCTTGCGGGCGCCTTCGGTCTAGGGCCGCTCGCTCCGATGGCGGCCGGGTTCAGCCTGCGCCCGCTTGCCGCGATGGCGACCGCGTGCTTCCAGGTGTTCGCGGCATTCGTGCTCGCATCGTTCACCACCGGGTCGTTGCTTGGCTGGGATGCGCTTGCGAACTGGTCTTTCGCAAGCAATACCACGCTGGGGATGATGCCGGTCGACCGCATGGTTTCGCTGCTGCAAAGCCCGCAGATGTGGATCGTGGCGGCAAGCTGGGTGCTCGCGGCGGGCGCGGTGGCGATCGTGCGCCTGCGGCCGACGCGGCTGTTCGCGGCGATCGGTGCCATCGTCGGCGCGGCGTTGCTGCTTGCAGGGCTGGCTGCGGCGGCAACACTCGGGGCGCCGGCCGGGGCGACGGGTGGCATCCTGGCGCTTTCCGCAACCGACCTGGCGGCGGTGCTGGTTCCGACGGCCATCATGCTCTTCGCCAGCTACCTGCTGCCGTAAACGCACTTCGGGCGGCCCGGCGCGATCTTTCACGCTGCACGCCGGGCGGCTTGGCCCGCATGCGGCAGGTTGGACACCCGGCGGCGGTCCTTCCCCTATAACAAAAAAGGCGCCGACCGGGACCGTGTGCCCGATCGGCGCCTTTTGCTCGCCGCCCTCCGCCAGGCCGGCCGCGGTAAAAACCCGCTAGTTCAGCTCGTGCTGCGACAGCAGCGCCTGCCCGCCGATGGTCGTCGGCGCGGCGTCCCCGGCTTCGGAAAGGAAGCACGTGGGGCGCACGATCGCCATGCGCTTGCCGTTTTCGCTTTTCACGCGCACCACCTGCATCTTCGAGCGCTCGGCAAGCTCCAGATCGGACTTGCTGAAGTGCGAAAGCACCAGAAGGTGCTTGGCCTTGGCGATGCCTCCCATGAAGTCGCGGCGCTCCGCGTTCATGATGCGCTCGCGCTCCTCCTCGGTGCTGATGACCTCGAAGGCGTTGCGCTGCGGGTAGAAGCCGTCGATGCAGCCCAAAACGAACAGGTTGTCGTAGTCGGTTCCCGCGAGGTTCTTCATCGTGGAGATGTGCAGCACGTGCTGGTCATCGGGCCAAGCGGGAGAGGACACGCTCGCGCGCTCCATCTGAAACAGGCGCGCGGCGGTCTCGTCGCCCAGCATCTGGTTCGACACGGCCTCGAACTCGCTCACGCCCTCGGCCCCGATCGCCTTGAGCAGGCCGAACCCGCGCCGGCCGCTGTTCTTCATGATGAAGTCCTGGCCGGAACGCCATTTCTCGGCCAGCGCGCGGGAGCGCAGGAAGGGCTCCTTCGCGCCGAACCCCGCGCTGCCGATCTCCTCCAGGGCCTCGTAGAGCGATTTGCCCTCGGCCTCGGCAAAGTCCTGCAGGCCCATCCACGCGTCGCTGTTCGTCAGCGCGTTGTCGAAGCCGCACCAGCTGCGCCAGGCCACCATGTCGGTGGGGTCGGCCAGCAGGTTGAGCTTCGTGTACGCGACCAGCGCGCGGGCGCGGCTGGAGTCGCGCGGGTCGCCGGCGAGCGTGCCCATGGCTCCCAGCGCGGAAACGGCGAACCCGCGCCGGCGCAGCATCTTCTCGGCCATGATGGCCCAGCGGCGGTTCGGGACCACGATGCACGTGCGGGATTCGCGAGCGCCCGCGCCAAGCAGGTGGCGCAGGTACTTCGTGATGCCGTTGAGCTCGTCCTCGGGGGTGTTCCACTTCACCGACTGCACGCCTGCGGGCGTATCGATGGCGGCCGCTTCATCGGCCTCGGCATCCAAGGCGGCGTCCCGCTCAAGGGCAGTGGCGTTGCCGGCCGCATAGGCCTTGTCCATGTCGCCGCAGGCGGTGAAGGAGTCGGCCAGGGCGATGACCTGCGGATCGCCGTAGGCGCCTTCAAGGTGGAACACCGTCACATCGCGGCGCACGGTTTCGAACTTCACGAAGCCCTCGGTGTAGGGATACGCGCCGCGCGGGGTGAGCGTCTCGTTGGGGTTGCCCGCAACGACGACCTGCTTATCGGCCAGCATGCACATGCAGGTCTGCTCGGCATGGTTGAGGTTCTGGAAATCGTCGCACAGCACGTAGGCGAACTGCGCGCGGGCCGCCTCGCCGGCATCGGACTTCAGAAACGCCGAGCACAGTGCGGGGGCCTCCTGCGCCAGCATGCCGCCGCGTAGCTTCAGCACGCGAACGGCCAGGTCGTACACGGTGTCTTCCGCGCCTCCGGTCTTCCATTCGTCGCGCGGGGCATCGGCCGCCATCTCGCGGAAGAAGTAATTGAGCATCTTGCGCAGGTTGCGCGGCTTCTCCCCGGTGGTCTTCAGGTCTTCCAGGAAGAAGTTGTACTCGGCATCGGTCAGAAGGCGAGGTGCGCGCCCGGTCGCCTCGCGCGCCTGCTCGCTTGCAAGCACGTTGACGCAAGCCTCGAGCGCGGGCTCGACGACGACCTGGTTTGCGGCGCCTGCGTGGGGAAGCGCGCGGCTCAGGCGCTGGCGGAAAGCCTGCGCGGAAAAGGCGTTGGTAGCCACCACCAAAATGGATTCAGGCGCCTGACCGGCTTCGATCAGGGTAACAACGCGCTTGATGAGCGCCTCGGTTTTGCCGGAGCGGGCTGCGCCTTCTATCTTGATGAGGCGGTCGGTGCAGGCGGCAATGGCATCTATCATGTGAATCTCCCTTCGGTAGCGGCTATCTGTGGCCCGGGCGCATCCTGTGCGCAGGCGGTTTTCAAAAAGGTTGCAAGGGCAAGACTTAAGCTTCGTAGACCTTGCTGGTGCCGTCAGTATACTCCACGGTCCAGGCGTCGTAGGCAACGTCGAACGTGGGTTCATCAAGTTCGAATATCAGCTCGGGCTCCTCCAGGCCGCCGCCCTCGACCTCGGGCGCCGCCCCGGCGGCGTCTTCGGCCAGAAGCTCGGGCGACTCCAGGAACGCTTGCTCGGCGGCTTCCTCGGCGGCCTTGCGCGCCGCCTCCTCGGCCGCGGCAGCCTCCGCGGCGGCTCGCGCCTCCTCTTCGGCGCGGATCGCCGCAGCCTTGGCGCCGGCCTTCACCTGCGCGGCCCACGATTCCTCCGTCGGCATGGAGACGGCCTTGATCGCCGCCTTGTCGCCGAGCTTGCCGGCGTTGTAGGCGTCGCGCAGCTGCGTGAGGACCCCGGACGCCTCCTCCTGGATGCTGCTGACGTCGTTGCAGCGCATCTTGACGGGCAGCTTGCCGTTTTCCAGGTCGATCTCGAACCACGTGAACGGGATCTCGGTGTTGCCGATCTCGCGCTGGCGCTTGTTGAAGATGAGCGTCTGGTTGCCCACCTTGTGGAACTGGTTGGCGAACCAGCGCACCATGACGTCGTTCCACAGCTCGTCGGCGCCCTCGTCGGCGGAGTCGACGTAGCGGCGCGTGCCGAGCTTCACCAACAGGCGAAGCGTGTTCTCCATGGGCGCGTCTTCGCCCTCCGGCGCGGGATGGGTGCGCACGAGCGCGGTGCCGATGTAGGCGTAGCAACGGTTGACTTCCAGCCGCAGCTCCTTGGAATCGATGCGCTCGTCGATGTCCAGGATCATCGTCAAAGAAGGTCTCGGTTGTGCCATGGTCTTTCCCCTTAATCGTCTTGCGGCGAAGCCTGCGCGCGCCTGCCGGCTCGAGTCGCATCTGCGATGCCCCGAAAGGCGCAGCCGCCCCCTTTTGGATGCAGCTGCAGGTCATCCGCCCGTTTCCTCTTCATGACTACCAGTGTAAATGCCCTGTTCAGGACAAAATCATCCCGGAAGGATGATATGGAAGCGCTCATGCATCCGCCCCTTATGATTTGCGTTCATCTCGTCTGCGTAGTATCGAATCACCGCATTGGCGACGCGGCGCGGTACCGCATCCGGCGCTCCGCCAACCTCCTCCCTCCCCCCTTGCAGGCGGAGTCCGAGGTGCCGGCATCGCGCCGCGTCCCCAATGCGGGAAGACGAAGGAGAACGAGCAATAGAAGGAGAGGAGGGGCATATGACGAAACTATCACTGACTCGCCGCAGCTTCCTGAAGGCGTCCGCAATGGCGGGCGCTGCCGCAACCGTGGGGTTTGCAGCTGCGCCGTCCGCGGCTCTGGCCGAGGGTTCCGACCCTACGGCCGGCGAAGTCAAGCGTATCCGTTCGTGCTGCCGCGCTTGCGGTAAGGTCGAATGCGGTACGTGGGTTACCGTTCAGGACAACAAGGTGATCAAGGTCGAGGGCGACGAATCGAACGCTCACAGCCGCGGTCACTGCTGCGCGAAGTCTCAATCGTCGATGCTCGCACTGTACCATCCCGATCGTTTGCGCTACTGCCTGAAGCGCACGAACCCCAAGGGCGAGGACGATCCCGGCTGGATCCGCATCAGCCTGGCCGACGCCTTCGACGAGGCCGGCGCCAAGTTCAACGAGATCGTCGAGAAGTACGGCGGAGAGTCCAACTTCGCGATGGGCGGCACGTCCCGCGTGTGGGCGCAGCCCCCGTACGGCACCCTGAAGTCCATCTTCCCGACCCCGAACGCCCACCTGGCGTACGAGATCTGCAAGGGCCCGCGCCACTTCGCCGGTATCCTGACCGACGAGATCGGTTCGCCCTGGATGGAGGTTGAGCAGGGTCCGCTGGTGTACGTGCAGTGGGGCACCGCAGCCGAGTATTCCAACTACGACTCCACCAACCGTACCGTCGTGGACTGCTCGCAGCGCGCCTACAAGCATATCCTCGTCGACCCGCGCATGACGCCGCTGGGAAAGGAAGCCGACCTGTGGCTGCCGCTGCGCGTCGGCACCGACCTGTGCCTGTCGCTGACGTGGTTGAAGTGGATCCTCGACAACGAGGCCTACGACGACCTGTTCGTCCGTCGCTGGACCAACGCTCCGTTCCTGTGGAATCCTGAGAAGGACGGCCGCACGAAGAAGGGCTGGTTCCAGGAGATGAACGGCGGCATCGACATGGAGTCCCGCATCCTGACCGAGGCCGACGTCGACCGCGACTGGATCAGCCAGTGGTGGGAGCCCGCAGACGAGAAGTACAGCTATCGCCGCTTCATCTGCTGGGACGAGAACAACAACAAGCCGACCTACTGGGACGCCGAGGAATGCCAGTGGGAGGGCGAGAAGCACAAGATCCCGACGACCGGCACCTGGATCGAGCATCCGTACAAGCCGATCATCGCCGACGCTTGGCTGCCCGACCCGTCGCACTTCGCCGACCCGGCCGACCCGACCTACGACGCGTACTGGAACGAGGGCAACGAGGGCGGCAAGAAGTCCAACCCCATGGGCCTGCCGAAGAACCCCGCGCTGTTCCCCGGCGGCGTCGAGATCAAGCTGAAGAACGGCTCGACCATCAAGGCCGGCACCGTTTGGGAGGCTTTCTCCGACAGCCTGTCCGAGTACACGCCCGAATACTGCGAGTCCGTCACCGAGGTTCCCGCCGAGAAGATCGTCGAGGCCGTCAAGATCTACACGACGCGCCTAAACCCGCTGCACGGCAACGGCGGCATCCACTATCAGCTGGCTCCCGACCAGACCGGCCACGCGGTGCAGAACTCCCGTTCCCTGCAGATCATCGCCTGCATCACCGGCAACTCCGACGAGCCCGCCGGTAACCGCGGCTCTTCCAAGGCCGAGGTCGACGGCTGCTGCGGCCGCGCGAACATGCTGGTCACCGACCACGAGCCGCGCGACTGGGGCATCCGCGAGGGCGTGGGCACCATGGAGCTCGGCAACACGCCGCGCGACCTGTCCATCGAGGATCAGATCCCGCTGATCCAGAACTTCGTCCAGTACCTCATCGACGAGAAGTCGCCTCTGGCCGAGCGCTACGGCAACCATGTGCCGACGCACGACGAGGCTTGGTGGATCGCCGAGCGCAAGGGCGGCGCCTACAAGAGCTCCCGCGCATGGCCCGGCCTGAAGACCTCCTTCCAGTCCAACGAGAAGCAGATCTCCGCCGAGCGCTTCCCGCTTCTGCGTTACTGGAACCGCTGGGCCGACTCCGCGACCATCTGGGACTCCATCAACGGCATCGACACCCCGTATCAGATCCACGGCGGCGTGTGCATGTCCGGCGACTTCATGAACGAGTCCAACCTGCTTGAGGCCTGGGAAGCTCTGACCCGCCTGGACTTCTGGCTGGACTTCAACCTGTGGAGCTGCCCGAACAACGGCTGCGCCGACATCGTCATCCCCTGCCTGCACTGGCTCGAGGTCAACACCGGCCGCGTGTCCCAGGGCGCAGGCGGCCTGTTCGGCGCCGGTCAGCGCGCCGTCGAGCCGATGGGCGACTGCATCTACGACCCGGTCGCCGTCATCTGCCTGTACAAGGCCATGGGCGTGGTGTGGAACAATCGCGACCCCGAGTATGACGAGTGGAACAACCTCGACTACAACAACTTCGTCCAGATGGGCGGCAACGTTTCCTACGAAGAGCAGGAGTACCGCGTGCTCAAGGACGCCACCGACTGGTGGAAGATCGAGGAGTACCCCGACGGCCCCGACTTCCCGCAGTACGCTGCGAAGTTCCAGGAAGAGGGCTGGTTCGACTGCCGCAAGTGGCATCCCGAGCGTTGGGGCACCTATCGTCGCTGGGAGATGGGCTACCGTCGTCAGCAGGGCGGCTACAACCTGTATTCCGCCATCGACGAGAAGTGCGCGTTCATGACCCCGACCGCCAAGGTCGAGATCTGGTCCACCATCGCCGAGACCTACATCCCCGACGGCACCAAGACCTTCGCGGAAACCTGCAGCCCCTCCCGTGCCGCCTACGACGGCAAGATCCCGGACATCGACAAGTTCCCGCACTGGTTCGAGCCGAAGAACTCCAAGGTCCAGGCTCCGCGCTACTACCACAAGGCGCAGGCCAACGAGATCACCACGACCGACTCCTACATCAATGACAACTACAAGGGCGATCACTTGATGGAAGAGTACAAGGAGAACCTCGAGAAGTACGGCGACGACCACGCGTTCATCATGACCACCGGCTCCCGCCAGCCCGTGTACTTCCACTCCGAGCACCGTCAGCTGCCTTGGTGCCGCGAGCTGTGGCCCTCGCCGCGCGTTGAGATCAACCCGGCAGACGCCGCTCGCATGGGCATCGAGCAGGGCGATTGGGTGTGGGTGCGCTCCCCGTGGGGCGCTGTCCGCGAGGTCGCCGATCTGTACTACGGCATCAAGGAAGGCACCATCAACGCCAACCACGCCTGGTGGTACCCCGAGATCGACACCGCAAGCCACGGTTTCGAGCTCGTCGGCATCAACTGCGTCATGGACAAGTACGCCCAGTGCTGGGTGTGCGGCGCTTCCCAGCTGCGCGGCATCCCGGTGCTCATCTACAAGGCGACGGCCGAGAACTCCCCGTTCAAGAACCCGGTGCCGTGCGATCCTGAGGGCAACCCCGCCATCACGAACGCCAACGACCCGCGCCTGAAGGAATGGCTGTCCAACGACCCGCGCCTGGCTGACGCCAAGACCGACCTGACGTTTGCCGACATGAACGCCAAGGGCTGCCAGCCGTCCATCCAGTCGCCGGAGCTTTATCCGGCCGGCAAGCTCAACAAGGGCGGCCGCGGCAACGACTCCCTGGGCGAGTACAGCAACAAAGGCTCGCTGAGCGACAAGCTCGGCTCGTACAAATAGGAAGGAGGTCAACCAATGGCTAACTACGCGATCATCACCGACTTGAACCGTTGCACGGGCTGTCTGGCCTGCACCGTCGCCTGCAAGGCGATCAACGGCGTCGACGTCGGCAACTTCTGGATCAAAACCCTGCGCATCGGCCCGCATCCCATCGAGGGCGGCTCGGGCCAGTACCCGGACGTGGAGATGTACTTCCTGCCGGTCCAGTGCCAGCACTGCGCCAACCCCGAGTGCGTGAAGGTGTGCCCCACCGGCGCATCCCACATCCGCGAGGACGGCACCATCCAGATCGACAAGTCCAAGTGCATCGGCTGCCGCTTCTGCGCGCTGGCCTGCCCCTACGGCGTGCGCTACCTCAACGAGGAGGAGCGCGTCGTCGAGAAGTGCACCATGTGCGAGCAGCGCATCAGCCAAGGCGAACTGCCTCAGTGCGTCGCCCAGTGCGGCGCCCGCGCCCGCTTCTTCGGTGACCTCGACAAGGGCGTCGACAACTTCGAGGGCCCGGCGCATCCGGACCGCCCCGGTTGCCAGTACGACGAGATGACGAAGACCCGCGTGAAAATGAAGGACTACGTCGAAGCGTACACCGAAAACGATATCCATCATCTCAAGGACGCAGGCAACAAGCCCAAGCTGATGTACCTGCTCCGCGAGGGCCGAAAGTGGAGGGAGTAGACTCATGAATCCTGAATGGCCTCTAGTTCTCTTCACGTTCTTCCTGTGCCTGTCCGGCGGCATCTTGGCCGCCCAGGGTTTGCTGACGGTGCTCGGCAAGGGCAAGAAGATGCAGATGGCGTCGCTCATCGCGGCACTGGTTACCCTGGTTATCGGCGGCATCTCGGTGTTCATGCACCTGCAGCACTGGGAGCGCATCTTCAACGCGTTCGGCGCGCTGCTCGCCGGCAACGGCTTCGGCGTCTCGGGCATCACGCTCGAGCTGTGGGGCTGCGTGTTCGAGTTCATCGCGATCGTGCTGTTCTTCCTGTTTTTGCGCCGCAGCGAAACGGAAGAGGCTCCGAAGTGGTGCGGCGTCGTCGCCATCGTCGTCGGCCTGGCGCTTCCCGCCGTCACCGGCGACTCCTACCTGATGGAGGCGCTGCCCACCTGGAATACCCCGATGCTCATCGTCTACTACCTGGTGAACACGGTGTTCATGGGCAGCCTGGCATCGCTGATCATCGCATCTGCCATGGGTGCGGACGACGCGAAGGAGATGCTGACGAAGCTCATCTTGTGCGGCGGCGTGCTGCAGCTTCTGGTGGTGCTCGTCTACGCGTTCATCATCAACGGTTCCGCGGGCATCTACTCGGCGACCATCTCGTACTACTTCGATCCGACGCTGCCTGACGTGCCGATGGTCGACCGCGAGGGCATCGTCGGCAGCCTGATCGCCGGTTCGAACGCCCCGATGTTCTGGCTCGGCGCCGTTGCCGTGGGCATCGTCGTCCCGGTCGTGCTCACCTACCTGGCCAAGGCCAAGGAGGGCACGCAGCTGACGGGCTACGCCGTTGCCGCCACCGTGACCTGTATGGCCGGCGGCATCATCTGGCGCGTCCTGCTCTACCTGGTGTGCCTGCGCATCTTCGCGCTGTACCAGCTGTAATCGGCGGCGACGGGCCGCCGCCTCGGGGTGTTTCCCGACGCCGGCCCGTCACCGAACGCGGCGATCGGTACTGGTCGGCCGGCCGCCGCGATTGAAAAAGCGTGTTGGAGGGGGCTTTCGTCAACCGCCCCGCTTCTGGCAACCCAAGCCCCCTCATACACGCGTTTTCAACGGCTCCGCCTGTGGGGCCGCGTTTGCGTATCTAGGCACTTGCAAGACGAGAAGAGGGGTCTTTTCATGAGTGAGGAAAAGAAGGAGGAGAAGGTCGCCGCGGCGGCGGCCGAGGCCGACGCGACGGGCGCGGCTGCGAAACCTTCCAAGAAGAAGGCGAGGGAGCCCATGAGCGTTTCTCGCCGCTCGCTGGTCATCGGCGTCGGCAGCACCGCGGCTCTGCTCGGCTTGGGTGCGCTGCGCTACGCCGGGCACAACCCGCTCAACCGCCCGCCGGGAGGCCAGGACGAGGCGCACCTGGTGAGCGCCTGCATCCGTTGCGAGAAGTGCTACGAGGCCTGCCCGCGCAAGGTCATCTACCCGGCGCGCATCGAGGACGGGCTTTTGGGCATGCGCAGCCCCGCGCTTTCCTTCGACAGCAACTACTGCGACTTCTGCGCCGAGGAAAACGGCGGCGTGCCGCTGTGCGTGGAAACCTGCCCCACCAAGGCGCTTTCGCTGCCCGAGGGCGCAAACGCCCACAACACGCTGATCGGCCTGGCCGCCATCGACCAGAAGACCTGCCTGGCCTTCCGCGACACCGGCTGCCACTTCTGCTACGACGCCTGCAACGAGGCCGGCTACGAGGCCATCGGCCTGGATGGCAACGGCTACAGCCCGCATCCGTACGTCGTCGCCGACAAGTGCGTCGGCTGCGGCGCCTGCGAGAGCGTGTGCGTGTCGCTGTCCCAGGGCTCCATCGTGGCCGGCGCCACGGAGAAGGCCATCGTCGTCCGACCGATCACGGCGCTGTAAGGAGGTTGCCATGAAACTGAGCAAGATTCGCACCATCGTCGCTGCTGCGGTGTTCTGCATTTTGGCGATCTGCTTGATCGCGGGCGTGAACATGGGAACGCTTTCCGGCTTCGGCTGGGATTCGTTCAGCGCGCTGTGCCCGCTCGGCGCCTTCACCACGATGCTTGCCACCAAAACGCTCGTGCCCCGCGCGGTGTTCTCGATCATCATCATGGCGCTGCTCGTGTTTGTGCTGGGCCGCGCGTTCTGCGGCTGGATCTGCCCCGTGCCGCTGCTCGACCGCCTGCGCAGCTTCTTCCGCTCGCCGAAGAAGCGCAAGGCCATGGAAAAGGCCAAGCACGATGAGGCGCTCGATATCGCCCGCTTCGAGCTGGGATGCTCCGGCAAGGGCGGCGACTGCGGCAGCTGCAGCGCCTGCAAGGAAAAGCGCCAGAAGCTCGATTCCCGCCACTACGTGCTCGGCGGCGCGCTGCTTTCCACTGCCATCTTCGGCTTCCCGGTGTTCTGCCTCGTGTGCCCGATCGGCCTGACGTTCGCCACCGTGCTGGTGTTCTGGCGCCTGTTCGCCAACGCCGATATGACGTGGTCGGTCATCCTGATCCCGCTGATGCTCATCATCGAGCTGGTGTTTCTGCGCAAGTGGTGCACGCGCTTCTGCCCGATGGCGGGCCTCATGAACCTGATGAGCCGCTTCAGCCGCACGTTCAAGCCGACCATCGACGACGCGAAGTGCCTGGAAACCGCCAAGGGCACGCCGTGCAGCCGCTGCGCCATGGTGTGCGAGGCCGACATCAACCTGCGCCATCCCGAATACGGCGAGCGCACGCTGGCCGACTGCATGCGCTGCTGCGCCTGCGTGGACGCGTGCCCGGCCGGCGCCATCTCCATGCCGGTGGTGGCGAAGAAGGGGCAGAAGGTCCAGCTGGCTCCCAACGAGAAGTAGGCCGCTTCGGCGGTGGTCGGCCGGGCGCGGCGTCGGCCGGCGCCGGCGCTCGGGCGCGGGGTCACCACCGGAATCTTCGTGCAGGTGGCGCCTCTTGTTTGGCGACGTTGTAGAATGGCGAGACCGAAAATCATGCCCGGGCCAGCCCGGGCCGAGAAGAAACGAGCAGCACATGGCCATCACCGGCAAGCAGATCCGTCAGCTTCGCAGCCTCGCGAACAACATCAAGCCCACCGTCATCGTCGGCAAGGACGGCGTGAGCGCCAACATCGTCAAGCAGGTGAACGAGGGGCTTGAGGCGCACGAGCTTATCAAGGTGAGCGTGCTGTGCGAAACGGGCAGCCAGGCCGCCGAGGCCGGTCGGCAGATCGCCGACGAGGCCGGAGCCGAGCTGGTGCAGGTCATCGGCAAGCGCGTGGTGCTCTACCGCGAAACCACCCGCGAGGACATCGAGAAGATCCAACTGGTGAAATAGGGCGCGGCGCGTCGGTTTTGACCTGAGGCGGCCGCAGCTAGAAGAGCCGACGCGCGCTGTTTTAAAGGGAGCGACGCGCCCTTCGGGCGCTGGCCTAATGATGCGCGAGCTGTCGCTCGCGCCTACGAAAAATCCTGGTGGGAGCCTTAAACCTGGAGTAAGCCTCACGGGTTCCCCGGTTAATTCGTAGGGTCGAGCGACAGCTCGACCCGCAATCGAGAGCATCCGAAGGATGCGACACATATTTCCCGGGCGAGCAAGCGGACGGTTGGCGGTCGGCATAACCGGCTCCGCCCGCGTGTTGAAATATCTGACGCACCCTTCGGGTGCTGACCAAGTAATGCGCGAGCTTTCGCTCGCGCCCACGAAAAACCTGGTGTAGCCGTAAAACCTGACTGCAGAGTTATCCCGATAGCAAGAATTCGTGGGGTCGAGCGATAGCTCGGCCCTTATTCGAGAGCGCCGTCAGGCGCGAC
>CAVGWX010000053.1:6203-13696 GCA_963633085.1 Prevotella sp. CAG:279 | reverse complement strand
AGGTCGGCGTGCCCTACATCGTCGTCTTCCTGAACAAGTGCGACATGGTCGACGACGAAGAGCTCATCGAGCTCGTCGAGATGGAGACCCGCGAGCTGCTCAGCGAGTACGAGTTCCCCGGAGACGATCTGCCGATCATCAAGGGTTCTGCTCTGAAGGCTCTCGAGGGCGACGCCAAGTGGCAGGAGAAGATCTGGGAGCTCATGGATGCTGTCGACGACTACATCCCGACCCCGGAGCGCGACGTCGACAAGCCGTTCCTGATGGCTGTCGAGGACACCATGACCATCACCGGCCGCGGCACCGTTGCTACCGGCCGTGTTGAGCGTGGCGTTCTGCATGTGAACGACCCGCTGGAGATCGTCGGTATCAAGGACACCCAGACGACGACCTGCACCGGCATCGAAATGTTCCGCAAGCTGCTCGACGAGGCTCAGGCTGGCGACAACATCGGCTGCCTGCTGCGCGGCATCAAGCGCGAGGACATCGAGCGCGGTCAGGTTCTCTGCAAGCCCGGCAGCGTGACCCCGCATTCCGACTTCGAGGGCCAGGTCTACATCCTGACCAAGGACGAGGGTGGCCGTCATACGCCGTTCTTCGATGGCTATCGTCCGCAGTTCTACTTCCGCACCACCGACATCACCGGTGTTGCACACCTCCCCGAGGGCACCGAAATGGTTATGCCTGGCGACAATGTGACCATCACCGCCGAGCTCATCCACCCGGTTGCTATGGAGGAAGGCCTCCGCTTCGCTATCCGCGAGGGTGGCCGCACCGTTGGCTCCGGTCGTGTAACCAAGATCATCAAATAACTGATCTTTCAACGAATTCGGTAGGGGAGCCTGGAAACAGGCTCCCCTCTCCATTGATCATGTGCTATTGTCGAGCGATGCGAATACTGTACTTAAAGGAGAATTGATGCGTACTTTGGTCACCCTTGCATGCACTGAATGCAAGCGTCGAAACTACACGACCAAGAAGAACAAGCAGAACAATCCTGATCGTATTGAGTTCAAGAAGTACTGCAAGTGGTGCGGGCACCACACCTTGCACAAGGAAACTCGCTAAGGATTTAGGAACAAAATAGGCCAGTAGCTCCAATTGGTAGAGCGGCGGTCTCCAAAACCGCATGTTGGGGGTTCGAGTCCCTCCTGGCCTGCCAGCTCGTATAGCGAGCAGCTTGTAATCAGGTTGCTATGAGAGCAGCTTGGTACCAGGCTGCTTGTTTGGCGTTAAGAGGAAATCGATCCTGAAGGATTTAGATGGCTAAGAAATCAAAGACTCAGCGTGCAAAGGCATCTGCTGCTCGTCAGGCTCGCAAGGAGGCCCGTGAGGCCGAGGCCCTGGCTGCAGAACAGAACGGTGGAGCAGTTGAATCTGCCGCTGAGGCACCGAAGAAGAAATTGTTCGGCAAGGCATCGACCGCTGAAGGATCGTCCAAGGACGCCAAGCAGGCTAAAGCAGAGAAAAAGGCTGAGAAAAAGCCGGCAAAGAAGAACCGTTTCCAATTCCTCAAGGATGTCCGCTCCGAGATGAAGCGCGTCACGTGGCCGTCTCGTGAGGACGTTCTGCGTTGGAGCGGCGTCGTTGTGGTTGCCTTGCTTTTCTTCGGCGCATACGTGGCGCTGCTGGACAACGCGATCATCACGCCCGTTCTTCTTTTCATCTCCGGATTGGGGGCATAGCGCATGTCGAAGAAGTGGTACGTGCTTCACACCTATGCTGGGTACGAGAACAAGGTGAAAACCAACCTTGAGACGCGCATCGAAACGATGGGCCTCGAGAACAACGTGTTTTCCATTCAGATTCCCACCGAAACCGTCACCGAGCTAAAAGAGGGCGGTCGTCGCGTGGAAAGCGAGAAGAAGGTTTTCCCGGGATACGTTCTCGTTCGCATGGATCTCGATGATCGCAGCTGGGCTGCGGTGCGCAACACGCCTGGCGTGACCGGTTTCGTGGGCGCCGACGGCAATCCCGCCCCGCTTACCCGTGACGAGTACAACAAGATCATGAAGCGTACGAGTCACGAGGCGCCGAAGAAGACCTCGACGAACCTCGAAGTGGGTCAGTCGGTCAAGGTCATCTCCGGCCCGCTTGCCGAGTTCGACGGCATCGTCTCCGAGATTTCCCCCGAGGCGGGCAAGGTCAAGGTCATGGTTTCCATCTTCGGTCGCGAGACGCCGGTGGAGCTGTCCTTCGACCAGGTGTCCCGCATCTAGTTGTTATCGAAAAGCCTTACGCTTCGGCGTGCCCGCGTGGACCGGGGCTTCTCATTCCGGCATGAGGCTTTTGGATATAGCTTTGTAAGCATTTTGAAAGGTATTAAGAATGGCTGAGAAGAAAGTTACGGGCTTCGTCAAGCTGCAGATCCCTGCTGGCGCTGCGAACCCGGCCCCGCCCGTCGGTCCTGCTCTGGGTGCTCAGGGCGTCAACATCATGCAGTTCTGCCAGGCGTTCAACGCCCAGACGGCAGAGCAGAAGGGCACCATCATCCCGGTTGAGATCACCGTGTATGAGGACAAGTCCTTCGACTTCATCTGCAAGACCCCTCCGGCGGCCGTGCTCATCAAGGAGAAGCTGGGCCTGAAGTCCGCTTCCGGCATCCCGCAGCTCAAGTTCGTGGGCACCCTGTCCCAGGATCAGCTGCGCGAGATCGCCGAGATCAAGATGCCCGACCTGAATGCGAACGATATCGAGGCTGCCATGCGCATCGTTGCCGGTACCGCCCGTTCCATGGGCGTGCGCGTCGAGGGCATCGAGATGAAGAAGACCTATGTGCCTTCCAAGAAGCTCGCCGCCGTCCTGAAGGGCGAGGCATAAGCCTTAAACGCTCGTTGGAGCATTCGTTTTGAAAGTGGAAGAACCTGGCGTTAGAAGCCGCACAGGCTCGCTACGAACCACGAAAGGAATTTGCATTATGGCTAAGAAGTCCAAGGCGTATCGCGCCGCAGTTGAGAAGATCGGCGAGGGCGTTTACGCCCCGATGGAGGCCTTCAAGCTCGTGAACGAGGTTGCCACCACGAAGTTCGATCAGACCGTTGAGGCTCACTTCCGTCTCGGCATCGACACCCGCCAGGCCGACCAGCAGCTGCGCGGCACCGTGTCCCTGCCCAACGGCTCCGGTAAGACCGTGCGCGTCGCCGTGTTCGCCGAGGGTGCCGCCGCTGATGCCGCTCGCGAGGCTGGCGCCGACATCGTCGGCACCGACGAGCTGACCGCTCAGATCCAGGCCGGCGAGTTCAACTTCGACGCTGCCGTCGCCACGCCCGATCAGATGGGCAAGGTCGGTCGTCTCGGTAAGATCCTCGGCCCCCGTGGCCTCATGCCGAACCCGAAGCTCGGCACGGTCACCCCGAACGTCGCTCAGGCCATCAAGGAGCTCAAGGGCGGCCGCGTGGAGTATCGCGCCGACCGTTACGGCATCTGCCACGTTATCATCGGCAAGGCTTCCTTCACCCCCGAGCAGCTCTCCGAGAACTACGGCGTCGTGTACGACGAGATCCTGCGTATGAAGCCGGCTGCTGCCAAGGGCAAGTACGTGAAGTCCATCAGCGTTTCCGGCACCATGACGCCGGGGGTGGCGGTGGATTCTTCCGTCACTAAGAACTACACTGCTGCTGAATAAGCATCTCAGCCATTCATCAGAAGTGAGGGCGACCCGTTAGGGTCGCCCTTTTTGTATGCATATTGGTATGTGACCTAACGATATGTGACGGCTTTCAGGCTTGTCTTATGAGGAGGGGCTGCAGGGGAGTGGCGACTATGTTTGAGGTGCGGCCGCGGCTCAGCGCATTTGCGGCAAGCGAAGATGCCGCTGATCGTAGAAGAGCCCGGCCAAGGCGGTTGCCTTGAGCCGGGCTCTTGCGTTGCGCGAAAACGTCTCTATGCGATAAGGCTAAGCGCTGGCGAGGGCTGCCTTGCTCGTGTGGATGCTCGCTTGGGCGACTATGCTGTCGTACACCGCCTTGCTCGTCGAGATCTCATATCCGTCGACCGTCGAAACGTTCTCACCCGAAACTCCGTCGACGCTGCCGAGGGAAACCGTGTAATCGATGAACTCCTTCACCGCGTCCCATGTGGGAAGAAGCTGCTGGCCGGTCAGCTCCTCAAGGCAGCCGGCCAAACCATAGGCGCCCCAGTTGGACACCGATGCGACCACGAGCTTGTCGACCGGCACGACGCACGGGTCGATGCTCAGCGACGCATGAATGGCCTCAAGCAAGGCTCCCATGCCGATCTCGTTGCCGCCGTCGCCGATGCCGACGGTGGGAATGGTGCCCGAAGCGACGAGGAACAAATCGTCCACGCTGCTCGTCAAATCACCCACCGAACGGCCGCGCATGTTCAGGTAGTCGCCGTCGGCGTTGCGCCCGCAGCGTTCGATGGAAATGAGGCCGACGGGATTGAAGGCATCGATGAGGTCGCGGTACTTCTGCTCGTCATAGCTCTTCTGCACGCTCAGGACCGCGATGTCGTGATCGGCGAAGTAGGCGCGTGCAAAAGGCTCCGCCACGATAACGGGGGAGAAGCCCAGCTGGCGCAGCGCGTTCGCGACAACCATGGTGCCAGCAGGTCCGTCCGTTTCCGGGAAGCCGTTGACGAAAAAGCCGGTGGTCAAGAAAACGGTGCCGCGCTCCCAGGATAGAATCTCGCGAGCAGCATCGTGGCAGAAATCGGCGGGCATGTAGTTTGCCAGCGTGGTCATGCCGCGGTGCGAATGCTGCAGGATGGCATCTTCGATGCAGGTGATGTTCGTGCGCTGCACTTCGGGCTGCGCGGGGTTTTTCGTGAAAGCGCGGAATTCCATGATGCGTTACTCCGTTGCGTTCTTGAACTCGGCGATGACGGTGGAGCGCAGCTGCTCGAGCAGCTCGGGCGCGCCGCCGCCGACGGGCTTGCCGTCGATCTCGTTTGCATGCAGGCACAGGTTGGAAGAGCTGGTGACCAGCACCTCGTCGGCCGCGAACAGCTCGTCCAAGGTAAACGCTTCTTCGCGAACCGGGATGCCCAGTTCGTTCGCCGCCTTGATGAGGTGCTTGCGGGCGATGCCGGGAAGGATGAGCTCGTCGGTGGGGGCGGTGCGCAGCACGCCGTTCTGGATGATATGGCAGTTGGAATGCGCGCATTCGGTCACGCGACCGCCAGGACGGTAGAACACCGACTCTTGGCAGCCGGCGCGCTTGGCGCGCTCGGTGGCCAGGCAGGAGGGAATGAGGTTCAGCGTCTTGATGTTGCAGTAATAGAAACGCTTGTCCTCGGTGGTGATGAGCTTGATGGGCTCAAGGCCGTCGGAGATCTTGGCGGGCTTGAGCATGACCCACAGGTTGCCCGGGCCGGAGGTAAACGCGTGGTCGCGGATGCCGGTGCCGCGCGTGACCTGGTAATACACAAACAGATCGCCGGTGTCGACCTCGTGCACGAGCTTGTTCAGGAGGTCTTTCAGTTCCTGCTTGGTGCAGGGCATCTCGATCTCGAGCATGCGCGCGCTGTTGAAGAAGCGGTCGATATGCTCGTCTATGGCGAAGATCTTGTAGTTGCGAGCAGGGCCGGCATCGTATACGCCGTCGCCGAACCAGCAAACGCGGTCGTTCATCGGGATGGTCATTTCGTCAAGCGGACCGAATTTGCCGTTGTAGTAGCCGAGGTTTTCCATGTACGGAAGCTCCTTTGGTTGTGGCGTGCGACCTGCTCTTGGTCGTTTGCGCTTTCTGATAGCAACGCGACTGTAGCATGGGATTGTTTCAACCTCCTTGCATATCGATTGCTCTTTTATGAATGGACGGTTTTGGGCGCTCAAGGGCGGCATGCGCGGGGCCGCGCTGGTCAAATCGGCGCGGTTTGGGGGTATACTTTCCTTACGCTGCTGAAGAAAGGTGCCGCCATGAGCGTGAAGCTGAAATCCCCTGCTGAAATCGATGCGATGAAGGAAGCCGGCCGGCTTTCCGCAGAAGTGTTGCGCCTGGTTGGAGGCATGGTTCGCCCGGGCGTGACCACCCTGGAGCTCGATGAATTCGTCGAAACCTACATCCGCGAGCACGGTGGCCTTCCCGCCTTCAAGGGCTATGGCGGCTTCCCCGGCTCCCTGTGCGCGTCGGTCAACGAGCAGATCGTGCACGGCATCCCGTCGAAGGACGTGGTGCTGCGCGACGGGGACATCATCTCCATCGACACCGGAGCTGAGGTCGATGGCTGGGTGGGGGACAACGCCTGGACCTTTGCGGTGGGAAAGATTTCCGAAGAGAAGAAGCGCCTGCTGAAGGTGACCGAGGAGTGCATGTGGGCGGGCCTTGCATGCGCCCGCGCCGGCAACCGCTTAGGGGACATCGGCCATGCGGTGCAGTCCATCGCCGAGGCGGCGGGCTTTGGCGTCGTGCGCGAGTACGTGGGCCACGGCGTGGGCCATGACATGCACGAGGAGCCGCTCGTCCCCAATTACGGGCATAAGCATTTCGGCCAGAAGCTTGAGGTGGGCATGGTGCTTGCCATCGAGCCGATGATCAACCTGGGCACGCGCAAGGTGCGCCAAGGCGGAGATGGGTGGCTGGTGAGCACGCGCGACGGCAAGCCGAGCGCGCATTTCGAGAAGATGGTCGCCATCACGAAAGAGGGCCCGGTCATCATCACGACCGAGCCCGACCATAAGCGTCCGCTCTAGCAAGCGCGCCGACCGTGAAGGCCGGCGCGATCCGTTTAAGCCACCTGCGTCTTGGGGGCGTATCGCTTCGACGTCTCGCCGAAGAACACCTCGTACCAGCACAGGAAGCAGTACACGTTCCAGATGCGCATCATCTTGAGCTTGCTGCGACCCTCCTGCGTGGAGAAGTCGGCGCTGCGATGGTCGTCGAGCATCTTCATGAGGTAGTCCACGTTGAAGAACTCGTGCGCGGCTTCGCTCGTGAAGGCCTCCTTGATGCGCTCGTAGTACAGGTCGGTCTGCAGCCACACCGTCAGCGGCGTGATGAACGGCTGCTTGGGCATGTCGGCAACCTTCTGCGGGAAGCCCAGGTGCGCGGCGGCGCGGCGCAGCGCGTACTTCGAATGCTCGTCGGTCACGCGGCAGTTCGTCGGAAGCTGCAGCGCCACGTCGAGCACCTTCTTGTCGAGGAAGGGGACGCGCAGCTCGAGCGAGTGGGCCATCGACATGCGGTCGGCCTTCAGGCAGATGTCGTAGGGCATGTAGGACACCATGTCCACGTACTGGGTCTGCGTGATGACGTCGCCGCCGCCCGTCTGCTTCACGGCCTCGTCGAAGTGCGGGCGCGCATGCTCCCACGGCTTGCACGGGCCGGTGTAGCCGCGCAAAACGTTGGGCACCTCGTCCCACATGTAGTTCATGCAGGCGCGCTGGTAGCTCTTTTCAGGGCCGCCCGATCCGCGCATGGCGAAGTGGCGCCCGTGAAACGGCGGCAGCTTCTCCGCGACGGCGCCGCCGGCTGCGCGCAGCGCGCGCGGGACCTTGAAGTACTTCGAGAACTCGTACTGGTCGTGGTAGA
>CAVGWX010000053.1:0-5858 GCA_963633085.1 Prevotella sp. CAG:279 | reverse complement strand
TGCAGAACGCCGCCAGCGAGCTGTCGATGCCGCCGGATAGGAAGCTGCCGATCTCCACGTCGGCGATCTCGTGGGCGCGCACCGACTCGTCGAACGTGTCCTTGATGATGTCGGCCCACTCCTCCAGGTCCTTCGACTCGTCGATCTTGTAGGTGATCTTGTAGAAACACTCGCAGGTAAGCTCGCCGTCCTTGAACGTGATGTAGTGGCCCGGCAGCAGCTTGTGCACGCCCTTGAACATGGTCTGCGAATCGTTGAGGTACTCGAAGCACAAATACTGCGGCAGCTGCTCGCGGTTGAGCTCCTTCTTGAAGCGCGGGTGCGCCAAGAACGACTTGATCTCGCTGCCGTAAATGAGGCGCGCACCGTCGTGCTGGTAGTACATCGGCTTGATGCCGAAGATGTCGCGGGCGCATACGAGCTGCTTTTGCTTCTCGTCCCAGATGGCGATGGCGAACATGCCGCGCAGGCGCTCGAACACCTTGCAGCCCCACTCCTCGTAGCCATGCACGATGGTCTCGGTGTCGCCGTGGGTCTTGAAGGTGTAGCCGGCCGCCTGAAGCTCCTCGCGCAGTTGTGGGAAGTTGTAGATCTCGCCGTTGAAGGTGACCGTCACGGTGCCGTCGGCGTTTTGCATGGGCTGGCGGCTGCCCTCAAGGTCGATGATGGACAGGCGACGAAATCCCATCGCGATATCGTCGGTGACCACGTAGCCTTCGTCGTCAGGACCTCGATGGATGATGCGATCGGCCATGTCCTTGATGATGGCGCGGTTGGTCTGCTCATCGAAATCGACCGCGGTGAATCCCACGAATCCGCACATGCGCGAAACTCCTTCTCTCAGCGCCCATCGGGCTTTTTGCATTCGACAATCATACGATAGCCGTGTAGGGTGTGGGCACTTTCCACGAAAGGTGCGCGGGGCGCCAAGCGCACGCGCGTCTATGCGATAATGCAGACTTGTTCTCTTCCTGAATGCAACCGGGCCCGCCCGGCCCGACCGATACATCCGCTAGGAGCATCAGCAATGACCGCACCATCAACCGTGAGCGCCCCTCCGACGCCCATCACCAGCGCAGACATGGTGAAAGACCTGCTGCAACCCGTCGTCGTCGGCGGCGACATCCTTGCCTACAGCTACGTTCGCGAGCTTCATCGCGCGTTCGGCATCGCGCGCACCATCGTGCTTGCCACGCAGGACATCAAGATGCTTTCCGAAAGCCGCCTCACCGATTACCGCCTTGAGGCGAACATCCACGAGCAGGAAGGCCTCTACGAGGCGCTCGAGCGCATCGCCGCCGAGGTGCACGCCGCCTCTCCGGAAAAGACGCTGCTCGTCCTTGGTTGCGACGACTGCCATGCGCGCATGCTCTCGCAGGGCAAGCAACGCCTCGCCGATGCGGGCTATGCGGTTCCCTATATCGATTTCGACCTGCTCGACGACATCACGCAGAAGCGCCGCTTCTACGAGATCTGCGAGGAGATCGGCGTTCCCTACCCGAAAACCTGGTACTTCGACTGCGGAAGCGGCCCGGACGACCTGCCTTACGGCGACTTCGCCTATCCGCTCATCGCGAAGCCCTCGAACTCCGCCCAGTTCCAGGATGCCGAACCCACCATCGCCGGCTGGCGCAAGATCTACGAGATCGACTCCGCCGAGGAGCTGCGCGAGGTGTGGCATTCCATCCGCACCTCCGACTACAACAACCTGCTGGTCATCCAGGACTTCATCCCCGGCGGCGACGACGCCATCCGCACGCTGACCACCTTTTCCGACGCCAACGGGGATTTGCGCGTGGTTTCCGGCGGCTGCGTGTGCCTGCAGGACCACGACCCCACCGCCATCGGCAACCCGCTGTGCATCATGGGCGAGCGCGAAGAGGCCATCATCGAGGGCGCGCGCAAGTTCCTCGCGCACACGGGATACCGCGGATTTGCGAACTTCGACATCAAGTTCGATTCGCGCGACGGGTCGTTCCGCTTCTTCGAGGTGAACACCCGCTGCGGACGCAACACGTACTACATGAGCTTGGGCGGCCAGAACTTCGTCGAGCTGATCGTGCGTGAGTTCGTCATGGGGCAGCCTGTTGCTGAGCGCGAAGCTTACGACCCGTTCCTCTATTGCTGCGTGCCCACCTACGTGCTCAAGCGCAGCATGGAGAACAAGGAACGCCTCGCGCAGGCGCTCAAGGCGCTCGCCGCCACCAAGGAGCCCTACCCGCTGCACTACGCGCCCGATTCCTTCAAGCACAACCTGTGGGCGCGCATCATGCATGTAAACCAGATCCGCAAGTTCAAGAAGTTTTACTGGGACACCGGCGGAAAGCAGCTGAAGTAAAGGCAGGGCAGTAAAGGGGCGTTCGGCTTGCGGCCGGGCGCCCCTTTACTTATCCCAGGCGATGAAGGCCCAGGTGATGACGCGGGGGTTGGCCAGGCGCAGGGATTTTTGGGGATTGCCGTGGACGTCGGGCTGCCCGGCCTCGTCGTTGGCGATCAGGTTGTCGGCAAGCCAGGCATCCAAGCGCGCGTAGGCCGCCTGCCGCTCGGCGTCGCCGGCGATGGCGCCTGAGGCCCCGTCGATCATGCGCCGCAGGTGGGCGGCGGCCTCGTCGGCGCTGTCGTAGGTGTCGTAGCGCTCGGAGCGGATGTAGCTCACCTGCGGCAGGAGGCCTTCGGCCGCCAGGATGTTGATGGCGTAGAGATAGTCTCGGCACAGCGTGTCCTCAAGCCCCAGCTCGGCCATGATGCGCTCGTCGGTGCGCGGGCTGCTTCCCGTGGTGAGCGTGATGCACACGCGCCGGCGCGCCACCTCGGTCAGGCGCAGCAGGCTGTCGCGCAGATTTTCCGTGGCGATGGAACGCGACGCGACGGCAACGTCGACCATGCCTTCGCGCACGCCCTTCGCCGCCCAGTCCTCGTCCCAGCTCAAAAGCTTGGGGAACACGGTTCTCACTCCGGCTGCGCGCATGACGGCGCTCATGCGGTCGAGCATGGCTTGCGAGAAATCGGCCGCCACCACCTCATGTCCAGCCAACCCGAGCGGCAGCGCGATGGCCCCCGTGCCGCATCCCATGTCGAAAACGGTTTCGCCGGGCTGTATGTCGGCGAGCTCGACGAAGCGCTTGGCGTACGGCCCGACCTTCGTATCGGCGGGGAAATCGTGCGCGCGCCCGTTCCAGTAGGCGGCCTCGTCGGGTTTGCGGCGGCGCGCTTGCAGGGACATCCATTCCTCGTTCCAATCGATGTGCCCGAGCAGGGGTTTGCCGCCCTGCTCGAAAGCGGGCTTTTCCGTTCGGGCCTCGTCCGCCGCGCCGTCGCCGCAAAGGTCGCGATGGGGTGCGTCAGTTCGGGTTGGTCCGGCGTCGGTCGCCGCATGCGTTTTTTCGGTCATCTGCCGCTCCGCTCGTTTTTGGAGGGGTTCTCCCTTATATTCGATAGCTAGCATAGTATCTGATTGCCCGCCCGCATGCGTTTGGGTGCGGGCAATTTGTGTATAGACGAGGAGCCAGCAGATGAACGTCGAACTGCTCTACCACACGCCCGACCCCGAACGCGCCATCGCCACCGCCGCGCGGCTGTGCTACGCGCCGGTCGGCGCGGCCGAGCTGATGGAGACCATGCCGCCCGAGCGCGTGGAAAGCGTGCTGTCCACCATCATGTCCTCGGGGCATTTCAGCACCCTCGAGCATGCGAGCTACACCTTCGCCGTCGACGGCGTGTCTCGCGCGCTCACGCACCAGCTGGTGCGCCACCGCATCGCGAGCTTCAACCAGCAAAGCCAGCGCTACGTGAAGTTCACGGGCGAGGTGGCCGTGGTGAAGCCGCGAAGCGTGGCGGGCAACGAACAGGCCGAGGCGGTGTTCGACGAGGCCATCGCCGCAGCCGTCGATGCCTACCATAAGCTGCTCGACGCCGGGGTGCCGGCCGAGGACGCGCGCTATCTGTTGCCCAACGCGGCGGAAAGCAAGATCGTCATCACCATGAACGTGCGCGAGCTGCTGCATTTCTTCAGCCTGCGCTGCTGCAACCGCGCCCAGTGGGAGATCCGCGACATGGCGATGCGCATGCTTGAGCTGGCGCGCCCCACGGCGCCGTTCATCTTCGCCGACGCCGGCGCCCCCTGCGTGCGCACCGGCTGCCCGGAAGGAAAGATGACCTGCGGAAACCCCTTCCCGAAAGTGAAGCGTGGCTAAGGTGGCGAAGCAGAAGAGCGATCTTTCGCGCGCGTTTTCCGAAGACGGCGAGCGCAAGACGCACGTGGGCGGCCAGGCGCTCATCGAGGGCGTCATGATGCGCGGCAAGTACAACTGGGCCGTCGGCGTGCGCGAGCCGGACGGCGGCATCTACGAGGAAGCGCACGACCTGGCCAGCGGCAAGGACAAGAACGGCTGGATGTACTGGCCGCTCGTGCGCGGCTGCCGCGCGATGGTGGAGTCGCTCGTGCTCGGCTACAAGGCGCTCGAGATCGCGGCGATGCACGCGTTCGACGAGGAGGAAGAGGACGCGCCCGCGGCCGAAGCGGGCGAGGCTGGCGCCGATACGGTTAAGACCGGCACCGAGGTGGGCAAGGCCGATGCCGATGCGTCCGACGATGCGGCGTTCGGGCATCGGGAAATGGCCATCTCCATGGTGCTCGGCCTTATCATGGGCGTGGTGCTGTTCATCGTCGCACCGGCGGCCATCACGAACCTCATCGTGGGCGAATACGATTCGAACACGCTGGCGTGGAACGTCGTCGACGGCGTTTTGCGCGTGGCCGTGTTCGTGTTCTACATCTGGCTGATCGGGCGCATGAAAGACATCAAGCGCATGTTCGGCTACCACGGCGCCGAGCACAAGACCATCCACTGCTTCGAGCACGGGTTGCCGATGACGCCGGAAAACGCGCGGCAGTTCCCGCGCCTGCACGTGCGCTGCGGGACGGCGTTTCTGATCATGGTGATGATCATCGCCATCTTGGTGTACACCATCACGCCCCTAAACGGGCTCATCGCCGCCTGGGGCGTGCCCGACGGCGCGCCGAAGCTTGTCCTGGTCATCGTCGCGCGCATCGTGCTCATGCCCGTCATCGCCGGCATCTCATACGAGATCACCGTGCGCTGGGCGGGAAGCCATCCGGAAAACCCGCTGGTGAAGGTGGTGCTGTGGCCGGGTATGCAGATGCAGTACCTCACCACCAACGAGCCGGACGATTCCATGCTCGAATGCGCCATCTCCGCCATGCAGCAGGTGCTTGAGCGCGAGGAGCTTGAAGCTGCCCGCGCCGCCGCAGCTGCGCGAAACGAGTAGGCGTCGCGCGCGTTGCGGATTGTCTGTCGCGCCTGATGGCGCTCTCGAATAAGGGTTGAGCTGTCGCTCAACCCCACGAAAATTTGCTGTTGGGATAACAAAGCAGCAAGCATTTCGTGGGGCGCGAACAACGGAGCAGCAAGCATTTTGTAGGTGCGAGCGACAGCTCGCACATCAATAGCCAGCGCCGAAGGCGCGTCAGGTTTTTCAACACGTGGGCAAAACCGGTTACGCCGACCGTCAATCGCTCGCTTGCTCACCTGGAAATATGTGTCGCATCCTTCGGATGCTCTCGAATACGGGTCGAGCTGTCGCTCGACCCCACGAATTCTTGTTGCAGGCGTAACGTCGCAGACCGTGATTCTTGTAGCGAGAGCCGTGGCTCGCGCTACATTCGGCCAGCACTGTTGCGCGTCGCGCATTTGGCTCTGTCGGCAAATTGCCCTTCGCTTGCCCCTATGCTCGATCGGCGCCGCGGGGGATGGTGGAGAAGGCCAGCGTATGCTCGGTGACAAGCGGGCGGTTGCAGGTGAAGAACACGATGCCGCCCGATTCGGCGCGCACCTCCT
>CAVGWX010000052.1:0-13748 GCA_963633085.1 Prevotella sp. CAG:279 | reverse complement strand
CGAACGCGATTCTGCGGCGTTCGTCACTTCGACCGGGCCGTTTTGCCCGGAATCTTCTGCTCTCATTGTTTCGCTTCCGCCCGAGCTTGACGTTTGGGCGCTAGTTGCGGCGCCACGTGCGTCGCCTTTACCAGACGAGGGGCCGAAAAGGCGCGGGGGCGCCCGGGCCCGAAAAGGAGGCATCATGACCGACCGTCACGATCTTTGGAAAAGCCTTGGCATGGACCTGGAGACTCACGACCAGCTGTGCGCGGTGCTGCCGCAGGCGTTCGGCGACGTGTATCTTTCCCAGGAAAACCGTCCTGAGAACATGGCCTTCTACGACTTCGTGGTCAGCGACATCCACGGCATCCGCCCGCAGGAGCTCGTCGAGCTCAAAGAGGCCGGCGGCAAGGTGTTCGGCACCTTCTGCGTCTATGTGCCCGACGAGATCGTCATCGCGTGCGGCGGCGCGGTCACGGGGCTGTGCGGCGGCAGCCAGTTCTGGGTGCCGGCCGGCGAGAAGGTGCTGCCCACCGGCGTCTGCCCGCTCGTGAAGGCATCGCTTGGCGCGCACTTCGGTCATACGTGCCCGTACTTCGGCGTGGCCGACATGTACGTGGGCGAGACCACCTGCGACGGCAAGAAGAAGGCCTACGAGATCCTCGGCGCCGACAAGACCACCTATGTCATGGACATGCCGCAGATGAAGCGCCCGAAGGACGTTCGGAAGTGGGCGGGCGAGATCGCCGACTTCGCGAAGATGGTAGAGGAATTCACCGGGCGTGAGCTGACGGTCGAGAACCTTGCCGCGGCCATCAAGACCGTCAACGCCAAGCGTCGCGCGCTCGCTCGCGTGTACGAGACGCGCAAGGCCAAAAACTGCATCCCCATTTCCGGTAAGGACGCCCTGCTCATGACCCAGATCGCGTTCTTCGACGATCCGGTGCGCTGCGCCGAGATGGCCAACAAGCTCGCCGACGAGCTTGAGCAGCGCGTCGCCGACGGCGTGAGCGTCTTTTCTGCCGGCACCAAGCGCATCCTGCTCACCGGCACGCCGCTGGCCATTCCGAACTGGAAGCTTCATCACATCATCGAAACGTCGGGCGCGGCGGTCGTGTGCGAGGAGATGTGCACCGGCACGCGCTACTTCGAGCACGAGGTCGACGAGAGCGCGACCACGCTCGAAGGCCAGTTCCAGGCGCTTTCCGAGCGCTACATGAAGAACAACTGCGCCTGCTTCACGCCCAACCCCGGCCGCATCGAGGACATCATCCGCCTGGCGCGCGCCTATCAGGTCGACGGCGTCATCGACGTGAACCTGAAGTTCTGCACGCTCTACGACGTGGAGAAGTCCTCGGTCGCCAAGGCGCTCGAGGCCGAGGGCATCCCGTGCCTGGGTCTGGAGACCGACTACACCGACAACGACGCCGAGCAGCTGCGCACGCGCATCGGCGCCTTCGTGGAGATGCTGGGCTAGGCCATGGCGGCGCGGTCGACGCCCGCGTGCTACGTGCTGTTCGATGGCTACACCGACGCGCTGGCGCTCTATGAGGCCGCTCGGCGCGCGCGTATCGGCGCGCGCGTGTCGCCTACGCCCAGGCAGGCCCGGTCCGAATGCGGGTCGAGCCTGCTCATCGAATGCGACGACCGAACGAGGCTCGAGTCGTTGGCGAAAGCGGAGGGCCTGGCGTATCAGCGCATCGTCGAGCTTGAACGGCAGATAGACGCGACGCGCGATAGGTTCTGCTAAGGTAGGCGAAAGCGCCCGTGCGGCACCGTTGTAGCTGCGCGGGCGCCTTCTTGTTGGATGGTTCGAAAGCGGCGGGGCCTTCGCGCCCCGTTTGTTGATAGGGGGGGGAGGAACTCATGGCGGGCAGCGGCGAGTGGGTTTGCGGGCAAGCGCTCGGCTTCTCGGCGGCAGGCATCGGCGTCGACATCGGGTCGACGGCCACCAAGGCGGTGGTCGTCGACCGGTCGGGTTCCATCCTGTCGAAAATCGTCATTCCCACGGGGTATAGCAGCGTCGAAGCTGCCGAAGAGGTGCGCCGTCGGCTTTCCGAGGCGGGCTTCGGTGCGGAAGCCCTGCCGGTGGTGGCCACCGGCTACGGGCGCATCGCGGTTCCCTTCGCCAACAAGGTGGTCACGGAAATCACGTGCCACGGGCGCGGCGCATGGGCGCTGTTCGGGAGCGACGGCACCGTCATCGACATCGGCGGGCAGGACACGAAGGCCATCGGGCTGAAGGCGGGCAAGGTGGTGAAGTTCGTGATGAACGACAAGTGCTCGGCGGGAACCGGCCGCTTTTTGGAGATCATGGCCGACCGTCTCGGCGTGTCGCAGGCTGCGATGGCCGACATGGCGCGCGCCGGCGAGCCCACCGAGATATCCAACATGTGCACCGTTTTCGCGGAATCCGAGGTCATCAGCCTCGTGGGGAAGGGCGAGCCGCGCGAGAACATCGCCAACGGCGTCATCTCCTCGGTGGTCAAGCGCGTAGCCACGCTGGTGGGGCAGGTGAGCGCAGGAAAGTATTTCCTCACTGGCGGGCTTTGCGAGAACGACTACGTGCGCGAGAGGCTTGAGGCCGAGCTGTCCGCTCCGGTCGAAAGCTCGCCCGATGCTCGTTTCGCCGGCGCGCTCGGGGCGGCGCTTGCGGCCCTGGAGGTCGCCTAGCGCAAGCCGGTAACCGGTTCTCACCCCGCCGCTGCGCAGCCGCATGCCGCCGTGCGCTTGCGAGTGCGGCCATTCCGGCTACAATCGGTTGCCGTATGATGAACGAACCTTCAGGAGATGCTCTCGTGATCTATCTCGATAACGCCGCAACCACCATGCACAAGCCTCCCGAGGTTGCAAGCGCCGTCTGCGCCGCGCTGACCAGCTTCGGCGGGCCTGGGCGCGGCTCGCATCAAGCGGCCCTCGACGCCTCCATGGCCGTTTTCGACGCCCGGCGCGCGGTGTCCGACCTGCTTGGTTCCTGGGGCCCCGGCAGCGTTTCGTTCGCCCTCAACGCCACCATGGCGCTCAACATCGCCATCGCGGGGCTTCTGCGCCCCGGCGATGTCGCGGTTACCACGGCGGCATCCCATAACTCCGTCCTGCGGCCGCTGTTCCGCGCGCGCGACGAGCAAGGCTGCGAGGTGCGCGTGGCGCGCATCGCCCCCGACGGCGCGCTCGATTGGCGATCGTATGAGCGGGCGTGCGCGGGTGCGAAGCTGGTGGCGGCGACCCACGCGAGCAACGTCACCGGAGATGCGTACGACATCCCGCGCATGGCGGCCGCCGCGCACGATGCGGGCGCGCTCTTTGTGCTCGATGCCGCGCAAACGGCGGGTTCCTTGCCCTTTTCGGTTGCCGAATGCGGCGCCGACGTGGTGTGCTTCACCGGGCACAAGAGCCTTTACGGCCCGCAGGGCACCGGCGGGCTGTGCGTGCGCCCCGGCCTCGACATCGCCCCGCTCGTCGAAGGGGGCTCGGGCGTCCACAGCTTCGATGAGCGCCATCCGCGCTTCATGCCCGAGGCGCTCGAGGCGGGAACGGCCAACGCGCACGGCCTGGCGGGACTTGCCGCCGGGTGCGCGTGGCTTTCCCATAGAGGGGTCGATAACGTGCGCAGCCGCATCAGCGGTCTAATCGATCGCTTTGCGCAAGGCGTTGGCGAAATCGAGGGGGTGCGCATCCTCGGCGGCGGGTCGGGTGCACGTTGCGGCATCGTGGCGCTCAACGTGGGCGATGCGGATTCCGGGCTTGTCGCCGACGCGCTTTCCGAGCGTTACGGCATCTGCGTGCGTCCCGGGGCGCATTGCGCGCCGCTGATGCACAAGGCCTTGGGGACCGAGCGTCAGGGCGTGGTTCGTTTCAGCTTCTCGGCCTTCAACACGGCCGAGGAAGTCGACGCCGCCATTGCCGCGATGCGCGAGATCGCTTGCGATCTCGCCTCCTGCTAGCCAAGAGCAGCCAGCTGCTTCGTGCTCCCTGAAAGGAAACATCCCATGCGAGTCCTTTGCATCTCCGCTCAAAAGCCGGACAGCACCGGAAGCGGCGTCTATTTGGCCGAAACGGTGCGCTCCATGATCGCGGCGGGGCACGAGGTCGCCGTCATCTCCGGCATCGACCGTGCCGACGCCCCTGAGATTCCCTTAGGCGCGCAGTTCTTCCCCGTGCGCTTCAACACCGATGAGCTGCCGTTTCCCGTCTGCGGCATGAGCGACGTCATGCCCTACGAGGCGACGCGCTACCGCGACATGACCCCCGCGATGGTCTTGGCGTTCCGTGCTGCGTTTTCCCGGAAGATCCGCGAGGCGCTCCTGGCGTTTCGCCCCGATGCCGTCATCTGCCACCACCTGTACCTCGTGCTGTCGGTGGCGTGCGAGGTCCTGGACGAGCTTGCCGGTGAAAATTGGTTACCGAATTGGCGGCAGGGCAGCGCGCCCGCTTCGCAGCGCCCCTGCGCCATCTGGGGCGTCAGCCACTCCACCGACCTGCGCCAGCTGCGCAAGCACAACCTGGAGCGAGACCGCATCGTGGCCGCCGTGCGCTCCCTCGACGGCGTCATGGCGCTGCACGAGGCGCAGAGGGTCGAGATCGCCGAGCTGTTCGACCTGCCGCAAGAACGCGTTCGCGTCGTCGGCACCGGCTACAGCGCCCGCGAGTTCAACCCCGCCGTCTCGCTTCGGCAAGCGCGCCCTTTGCGCATCCTCTACGTGGGGAAGATCTGCCGGGCCAAGGGCGTCGAGAGCCTCGTGCGCTGCATGGACCGGCTCCCCTTCGCCGCTGAAGAGGTCGAGCTGTCGCTGGTGGGGGGCTACAGCGATCAGGAACAATACGACCGCATCTGCGCGCTTGCACAGCGAAGCGAAGTCCCGGTTCGCCTGCATGGGCGCGTGAGCCAAGACGAGCTCGTCGATGCGTACCGCGGCGCGCACGTGTTCGTCCTGCCGTCGTTTTTCGAGGGCCTGCCGCTCGTGACCATCGAGGCCATGGCGTGCGGGTGCCGCGCCGTGGTCACCGACCTGCCCGGTGTGCGCCCGTGGCTTTCGCAAAGCCTGCCTGCGGCCCCCGTCGCCTTCGTGAAGCCGCCGCGCCTGGTCGGCACCGACCAGCCCGTCGAGGAAGACCTGCCGGCCTTCGAGGATGCGCTGGCGGCCGCCTTGGCGCGCGCCCTTTCCGCCTGCGCCGAAAACCCGACGGCGGGAAGCGGCTTCGACACGACGAACGTCTCCTGGGATTCGCTCGCGCAGCGCATGGTTGAAGCCCTCACGCCCGCCGTTCACCAAAAAATCTCGCGTTAGGGGGTTACAAAACCTCATCGGCGCGCGTATACTGCGCCCAGTTCCTTTAAATGCGGTACAGAGAGACCGACAAGGTAACACCCCAAACGCTCAAGCTATCAAAAGAGCGAACGTGAGTCGAAGCCTTTGTCTGTCGCAAGGGCTTTTTTTCATGCCCTGCGGCACGGCATCGAGCAGGCGGCGGGCCCGCCGCGCTCCAGCCTTCTTTCTGTGCGCACTCGACGCAAGAGAAAGGGTGTGTATGACTGACGCAGGAACGGTCAAGAACGTCTGCATGGACGCAGACGAGATCGAGCGGTCGCTGACGCGCATCGCGCATCAGATCCTCGAGACCAACAAGGGCGCAGGCGAGATCGCGCTCGTTGGCATCGTCACGCGCGGCGATCTGCTGGCAAAACGCCTGGCGGCCAAGATCAAGCAGATCGAGGGCACCGAGGTTCCGCTCGGCAAGCTTGACATCAGCTTCTACCGCGACGACTTCGCGACGCACTTCGCCCCCGAGGTGCATTCCACCGAAATCCCCTTCGACATCGACGGCAAGGACATCGTGCTTATCGACGACGTCCTCTACACCGGGCGCACCATCCGCGCCGCGCTCGACGCGCTCATGGACATCGGGCGCCCCGCGCGCGTCGAGCTCGCGGTGCTCGTCGACCGCGGCCATCGCCAGCTGCCCATCCGCGCCGATTACGTCGGCAAGAACGTCCCCTCGGCCGCCTGCGAGAACGTGCGCCTGTTCCTTGAGGAAGTCGACGGCAAGTCCGAGGTTGAGATTCTGGAAATGAAGGAAGGCGCGCACGTCGGCGCCGCACCGCTGGGAGGTGAGTAGCGACATGGCTTTCAACCATAAGCACCTGATCGACATCACGGAGTATTCGGCAGACGACATCATGACGATCTTGGAGACGGCCGTTCGTTTCAAGGAAGTCAACGAACGCCGCATCAAGCAGGTTCCCACGCTGAAGGGCTTCACCGTCGTGAACATGTTCAACGAGCCTTCCACCCGCACGCGCTCGTCGTTCGAGATGGCCGAGAAGCGCCTTTCCGCCGCCAGCCTGAACTTCGGCGGCAGCTCCACCTCCACGGTGAAGGGGGAGAGCCTTGTGGACACGGTGGAAACGCTGTGCTCCTACAAGATCGACATGATCATCGTGCGCGACAAGCACGCGGGCGTGCCGCGCAAGATCGCCGACGTGTCCGGCGTGCACGTCATCGACGCCGGCGACGGCAAGCACCAGCACCCCACCCAGGCGCTGCTGGATCTGTTCACCATCTGGCAGACCAAGGGCACGCTCGACGGCTTGAAGGTGGGCGTCGTTGGCGACATCGGGCACTCGCGCGTCTGCGGAAGCCTCATCCCGGCGCTCAAGATCATGGGCTGCGAGGTCACGGCCATCGCCCCGCCGACGCTGCTTCCCGCGCGCCCCGACGTGCTCGGCGTCGACCACGTGTCCCACAGCATCGACGAGGTGCTGCCCGAGCTCGACGTCGTCTACATGCTGCGCATCCAGCGCGAACGCTTGGAAGGCGCGCCGTACCCGAGCCTGCGCGAGTACAACATGCTCTACGGGCTCACTGAGAAGCGCAACAAGCTCATGAAGCCCGACGCCATCGTGTGCCACCCCGGCCCGATCAACCGCGGCGTCGAGCTCGACAGCTTCATGGCCGACCATCCGGAGCGCTCGGTCATCTTAGATCAGGTCTATGCCGGCATCTTGACGCGCATGGCCGCCCTGTACCTGCTGCTTGGAGGGAGCGAAGATGGCATTACTGCTTAAGAACGCGCACGTGATCGACCCGCAGGTCGGTCTGAACGAAACCGCCGACATCCTCATCCGCGACGGCAAGATCGTCGAGGTCGGCCGGAACCTTGCCATGGAAAAGGGCGTCGAGCGCGACCTGGCCGGCAAGATCGTCGTCCCGGGCCTGGTCGACATGCACGTGCATCTGCGCGAGCCGGGCTTGGAGCAGAAGGAAGACATCGAAACCGGCACGCGCGCCGCGGCCCATGGCGGCTTCACGGCGATCTGCGCCATGCCCAACACCGACCCGGTCGTCGATGATGCCGTCGCCGTCGAGTACGTCAAGGCTGTCGCGGCCGCCAACGGCGCCTGCCGCGTGCACGTCGCGGGCAGCTGCACGAAGAACCTTGCCGGGGAAGTGCTCTCCGACATGGGCGACATGGTCGCTCACGGCGCCGTTGCCTTCACCGACGACGGCCGCGGCGTGCAGGGCGCGGGCATGATGCGCCGCGTCATGGACTACGCCAGCCAGTTCGGTCGCGCGGTCTTAAGCCACTGCCAGGATGACGACTTGGTCGGCGACGGCCAGGTCAACGAAGGGGTCGCCTCCACGCGCCTGGGCCTTTTGGGCTGGCCGGCCGAAGGCGAGGAGATCCAGATCGCGCGCGATGTCGCGCTGTGCCGCCTGACGGGCTGCAAGCTGCACATCCAGCACGTCACCACGGCGCGCGGCCTTGACATGGTGCGCGCTGCGAAGGCCGAGGGTCTGCCGGTGACCTGCGAGGTGACGCCGCACCACCTGTTCCTCACCGAAGACGCCATCGGCGACGATTACGACACCAACCTCAAGGTGAACCCGCCGCTGCGCTGCGCGCAAGACGCCGAGGCGCTCATCGCCGGCGTCGTCGACGGGACGGTCGACGCCATCGTCACCGACCATGCGCCGCACATCAACTTCGAGAAGGACCGCGAGTTCGAGCTCGCGCCGTTCGGCATGATCGGCCTTGAGACCTCGCTCGGCCTCGTGATCACCAACCTCATCGCCACCGGCAAGATCACCTGGGAGCGCGCCGTCGAGCTCATGGCGAAAAACCAGCGCGCCATCCTCGGCGTCGAGCGCGTGGCCATCGAGGCCGGCAGCACGGCCGACCTGACCATCATCGACCCCGATGCGGCCTGGACCGTCGATGCGGCCGAGTTCGAGAGCAAAGCGACCAATTCCGGCTTCATCGGCACCAAGCTCATCGGCCGCGCCACCGATGTCTACGTCGGCGGCTACGCCACCATGGAAGACGGCAAGATCGTCGAATAGCGCCGCCGCCAGCGGTTGCTTTTCGCGCCTTTGGGGGCCGGGCATCGGGCTCGGCCCCGCGTCGTTTCCCGCTATTCGCCCCTGTACAGGCGCTCTCGTGCGCATGCACAAATCTGTATGCATATAGTCGATGAAAATGTTAAAAAGCCTGCATATTAGCCTCGAAAACATCACCTTTGACGTATAATCTGCAGCAACCTTTAAGGGCGGTACCGAGAGACCGACAAGGACCAGCATCAATGCATCGCGTGCTGCTACAAAAGCGCGGCACGTGCGGACGCCCTCCTTGCGGGAGGGCTTTTTTGCGCAAGGAAGCATCGGTGCGCGAACGTGAGAGGAGTTTTGTGTGAGCGACGTTTCGAAACGGCTGCTTGCGGGCACGTCGAAGATCGGCGGGGCGCCGGCAGCGCTCGTGCTTGAGGACGGGGCCGTCTTTCGCGGCACCGCATGCGGGGCCAAAGGTGAGGCGTTCGGCGAGATCTGCTTCAACACCTCGCTCGAGGGCTATCTCGAGGTGATCACCGACCCCAGCTACGCGGGCCAGATCATCACCATGACCTATCCGCAGATCGGCAACTACGGTGTGGCCGCCGACGACGCGCAGTCGGCGCGCCCGGCGCTGCGCGGGCTGGTGGTGCGCGACATGTGCACCACGCCGAGCAACTGGCGCTCAACCGTGTCGCTGCCCGATTTCCTCGTCGAGCACAACGTCGTCGCCATCGAGGGCGTCGACACGCGCGCCCTCGTGCGCCACGTGCGCGACCACGGTGCCCAGCGCGCCGTCATCTCCACGCTTGACACCGACGCCTCGGCGCTGCTCGAGCGCGTGCGCGCCTCGAAGAGCATCGTCGGCGAGAACCTCGCGGCCACCGTTTCCTGCGAGGAGCCCTACGCGCACGGGCTGGCCGACCTGCCCGCGTCTCAGGGCTTCGCGCTCGCTAAGGCCCCGGCTCCCACGTTCAAGATCGTCGCCTACGACTGCGGCGTCAAGCGCTCCATCCTCGACGGCCTCGTGCGCGCCGGCTGCGACGTCACCTGCGTCCCGTGGGACACGCCCGCGGAAAAGGTGCTCGCGATGAACCCCGACGGCGTGTTCCTCAGCAACGGCCCGGGCGACCCGGAAGCTGTTGAAGCCACCTATACCCAGGTCGAGCAGCTGCTGGGCAAGGTGCCCGTGTTCGGCATCTGCCTGGGCCATCAGATGATGAGCAAAGCTGCCGGTGCGGAAATCGAGAAGCTGAAGTTCGGGCATCGCGGAGGCAACCATCCGGTCATGAACCTGCGCACGCGCCGCGTCGAGATCACCGCGCAGAATCACGGCTTCGGCCTCGTGTTCCCCAGCTTGGGAAAGCTTATTCCCGAAGAGTCGGGCGGTGTGGGCGAGCATCATGATGACCTGCGCTTCTGGTCGAGCCGCGGCATCGCCCCGGTGGTTCGAAATGAACGTTTCGGACGCATCCAGCTCACGCACGTCAATCTCAACGACGGCACGGCCGAGGGCATCGCGTTCCTCGACATCCCGGCGTTTTCCGTGCAGTACCACCCCGAAGCCAACCCGGGTCCCACCGATGCGCACTACCTGTTCACCGCGTTTGCCCGCCTGATGTCCGGCCGCGAGGACTACCTGGACATCGATATCGCCGCCGATCGCCTCTCGGGCTGGCGATTCGGCGCCGAGGGCAGCGCGAACGCGAGCGAAAAGGAGGCCAGCCATGCCTAAGCGCACCGACATCTCTTCCATCCTCGTCATCGGCTCCGGCCCCATCGTCATCGGCCAGGCGTGCGAGTTCGACTACTCGGGCACGCAGGCCTGCAAGGTGCTCAAGGACGAGGGGTACCGCGTGGTGCTGGTCAATTCCAACCCCGCCACCATCATGACCGACCCCTCCATGGCCGATCGCACCTACGTCGAGCCCATCACCGCGGAATTCGTCGAACAGGTCATCGCCATCGAACGCCCCGACGCGCTGCTTCCCACGCTCGGCGGGCAGACGGGCCTGAACACCGCGGTCGAGCTTGCCAAGAGCGGCATCTTGGAGAAGTACGGCGTCGAGATGATCGGCTGCGACCTGGACGCCATCGAGCGCGGCGAGGATCGCAAGCTATTCAACGACTGCATGGCCGAGCTGGGCATCGAAACGGCGCGCAGCGGCTACGCCTATTCGGTCGAGGATGCCCTCGACATCGTCTCGCGCCTTAGCTACCCGGTCGTGCTGCGCCCGAGCTTCACCATGGGCGGCGCCGGCGGCGGCATCGCGCACGACGAGGATGAGCTGCGCCTGATCGTCTCGCAGGGCCTGGAGCTTTCCCCGGCCTCCGAGGTGCTCGTCGAGGAATCGATCGAGGGCTGGAAGGAATTCGAGATGGAGGTCATGCGCGACCGTGCCGGCAACGGCATCATCGTCTGCTCCATCGAGAACTTCGACGCGATGGGCGTGCACACCGGCGACTCCATCACGGTCGCCCCCGCGCAGACCCTTTCCGACATCGAATATCAGCGCATGCGCGCGGCTTCGCTCGCCATCCTTGAAAAGGTCGGCGTGGAAACGGGCGGGTCGAACGTGCAGTTCGCCTTGAACCCCGAAAACGGGCGCATGGTCGTCATCGAGATGAACCCGCGCGTCTCGCGCTCCTCGGCGCTGGCCAGCAAGGCGACCGGCTTCCCCATCGCGAAGGCGGCCGCGCGCCTGGCCGTCGGCTACACGCTCGACGAGATCGTCAATGACATCACCAAGGCCACGCCCGCCTGCTTCGAGCCTTCCATCGACTACTGCGTCGTGAAGGTGCCGCGCTTCGCGTTCGAGAAGTTCCAGGGCACCGACGACACGCTGTCCACCCGCATGAAGGCGGTCGGCGAGATCATGTCGATCGGGCGCACGTTCGAGGAGGCGCTCGGCAAGGCCATGCGCTCGCTTGAAAACGGGCGTGCGGGCCTGAACGCCGACGGCAAGTGCAAGGAGATCCTCGACGAGTCGGCTTTCGACGACCTGGTGGGCCGCCCGACGCAGGACCGCATCTTCTACATGGCCGAGGCGCTGCGCCGCGGCTGGGAGGTCGAGCGCGTGCATGAGGCCACCGGCATCGACCCGTGGTTCATCAACCGCATGCGCGACATCGTCGTGGTGGAGGAGAACCTGCGCGGCATGAGCCTCGACAAGCTCGATGCCGACGCGTTCCGCCTGCTCAAACGCATGGGCCTTTCCGACGCGCAGATCGCGCACCTCACCGGCTCGGACGAGGGGACGGTGCGCACGTGCCGCAAGCTTTTGGGCGTGGTGCCCGCGTTCAAGACCGTCGACACCTGCGCGGCGGAGTTCCCCAGCAAGACGGCCTACCACTATAAAACCTATGACGCCGCCGAGACGGAGGCTCCTGGCGAGCGTACGCGCAAGCGCGTCATGATCCTCGGCGCCGGCCCGAACCGCATCGGCCAGGGCATCGAGTTCGACTACTGTTGCGTGCACGCCAGCTACGCGCTGCACGACGCGGGCTATGAGACCATCATGGTCAACTGCAACCCTGAAACGGTGTCGACCGACTACGATACCTCCGACAAGCTCTATTTCGAGCCGCTCACCTTCGAAGACGTCATGGACATCGTCGACGTCGAGCAGCCCGACGGCGTGGTGGTCACCCTCGGCGGGCAGACGCCGCTCAAGCTTGCGGCGGCGCTCGAGCACGCCGGCGTGCCCATCATGGGCACCAAGCCCGGCGCCATCGACCTGGCCGAGGACCGCGACCGCTTCCGCGCCATCTGCGACGAGCTCGACATCACCTATCCGGCGGCAGGGCAGGCGTCCACCTTCGAAGAGGCCTGCATCGTGGCCGACCAGATCGGCTTCCCGCTGCTCGTCCGCCCCAGCTACGTGCTCGGCGGGCGCGGCATGGGCATCGTCTACGACGGCAGCCAGCTGGAGAAGTACATGGCCCAGGCGGCGAAGATTACGCCGGACCATCCGGTGTACCTCGACCGCTTCTTGGAAGGGGCCGTGGAGCTCGACCTCGACGCGCTGTGCGACGGCGAGCAGGTGTGGGTCGGCGCCATCATGGAGCACATCGAGGAGGCGGGCATCCATTCCGGCGACTCGGCATGCTGCACGCCGCCGTTCGCCCTGTCCGACGCCATGCAGGCCCAGCTGCGCTCCATCGCGCGCGACTTGGCCCTGCGCTTGGGCGTCGTCGGCCTGCTGAACATCCAGTTCGCCATCAAAGACCAGGTCATCTACATGATCGAGGCGAACCCGCGCGCGAGCCGCACCGTCCCGTTCGCCAGCAAGGCCACGGGCGTGCCGCTTGCCAAGGCAGCCGCGCGCATCATGGCGGGGGAGAAGATCGCGGATCTGTGCCTGCCTCCCGACGACCGCCGTCTCGAGCACTTCAGCGTCAAGGAGGCCGTGATGCCCTTCGGGCGCTTCCCGGGCGCCGACACCGTGCTCGGCCCGGAGATGAAGTCGACGGGCGAGGTCATGGGCATCAGCTACAACTTCCCCTGCGCCTACGCCAAGACGCAGCTCGCCATCAGCTACAAGCTGCCCGTCGGCGGCGACGTCTTCATCAGCGTGTGCGACCGCGACAAGCGCGCCATCGTCTCCATCGCGCGCGAGATCGTGCGCCTGGGCTTCAACGTCGTAGCCACTGCCGGCACGGCGCGCGCGCTGCGCGCGGCGGGCGTGGACTGCCGGGCGGTCAAGAAGATCCACGAGGGCGACCCGAACGTGCGCGACATGCTCTTAGGCGGCCAGATCGCGCTCATGATCAACACGCCGTTCGGTCACGAGACGCGCAACGACGGCTACGAGCTGCGCACCGAGGCGGTCAAGCACGGCGTCACCCAGGTGACCAACCTTGCCGGCGCGCAGGCCATGGTGGCCGGCATGGAGGCGTCCCGCGAGCGCGGTCTGACGGTCGTTGCCCTGCAGGACCTGCCCCAGCACGACCTCCCCGTGGAAGGCGCCGCCGAGGAATAGAGCTTTAACGCGCTAGCGAATGCCTTGCTCATCGATGAGAACGGTTGCTCTCACGGCGATCAGATGATTGGTCGGCGATTGGCGAAACCGGGTTCCGCCTGCGTTTGAGAAATGTGACGCACCCTTTGGGTGCTTATGGATTCATGCGCGAGCTGTCGCTCGCGCCTACTGATCCGTTACGGCGCGAGTCGTGCCTCGCGCCCACGAAAACCATGGGTCAGCAACGTTGCGCTCACTGCAAAATTCGTGGGGCCGAGCGAAAGCTCGGCCCGCCTTCGAGAGCGCCTTTAGGCGCGACACATGATTTCATGCGTGTTCGTTTGGGGCTGACCTGCGGCGAAGGCATGCGTGCGCATGCGGTGATGGTACAATCCACTCAACGTTTCAAGCCGCCTGCATCCCAGGCGCGCAAAGGGGAAGGAGTTTTGTGGCTCTTGTCAACGAACGGGTGCGCATC
>CAVGWX010000051.1:0-14328 GCA_963633085.1 Prevotella sp. CAG:279 | reverse complement strand
TCCTTCATATTTTGCACACATCTCTTTGGATTTGGGGTTAATTCTTCTGCTTTTACCTATTGCTTCCCTGATGATAGGACGCATCCCGCACCTTTCGTATCAAGAACTTCATCATGTTCTCGGGAATCCTTAGTCTTGCGATACGCCTATCTATATAAGGTAGCTTTCGCGAGTCCCCCTAATTGCCATGATCTTTGCCAGGCTGGCAAACTGGTCTTGGTTCGCCTTGCGACTGCGCCCAAAGATCCAAGCAAGGTACTGCTTCGATGTCTTGATAGACGACTGCCTAGATATTTAGATACCGATAGTTGCGTTAACTGATTAGATCATCTATTTACTTGTTCGAGCATTCAATTTCATGAGCTCGAACCCATCGCTCTTCAGGGTTACATAATATCGCTTGTCCCCTATTTCCTGGTGTGCAGAAGTTGCACAGTAACGAATTGCTCGTGACGTGGTTTCTCTCGAAGCTACGCTCTGTTCTGTCCTTAGCCCTCATTTGTTCACTGTGCAGAACCTGCACAGTGAACAAATGAGGGGTCGTCAACCTTTCGAATACGATAGCAACACCAGTGCGTTGATATTCAGTTAACGAGTCATCTGACTTCGTGCCCCATCGAACCAAGGACTGGCCAACATAAACATCTATGCCGCGGATCGAATTCATGGGAACCCAGGCAATTACCACGAAGATGGTACGAAGACAGCGTTATTTGACGAGATGTAAATTGAAGCCGTTTGGCGAGAATGGTAAAATATGCACTGTGCAGAAGCTGCACAGTAGCAGCAAAATCCCGTGAACATAACCGTAAAGCAGAAGGGAATAGAATGGCCGGAAGATCGAAAAGTCGTGGAGGAGAAAAGCAGCAGCAATCGCTGTCCTTGGGTCGCGAGACGGTAGAGGAACTGGAAAGGGAAGCGGAGCGTCGAGGGCTCAACAAATCGCAGCTCGCAGATCTTTTACTGAACGGCCAACTCACGCAGGCAGCAGACAAACCGACCATCATCTCAGTGATGAGCTATAAGGGCGGCGTCGCAAAGACCACGACAAGCGCCTGCCTGGCGGTGAGCTTCTCGGAACTGGGATACAAGGTTCTTGTCATTGACATGGACGGCCAGGGAAACGTGAGCCAAAGCTTGCGGGTATACGATCCGCGTTCGGAGGAGCCCTGCATCGCAGACGTTCTGTATCAAACAACCCCAAACTCGCCAAGGCTGTCCCTGCATGAAGTGATGCAGACGACGAAATACGATAACCTCTTCTGCGTGCCGTCGAACTTCCGCTTTGCCGATGCTGACACAAGGCTGAAAGCGGAAATTGCGGGCGGCGTTGACATGCGCTTGGAATACGCGATCGAAGATCTGATCGAAGAGGTCGCAAAGAATAAAGAGAAGCCTTTCGACTATATTATTATCGACTGCGGTCCTCGCCTTGATATGACGACCACCAATGCGATCGTCGCTTTGGAAGCAGGTAATAATGCTTCCCACATTATCATCCCCATTAAAGTGGACGGCTTTGCTATCGCGGGACTGTCGCAGACGATCGACACGATCAATCGAACGGCAAAAGAGCGTCGCCGCCTTCCGCAGCACTGGAAGATCCTTCAAACGATGATCGAGCGAAACACGACTACCTATAAATATGGTTGCCAGATGCTGAAGGAAGCAATCCCCAATGCGGAGTACTTCAACACGAAGATCGAGAAGTCGACCGTCGTGCCCGAGGCAAGCTTGGCAATGGAGCCCCTCATCACCTATGCGCCCGACAGCAAACCTGCAATCTCGTACCGCTTGCTCGCGCAGGAAATCGAGGAAATGAATGCCTAGAAAGAAATTACAAGAAGCGCTCAAGAATAATTCGGGCGCCGTGGCAAACGTGATCCCTCACCACAAAGAAATGACCGACGAGGAAATGCGCCTCGAAGCGTTTCGCAAAAGGGACAACCAAAACGTCTCGGTTACCGACAAGATGTCTAACCAAAACGTTCGAAACACCCTCTTGAGCGAAATGGGCTTTGACTGGTTCGATATCGACAGCTTGAAGCCGAATCCGAACAACAGCTATACCATCACCGACGAAGATGTGAAAAACCTTGCGGGCCTCATTTACAACAGCAAGGAAATCGAGCCCTTGATCCTTCGGGAGACAGAAGAGGGAACCGAGATCATTGACGGTGAGCGTCGCTGGCGAGCATGCAAGCTCCTTGCGGAGAAATATGGTGACGCCTGGCGAATGGTGCCCGGAAGGTGCCATAAACTCGGCTCGATAACGGACGAGCAAGCCAATTTCATCATGCACTCGTCCAACATAGGCCAGCGCAACATAAAACCGTCAGAGCGTGCCCAGGGTTTCAAGGTGCTTGCAGACAAGCTGGTCGAATGGCGAAAAGACGACCCGTCCTTGAAGGGCGTGAACACGAAGACGTATCTGGCAGAGCACTTCGGAGTTTCTGAACGCACTGCCCAAGTACTACTGAACATAGCGAGAAACCTTTCAAAAGAGGGCAACGATCTGCTAGATTCCAACGTGATAACGCAGGCGCAAGCAGAATCGCTGTCCAAGCTACCAAGCAACAAGCAAAGCGAAGTGGTCGAGGTGATCACGAGCGAAAACCTCGACGCAACGGGGATAACGCAGGTGATCGAAGGTGCAAAAGACCAGAGAAACGCCCCCGATTCACCCATCATTAACCCGGTAATGCATAAGACTGCTGAACCAGCCGCCCGAAAAAGGACCACCAAAGACCTGAACGGGTACCTGAAAACAGCTAAAAATGCTTTGAAAAACGCTGAAAAGGCCACGGGAGAAGCGGACTTCAAGCTTATCGGAGAAATCAAAGCGATGATTCGAGAAATCGAGCGCATGCAAGACTAAAGATTTAGGAGCCTCAGAACAGCTGGGGCTCTCTTTGACAGGAATCCTTGAAGAGAAGGTTTCTGTCAAAGAGACAGAGCCGAGGATTTGCTTGTGATTGAAGGTAAGGCAAGAGGAGCCGGAGCACTCCATAGACTCGTAGGGCAAAAAATTGCATGTTTGTTGGCTATTCGATTCCGTTTGGGCAATTCTTGATTGCTTAAGGGTGACTATCTCGGTCATCTTATTATCTTTCAAGACATTCGCGACCGTCCTGAGGGAGCAACCGACACGATGGGCGATTTCCTTTTGCGTAAGGTTGGTCGTGCGCCTCAGTTCGACAATCGTGTTGTTGCGTGCTTGGCGCTTTTCCTTTGTTTGTTGTTTTGCCTGCTTGCGTTGCAGGGCTTTCGACGATTCGAAGAAGTCGATTGCCTGAACCTCTTGTTCGGTGAGTCCGAGCATCTCGATGAGCCGCACCACACCGATGAGGTAATACCCTTGATCGCCTTTGAGGTTCACGACGCCGTCGACCGAGGAAACGATTCCCTTGAGCTCGGATTCGGCAAGGGGTTTGCTGAATCGGGCGTTGAATTGCCCCAGGCGCACAACGGCGTGGTCGTGATCGTATATCTGAACCGCCGTGTTGTAGAACACGAAGCTCATGAGTTCGCGATTGCCGGTGCAGTCGAAGCCCCGATACGCCTGCAAATCAACGATTTTCGTCAATCGCCGCAGCATAAGCGGCTTGTAGCGCAGCATCGATGCGCTCGTTTTCGCTCTGCGAAGGGTCGGTTTCGGCGCTTGACGTGCGGGAATGGTCGCAAGCTTTCCGCATAGCGCTTGAAGGGAATGAAACGTGCCGGAGGCTTCAACCAGGCGAGCATAGCGGCGGGCGCTGCGGTTGTACGTTCCCGGGATTCGCGAGACGCGCGCATGGTCGAAGGTCGCGCGGTCGAGCGTGATTCCGCCTATATGGGAGATGGCCGATTCAATCGCGTTCGCGAGTTTTTGCTGCACGTCGGAAAAGAGGCAAAGGGCCTTTTCCTTGCCGGGGCTCTTGCAGCCCATCGGGATGGACCGGTCGAGAACGTAGAAAAGCTGCAGCCCTCGACCGGAATCGATGATCATGGTCGGCTCCGGCAGGGTTGCAGCGCGAACGGCACCGTTCAGCGCCTGCAGAGCGCGATCGACCGCAATGCGGGTTTCCGATTCGGTCGCATCGTGGCAATCGAGGTCGAAAAACAGCGCATTCAGCTGCCGAAGCGCTTCGGTTTTGCGGGTTCGCGAAGTGAACCCGTTATGCGTCAGGTAGTAGCTCGCATTCGGCTGGAAGCCGACCGCGGGCAATCCGTTGTTTTTGATCGCCGTTTCCCGCCACTCGCCTCCGGCGTCGGTGGCGAGCACGTAGTAGCTGTTGCGATCGTCGTGTGTGAGCAGGCGCCGGAACGTTTCCCATTCGCTTTCGCGATGCTGGGAATGCGCCATCGCCAATGCCGGTCGAGGCATATCGCACCCTGTCCGCGGCTCCCGAAAAGGAAACCGCTTGAGTCGAATTTATTCGGTTTTCGACTAAGAAAAAAGAAGAGTGCAAAAACGATGACGCCTTGTCGGCGCTCGTTATAAGTGATAAAATAACGACTGTGAGTGAGTGGTCGATACCTGATCACTTATGCAACCCCCTAGTTGGCGCTAGGGGGTTCTTTTTTTTCTCGGTCGTCGGGCTGTTACCCGAACACCGCCAGTCTATAACAAGAAACATACGAATGTCCATTAATATTTGTTGTGCCATGGTGTGGGTCGTGAGATTTGCTCTAACAAAAGAATGTGCTCATCGGTTGTTTCTTGTTATAGAGTTGCTGTGTAATACGATAGATGACCTGCAGAAACGACAGTTCAGTGATTTATAGTGTCAGCAAAGCGATAAGCATATATGGTTTTCTTGTGACGATAGGCCTCCCCGTGATTTGTTGTGGGTGGGGATGCGCGGAAAACCAGCAGGTAGCGAATGGCGTGGCAGGAGAAGGGCATGGAAAGCGAGCACAAACGGATAAGCATCGACGACATCGCGACGCGGGCGATGGGCGAGGTGCGTCCCGTTATCGGAGTCGTTCCGACGCTTGATCCGAACGAGGGCATCCTGCGCATGAACAATCATTACGCCCAGGCGATCGTCGCTGCCGGCGGAGCCCCGGTCATCATCCCGTTCACGAGCGATGTCAGCGTGTACGAGTCGCTGCTTCCGCGCATCGACGGTTTCGTGCTGTCGGGCGGGCAGGACATAAGCCCGGTTCGCTACGGCGGCGACATCACCTTCGGAAAGCTGTCCGAGCTGACGCCGGAGCGCGAAGAGGTCGAGTACCTGCTTTTGAGCTACGCATACCAGTTCGATTACCCGCTTTTGGGCATTTGCCGCGGCATGCAGATGATCAACGTGTTCTTCGGGGGGACCTTGTACCTGGACCTGGAAGAGCAATTCGACGGCCGCGCCTCGCTCGACGATGCCCCGGTTGCCGAAGAGGGGGTCTTAACGCCGGCGGGCGGCAGGGTGAACCACTGGCAGACCTGCGATTACGGGCACCCGACGCACACGGTTTCCATCATGCGCTCGAGCAAGATGGGTGAGATCCTGCAATGCGATCACGCTTCTGTGAATTCCATGCATCATCAGGGGGTTCGGACCTTGCCGCCGAACCTGTCGGCGACGGCGTACGGCCCTGACGGGCTTGTCGAGGGCGTCGAGGCGCGCGATTGCCGCTTCCTCATGGGCGTTCAGTGGCACCCGGAATATTTCGCGCAGGACGGTCAGCACATGGCTCCGCTGTGGAAGGCGCTCGTCGATGCCGCGATGGCGTCGAGGTGCCGCGAGGGACGCTGCCACGGCTGCCTGCGCATCGATCGCGAGGACTGCGGGGCCGAGGCCGTGTGGCCGGCCGTCAGCTTCGCCGACTACATCTAGGGGCATCGCGTGATGGCGAAAGGCGCTCAACAGAAGGTTTTGGTCGCGATGAGCGGCGGCGTCGATAGCTCGGTGGCCGCGCTTTTGCTGCGCGACGCCGGCTTTGACGCGACGGGCGTCACGATGAAGCTGTTCGACAACGAGGTCGCCGGAGCGGGCGGCGCGTGCGTGGTGGGCGAGAGCACCTGTTGCAGCCAAAGCGACGTGGAGGATGCGCGCCAGGTGGCGTTTGGCCTGGGCTTGGAGCATTTCACGTTCAATTACACCGCGACGTTCGGGCGCGACGTCATCGACCGTTTCTGCGACGCGTACCTTCACGGCCGCACGCCGAACCCCTGCATCGATTGCAACCGCTACCTCAAGTTCGCCGCGCTGCAGAAGCGCCGGGCGCAGCTGGGTTTCGACTACGTGGCGACGGGCCACTACGCGCGGCGCGCCTACAACGAGCGCACGGGGCGCTTCGAGCTGCTGCGGGGGCTGGACGCGTCGAAGGACCAAAGCTACGTTTTGTACCACCTTACCCAGGACGATCTGGCCCACATGCTGTTTCCCCTGGGGGAGCTGACCAAGGCCGAGGTGCGCCGCCTTGCCGAGGAGCACGCCTTCGGCAACGCGAACAAGGCGGAAAGCCAGGACATCTGCTTCGTGCCCGACGGAGATTACGCGTCGTTCATCGCGCGGTATCTGGGTTTGGGGGGCGCGGGCGCCGAGCGCTCAGCGGGTGCGGGGGCGCAGCCTTCGGGGCTGCAGCGCTGCGACGCGGCCGAAGGGGCCGATGCGCCCGGCGGCGACGTTCCTGCGGCGTTCGTTCCCGGCGATATCGTCGATGCGCAAGGCACGGTTGTCGGGCGGCATCGCGGGCTGGTTCACTACACCATCGGGCAGCGTAAGGGCATCGGCGTTGCTGCGCGCGAGCCTCTTTACGTGATCGCAAAGGACAGCGCGGCGAACGAGCTGGTCGTCGGGCCGCGCAGCGCCCTTGGCGTGCGCGAAGTGCGCGCGCGGGACGTGAACTTGATCTCGGTTGCGAAGCTGGAGGTGCCCTTGCGCGTGGAGGCGAAGACGCATTACCGCCAGCGCGCGCAGGCCGGCGACGCGGTCATGGAAGGAGATCAGCTGGTGGTTCGCTTCGACGAGCCGGTTGCGCGGCCTGCGGCTGGGCAGTCTCTGGTGCTCTACGACGGGGACGTCGTCGTAGGCGGGGGAACGATCGAAGGGTAAAGCACTGGCGCGCCCTTCGGGCGCTTTCTAGTGAGGTGCGAGCTTTCGCTCGTTCCCACGAAACTTTGGGATGCGGCTTGTATCGCACCCACGAAACTTTGGGATGCGGCTTCTATCGTGCCCGCATATTTTTTGATTGCGGCTTGTGGATGTGCCTGCGGAAAAGCCGGTTGGTATCCGCGGACACATCCGTGAACCGCTTCCGCCGCTTCTTACTTCACGACGCGGACGCGGTGGACTCCTTCGATGGCTTCGAGCTTGGAGACGAGCTCGGCGGGCGCGGCTGCGGAAAGGTCGAGCATCGTGTAGGCCGACGTCCCGCGCGCCTTGTTCGTGAGGTTGTCGATGTTGGCGCCCACCTCGCCGAACACACCCGTGATCTTGCTGAGCATGTCGGGGACGTTGGCGTGCAGCACCGCGACGCGGCCGCCGAGCGCGGGGACGGGCCCCATGTCGCAGGCGGGGAAGTTCACGGAATTCTTGATGTTGCCCGCCTGCAGGTAATCGACGATCTCCGCCACCGCCATGACGGCGCAGTTGTCCTCGGCTTCTGCGGTGGAGGCGCCCAGGTGCGGGAGCACGATGGTGTTCGGCAGCTTCATGACCTGCGGCGTCGCGAAATCGGTGACGTAGCAGGCGACGTTTCCGGCTTCGAGGGCCGCAGCCATCGCGGACACGTCGACAAGCGTGTCGCGCGAGAAATTGAGCACGGTGCAGCCGGGCTTGGCGACCTCGAGCTCGTGCGCGCCGATCATCCCGCGCGTCGACTCCAGGGCGGGGACGTGGATGGTGATGAAGTCGCTGCGATGGAGGATGTCGTCGAGGTTTCGCACGTGCTCGACGGCGGGGGAGAGGCGCCATGCCGCCTCGGTGGAAACGTAGGGGTCGTAGCCGAGCACGTTCATCCCCAGGTCGATAGCGGCGTTGGCGACGAGCGCGCCGATGGCCCCCAGGCCGATGACGCCGAGCGTCTTGCCCGCGATCTCGTGGCCCGCGAAGGCCTTCTTCGCCTTTTCGGCGTCCTTGGCGATGGTGGGGGAGTCGGCCGCTTCCTTGCACCAGGCCGCCCCTCCGAGGATGTCGCGGCTGGCGAGCAGCATGCCGCACAAGACGAGCTCCTTGACGGCGTTCGCGTTCGCGCCGGGGGTGTTGAACACGACGATGCCCGCTTGCGCGCAGGCGTCGAGCGGGATGTTGTTGACGCCCGCGCCCGCGCGCGCGATGGCGAGCAGGCCGGCGGGAAGGTCCATGTCGTGTATGGCCGCGCTGCGCACGAGGATGCCGGCGGCCTGGGAGATGTCGTCGGTGAGCTGGTAGTCGGCGGGGAGCTGGTCGGTGCCCTGCGCCGAGATGTTGTTCAGGCAGTGGATGTAGTGCATGGGAACCCCCTTTAGGAATCGGGTGGATGGTGAAGCGCGCGCGGCGGCGGGTTTGAGGCGCGAACCGATCCGCCTGCGATCGCCCCTCGGGTTTTCGCTCTCGCTTTTCACTACTATTTCGATATACATGGTGGCTTTTTGGCGGGGGATAGTCAACAGGAAGTCGGGCCGGCGGTTTGCTGGGCAAGTCGGCTTGCGCAGGCGGGGTTGCGCAAGCGGCTTGCCCAGTAAACCGCCAAACCTCATAGGGGAATCGCGAGGCGATGCCGTCAGCTTCTTATCGGGACGCCCTAAGCGAACTGCCGCCTGGCGGCTAGCGGCCGCATTGGGAGAAGCGGCGGGCGGCGTCGAGGTTGCGTCTCGCCTGCTCGGAGGGAATCCCCTGCGCCTCGCAGATTCGCTCAACCAAAAACACCGTGTTCTGCTTGACGAAGGACTCGTAGAATTCCGCCGACGGCGGCGCCTCGCCGTACAGCTCGCTGCGCGAGATGATGCCGATGATGCCGCTCGTGGCGTATTCGACGATCAGGCGCGTCTCGGGCTTGAGCTCCTGTCCCGGCTCGCACAGGATGGAGCGCCACATGTCGACGATGACGGCCTTCACGTTCGTCGAAAGCGCGTCGTTGCCCCCTTGGCGGATGAGCAGCGCCGCCTTGTGCGTGCGCGCGACGATGACCTCGTGGACCGGTTCGGCCTCCGGGGTTCCCGCCATGAGGTCGAAGATGCTTTGCAGGAACACCTCGTTGCCGAGGAGCTCCTGCTTGATGGCCTGGTCGACAAGCTGCTCGATGCTGGCGAAATGGTAGTAGAACGTCGTGCGGTTGAGCTGGGCGCGCTTCGCGACCAACCCCACGGTGATGGCCTGCAGCCGGGTCGTTTCCAGCAGGCTCCAGAACGCTTCGATCAGGCGCGCGTCGGCGCGGTTCGCCTCGCTTTTCCTCGGTCTTGCCATGGCTCTACTCCTGCGGGGCCGTCACGCTTGCGGCCTGCGGCTTTTCGGGGGCGTCGTCGTTTCGCGCGCCGCGGCGGGCGGGCGCGGCGCCCTTGCCGGCCTTATCTGCGCCGCCGGCGCCCTTCGCGTTCATGATGAGCATCTGCAGGCGATTTTCGACGTTGGCGAAGCTGACGTCGGGGTCGTAGTCCAGCGGCAGGATGGTCGCGTCGGGGTAGCGCTGTTTGAGCTGCTTGACGACGCCGCGCCCGACGACGTGGTTGGGCAGGCAGCCGAACGGCTGCAGGATGACGAACGCGCGGCAGCCGTGCGCGGCGTGATGCAGGATCTCGCCGGGGATGAGCACGCCTTCGCCTGCGTCGAAGGTGTGGTGGATGATAGGGTCGCTTTCGACGACGAGCTCGGGCATGCGGCATGCGGGCTTGTAGAGCGGGTGCGCCGCCGCGATGCGGTCGCACACGTTGTGCGCGTGCTCGAAGAGCTGGTTCGCCATGCGGTTGAAGCTCTTCTTCGCGAAAGGCATGCTGACGTGGAATTCCCGCGCCTGCGCGTCCTGGTAGAAGTACGTTTTGCGGATGACGTCGGTCATGCGCGCCTCGATGACCTCCATGCCGTTGCGCTCGAGGTAGGCCTCGATGTCGTGGTTGGCGCCGGGGTGGAAGTTCAGCAGGTATTCCCCGACGATGAGCACGGTGGGGCGCGGGCGGCTGCGGTCGTAGCGCACCTGGCGCATGATGTCGATGGCCTGCTTGAAGCCGCGCTCGGCGCCGATGGTGCCGTGCGCTTCGATGCCCTCGATGACGCAGTCGAGCGCTGAATCGAACGCGGCGTCGGCGCTGCCGGGTTCAAGCTCGTAGGGGCGCATCTTGCGCAGCAGCTCTTCAAGGGCGTCGATCATGGGCAGGGCCATGGCGATGCGGATGGCGCTGCCGAGGCTCATGCGGAAGCCCGGGTGCATGTCGTGGGCGTCGACGTCGTCGTTGGTGATGATGGGAACGTAGCGGTAGCCGGCGTCGTCGAGTGCCTTGCGCAGCAGCGCTGCGTAGTGCGTCAGGCGGCAGTCGCCGACGTACTTGCCGGTGCCGATGGCGATGGTGCGCGGGTCCCACTTGCCGCTCTCGAGCGCGGCAAGCGCCTCTCCGATGGTCATTTGGGCAGGGAAGCAGATGTCGTTGTGAACGTAGCGTTTCCCCAGCTCGATGGCGCGTTCGCGGCCTATGTCGAGCGGCTCGGCCTTCACGCCCTGGCGCGAGAACGTCGCGGACATGAGGCGGCAGAAGGCGTGCGAGGTGTTCGGGATGAGGACGGTTTTGATCTTGCGGTCGGCCTTCGTGAACTTCACCGGGTAGGGGTCGGCAAGCTCGCGCGGGGCGGGCGCTTCCTGCGCGCCGGCCTTCGCCGCCTCGGCCTGCCCGGCGCGGCGCTCGTCGACCGTTTCCAAGAACGACCGGACGCGGATGCGCAAAGGCCCGGCGACGTCGGATTCGTCGAGCTTCAGGATAAGCGGCGCCTTGCCGGATCTCTCGCGCATGAGGCGCACGATCTCGTCGGAAAGGTAGGCGTCGTGGCCGCAGCCGAAGCTGACGAGCTGCACGTATTCGAGCGCGGGGCTGTCGGCGGCGATGACGGCGCAGGCGAGCATGCGCTCGTGGAAGTTGTTGACGATGTCCAGGCGGCTGGCGGAAAGGTCGACGCGGCCCACGCCGGGGACGGCGTCGGGCGGCAGCACGGCGTGTCCCTGCTCGGCGAGCATGCGGGGCAGGTCGTGGTTGACGAGCGGGTCGTTGTGGTAGGGGCGGCTTGCCAGCACGATGGCGTAGCTGCCGGCCGCCTGCGCCGCGCTGATGGCGCGCCCGCCGGCCTCGACGAGCAGCGACTTGAACGCCCGCTGCGCGCCGTCGGCCTGTTCGATGGCGCGTCTGACCTGGTCGGCCGGGATGTCGAACGCCTCGGCGAAGTATTTCTGCAGCTGGCGGTCGCGGTCTTCGGTGGAATACCAGTGGAACAGCGGCGTGTCGAAGGGGATGTTCCAGCGCGCTAGCGGGTCGTCGGAGCTTTTCACCACCATGGGATAGCCCTTCACCACGGCGCACATCGAGACGCTCGTCTGCGCGAGGTTTTCGGTGGGGACGGTGGTGACGATGGGCATGAAGATGCGGTCGACCTTCGCGCGCGCCAGCTCGCGGATGTGCCCGTGCACCAGCTTCGCGGGGAAGCAGATGGTGTCGGAGGTGACCTGGGGCAGGCCTTGCTCGAACATGGCGCGGGTGGACGGGCGGCTCACGTGCAGGGTAAAGCCGAGCGAGCGTAAGAGCGCGTTCCAAAACGGCATGGTGTCCCAGAACGCCAGGACGCGCGGGATGCCGACGGTGATGCCGCGGTCGGCCGCGACGGGCCTGATGGGCCAGTTCTGGAACAGGAGCTTCTCGCGCGCGTCGAAGAGGTTTTCGCCCTGCGTCGTGTTTGCGCTTGCAGCCTTGAGCGCCGCTTTGGTGTCGGCGTCGCGCAGGTCGCCCGTCACCTCGCCGCGCGGGCAGCGGTTCCCGGTGACGAAGGTGGAGCCGTCGAAGAACGTGACGATGGTGCGGTTGCAGCGGTTCGCGCAGATGGGGCAGATGCAGTTCGCCTGCTGGCGGTAGGAAAACGCATCGAGGGCGTCAAGGCCGATGAACGAGCTGGCGGCGGGGGCTGGGCTTGCGGCGGCGCCCCGGCCGTTTTCGGCCAGGTTGCCCCCTTCCTTCGCCATCTGTTCCTTCGTGAGCATGGCGACGCCGATGGCGCCCATCAGCCCCGGGTAGGGCGCGCGCACGACGTCCTTCCCGAGGTGCTGCTCCAAGGCGCGCAGCACCGCGTCGTTTCTGAACGTGCCGCCCTGCACGACGATGTTGTCGCCCAAGCAGTCGAGGTTCGGCACGCGCACCACCTTGGTGAACACGTTTTCGATGATGGAGCGGCACAGGCCGGCCATGATGTCGTTGGGCGTGCGGCCGTTTTTCTGCTCGCTGACGATGCTGGAGTTCATGAACACCGTGCAGCGGCTGCCGAGCACCGCGGGTTGGGTGCTGGAAAAAGCGGCGTCGGCGATGCCGGCCGTGGGGATGTCGAGCGCGTGGGCGAAGTTCTCCAGAAACGACCCGCAGCCGCTTGAGCAGGCCTCGTTCACGACGATGTCGCAGATGACGCCGTCGGTGAGCCACATGGCCTTCATGTCCTGCCCGCCGATGTCGAGGATGAAGCTGGCGTCGGGGGCGTACTTGGCGGCCGCATGGGCGTGGGCGACGGTTTCGACGGTGTGGTAGTCGGCGTGGAACGCGCGGTTGAACAGAAGCTCGCCGTAACCGGTGGTGCCCAGGCCGACCACGGTGAGCTTGACGCCGGCCGCCGCATAGGAATCTCGTAGTTCGACGAGCGCGCGGCGGGCCACCTCGAGCGGCTCGCCTTCGTTGCTGGCGTAAAAGCTGTCCACGAGCTCGCCGTCGTCGGCGAGCAGCGCGAGCTTGGTGGTGGTGCTTCCCGAGTCGATGCCCACCCATACGCGCAGTTCCCCGTTATGCGCGTGGGCGCGCGCCGCGGCGCTGTTGGGGCCGTGGGGCTCTTCGGGCAGCTGGTGGCGCTGCTTGAATGCGCGCAGCTCCTCGGCGCTTTCGAACAGGGGCGCGCCGGGGGCGTGGTCGTCGTCCTTGCCGGTGAACCCTTCCAGGTCCTTCGCCGCTTTGCGCGGGTCTATGGCGGCGTCGACGTCGGCGAACATGCCGGACAGCGACAGCGCGGCCCCGCGCGCGACCATGGTTTCGGGATGCTCGGGCACGATGGCGTCGTGGGGGCGCAGCTCCAGCCGCTGGCTGAACACGTCGATGAGCACGGGATTGAAGGTGAGCGGGCCGCCTTCGAAGATGACGGGGGCTTCGACGTCGATTCCCTGGGCAAGCCCGCCGAGCGTTTGCTTGGCGATGGCGTGGAACGCGGAAAGCGCCAGGTCGTCGCAGGATGCTCCCTGGTTGAGCAGGGGCTGGATGTCGGTTTTCGCGTACACGCCGCAGCGCCCCGAGATGTCGTGGACGCGCGTGCCGCGCGCCGCCGCGTCGTTGAAGTCCTCGATGGGCAGGTTGAGCACCGAGGCGATCTCGTCGATGAAGGCGCCCGTGCCGCCCGCGCAGCTTCCGTTCATGCGCATGTCGGCGACCTCGAGCGCGCCGGTGGTGGGGTTGGGGCGGAAGAAGATCATCTTCGCGTCCTGCCCGCCCAGCTCGATGGCGCAGCGGGCGCGCGGGTAGAGCTCCTGCACCGCGGCGGCGTTGGCGACGACTTCCTGGACGAAGGGCACGCCGAGCTTCTCCGCGACGGCCTTGCTTCCCGAGCCGGTGAGGGCCAGGCGCATGGGGCGACCGGGCAGGGCGGACGCGAGGTGCTCGAGCGCGTCCTGGACGCTTTTCACCTGGTGGGCGCCGTGTCGTTTGTAGGATGTGAGCAGAAGCTCGTGCGTGCGCGCGTCGATGGCGCAGATCTTCGTGGTGGTGGAGCCGACGTCGATGCCGACGTTGACGGTGCGTTTCTCTCCCATGTTCAAACCTCGGTGGTGCTGCCGCGGCGGTTCGGCCCGGCTGCGGCTGGCTGCCTTCGGTTGCCAGTTTGGGCTGCCGGGCCGCGCGTCTTGCAAGCTTTGACGCCCGCTGCGGTTCCTCTTGCGGAATGCGAGTATACCCGACAGTATGTCGGGATAAAACCGACAAAGTATCGGGATTTGTGGGGAAGAGGGCGCGACGCAATTGTTGAAACGGCGGGGATGCCGCCTCCCGAGCTGGTTTCGTGGGCGCGAGCGAGAGCTCGCGCCGCACCAGAGAGCGCCGCTAGGCGCGACACACAATTCAAAAATGCGGGCGGGTCAGCCTTCCGACCGTTGTCGCATTGGCGGCAAAAAGCCTGTCGCGCCCTTCGGGCGCTCTTTTGGAAGGGTTGAGCT
>CAVGWX010000050.1:0-15282 GCA_963633085.1 Prevotella sp. CAG:279 | reverse complement strand
AGATTCCGGGCAAAACGGCCCGGTCGAAGTGACGAACGCCGCAGAATCGCGTTCGCTTGGATGTTGGATTCACTATAGCACGAACCGATAACGCCAACAGGCGCGGCGACGAAGGAATACGGGGATCGGGCCGACGCCACGCTTTGCGCTTATAATTGCAGAGCCGCCGCTTGCGCATTGGCGCAGGATGCACGTACGGCCCGATACGCGCCCTCTAAGGATTTCATCTATGAATGCAGACCAGATCGTCGAACAGGTAGTCGCCAAGCTTGGAGGCGCACGCAACATCAGCTGCGTCACCAATTGCATGACGAGGCTACGCGTGGCCGTGAGATCGGAGACCGCTGTCGACGAATCCGGGATCAAAAGCGCGCCCGGCGTTATGGGCGTCGTGCACGACCGAATCGGTTACTACGAGATCGTGGTAGGCCCCGGAACCAGCAGGAAGTGCGCCGACCTCTGCCATGAAATGGGCCTGCCGGCATCCGCTACGGGAAGCGTTGATTGGAAGGCGAACAAGGCCGCCCACGAGCAGGCGCAAAGGGGCAACCGCCTCAAACGCTCCCTGAAAGTGTTCGCCGACATCTTCGTGCCGCTTATCCCCGGGGTCATCGTGGCCGGCCTCTGCGCAGGCTTCGCCTCCCTGCTCACCCAGCTCGTTCCCGACTATGCAAGCATCATCGGGTGGAACCTGCTCTACAAGATGCTCGTGCTGATCAACGTCTCGTTTATGACCTACATCACCGCCTGGGCAGGCTATCGCGCGGCGGAGCGTTTCGGGGGCACGCCCATCTTAGGCGGCATGCTGGGGATGATCACCACCTTATCGGGCATCAACGAGATAGCCCAGGCCTTAGGCCTCTACAACAGCGACGTCCCGCTCAACTCGGTGCTGCTCGCAGGAAAAGGAGGCATTCTGGCCGTCGTATTCGGCGTCTTTGTCATGAGCGTCATCGAAAAGCGGCTGCGCAAGAAGATGCCCGACAACCTCGACGTCATCTTCACGCCGCTTGCGACCATGCTCATCTGCGTGGTGCCGTATGTCCTTATCATCATGCCCGTCTTCGGCTACATCTCCAGCGGACTCGCATGGGCCATGGGAGAGGTCTGCCTGTCCGAGAACGTATGGGTGCGGGCGATCACGGGCTTTATCGCCGCCGCCGTGTTCCTGCCGCTCGTCGCCTGCGGCATGCACTACGGAATCATCGCGCTGTACACGGTGCAGCTCCAGCAGCTCGGCCACGTCACGCTCTATCCCGCCCTGGCCATGGCGGGCGCTGGGCAGATCGGCGCGGCGTTGGCCCTGTACCTGAAAGCCAGACGCCTCAAGCATGCAAAGCTCTGCTCGGTCATCAGGGAGCGCTGCCCGCTGGGCTTCTGGGCGTTGGCGAGCCGCTTATTTACGGAGTGACGCTGCCCATGGGCAGGCCTTTTATCACCGCAGGTCTCGGCGCTGGCTTCGGCGGCGCTTTCGTGATGGTTTGCCAGGTGTCCTCGACCACCTGGGGACCGTCGGACCTTCTGGGTTGCTTCGTGATGACCGCAGGTGCGGGAGGGCCGCTCATGAGCGTCGCGATGTACCTCGTAGGCCTGATCATCAGCTACGTGGCGGCCTTCATCATCACCAACGCGACCATACGGGACGAGGACGTAGCCCAAGCCCTCGGCGGAATCGAACTCAAAGAAGGCGAGCAAGGCAGCGCTTCCGATAACGAGACCGAACCTGTGCACGATGCTCGGCGCCGCGTGAAGCATGGCGAGCCGATCCGCCTTCCCCGAACCCATGAAACGGGCAGCACCACCTTCGAGCACGTGGTGCGCGACCCGGTAGGCATGCATGCCCGACCTGCGGGCGAGCTTGCCCGCGCGGCGTCCGGCTTTAAGGCCGATGTCGCCGTGGAGCATGCGGGGCGCACGGCCAGCGCCAAAAGCGTCGTCGAGCTGATGCTGCTCGAAGCCGCCCCGGGCGATATGCTCACCGTACGCGCCACAGGCCCCGACGCCCAGAAGGCCGCAGACGCGCTGAAGCGCCTCATGAACGAGAAGCTGTAGGAGGGACCCCGTGAAAACAGTAAGCTGCAACGTTGCCCAGAAGGGCTATTTCGCCGGGCCCATACACTGCATTGCAGAAGGCCAGGTTCCTGAAAAGCGCGCGAGCGGCAATGCGGCACACGAGCTCGAACGCCTGCATGCTGCAATGGCTTGCCTTAAGAGGAGCATCGAGCGAAACCCGGCCGAAGGCGAAAACTCCGACATCGGCAAAACCGTTCAGTACATCCTGGCAGATGAGGCCTTCGCCAAAAAGGCCGAGCAGGGCATAAGAGACCACGGTCTGAGCGCGGCTCAGGCGGCACGTGCCGCCGCCGATGAGATCGCGGGCGAATTCGCCAACCTGAAATCGAAGTACCTGCGCGCACGGCAAGACGACGTGCGCGGCGTGGGCGAGCGGCTCGCAGCCATCCTGGAAGGCTCAGACGGTGTTCCCTCTCAGCGCAGCGCCGTCTGCGCAACGCGCATCAGCCCAGCCCAGCTTATTGGCATACCCGAAAACCTCATAGGCGCGCTGCTTACCGAGAAGGGATCGGCGAACTCCCACGCCTCGATAATGGCGGGCAACCTCGGAATCCCCTATCTGTTCGGAAGCGCCGAGGCGCTCGCCGAAGCGAAGCGGGGGTCGTTCATCATCGTGGACTCCGATACCGAAACGGTCATCGTCGACCCCGACGAGGCAACCCGGACGGCCGCCCTCGAGCACATGGCCAAGCTGCACGCCGAGCAATCCCGTGCGCAAGACCGGGCGCGCGCCGCAGCCGCCATCCCCCGCCGCACGAAGGTCTGCGCCAATATCGAAGGCCCCTGGGATGTCGATGCGCTGCTTGCGGCCGATCCCGACGGAGTAGGCCTGTTCAGAACAGAGTTCCTTTTCATCGGCCGCGACGTGGCGCCCAGCGAGGACGAGCAATACGAGGCCTACCGGACCGTTCTTGAAGCCATGGCGGGCAAGGAGGTCGTTATCCGCACCATGGACGTCGGATCGGACAAAAAGGCCCCCTGGCTTAAACTTCCCGGAGAATCCAACCCGGCGCTAGGCCTCAGAGGCGCGCGCGTCTCGCTCGAACGCCCCATGTTGTTCCGCACGCAGCTTCGGGCGCTGCTCAGAGCCGGCGTGGCGGGCAATCTCAAGGTCATGTTCCCCATGATCGCCGCCGCGTGGGAGATCGACGCCATACATCGGGAAGTGCAGGCAGCAGCGGAAGAGCTCGAGCGCGAAAAAATCCCCTTCAAGGTGCCCGAGCTGGGCATCATGGTGGAGACGCCGGCGGCGGCGCTGTGCGCTGACGAGCTTGCCTGCAAGACGAGCTTCTTCAGCATCGGCACGAACGATCTCACGCAATATGCCCTGGCGCTCGACCGCGAGGCGCGAGGGCTCGAGCGCTATTTCCAACCGCACCACGAAGCCGTGTACCGTCTGATCGGGATGTGCGCAGAAGCTGGACGCGCGCACGGTGTGCCCACAGGCATGTGCGGCCAGCTGGCCGCCGACCCCAAGGCCATTCGGCGCCTGATAGCGCTCGGCGTCGACGAGCTTTCGGTGCCCATCCGCAAAGTGGAGGCAACAAAGCAGCTGGTGGTCGAAGCCGAGGCGAGCTTACGCAAGGCTTGCGCCGACGGAGCCGACAGCGCCGGCGCACTGGCGGGCTTTCGCGGCACTCGCGCCGAGAAATGCCCCCATTCGTCGGAACCGCCCGCCTGCGAGCTGGCCGCTCCAGCCGACGGCGAGTTTGTGGGCATGGGGGACATTCCCGACAAGGCGTTTTCCGGCGGCAGCTTAGGAAGGTGTTTCGGGGTGGTCCCCGCTGTTGGCGACGTCCACGCGCCGATTGCCGGCACCGTCGTCCAGGTGGCACCGACGCGTCATGCGCTCACCATCGCAGCGGACGACGGCACGCAGGTTCTCGTGCACGTCGGCCTTGGCACCTCAGCCCTTGACGGAGGGCCCTTTAAGCTCCATGTGTCCCCACGCCAGCGCGTCAAGGCCGACCAACTGGTGCTTACGGCCGACCTGCACGCCATCGAAGATGCGGGGTTCTCAACGATGATCGTCGTGGCCGTCTTGCCCTAGGGCGCATCAGTTGGCATCTTTGGCCGATGTTTCGGGCAAGGCGATAACGGCTGGGTCGGTTGAACCTATTCAAGGGCCGGCGCCAGGGCACCTGCAAACAGGCTTGCGCTATACTTTTCCGCATCAATGGCAGCACCTGAAACCAAAGCAAGGAATCGATGAGCGAACAGGGAAACATACCGGAGAACCCCATCAACGACGGCGACCGCATTCGGCTGACCACGCTCACCGATAAGGGCGGTTGAGCAGCGAAATGGGGTCCGGGTGACCTCACGGAAATCCTGAAGAGCATAGCCCCCGCCCTGCCCGACCCGAACATCCTGCTCGGGTTCGACACCTCAGACGACGCCGCCGTCTACCAGGTCGACGAGGAAAACGCCGCCGTGCTCACGCTCGACTTCTTCACGCCCGTGGTCGACGACCCGTACGAATTCGGGGCGATCGCCGCGGCCAACGCGCTTTCCGACGTGTTCGCCATGGGCGCGCGGCCCGTGACGGCCCTGAACATCCTCGCGTTTCCCAGCTGCCTGGGCACGGAGGTTGTCGGGGAGGTCATACGCGGCGGCGCCGACAAGGTGCGCGAGGCCGGGGCGTTCGTCGTCGGCGGGCACTCCATCGAGGACGACGAGCCGAAATACGGCCTGTCGGTGTTCGGCCTGGTGCATCCGAAGAAAATGGTGAGAAACGGCGGGGCCCTTCCCGGCGACGTGCTGTTCTACACGAAGACCATCGGCACGGGCATCATGAACGCCGCGCTTCGTGCCGGCCTTAAAACCGACGCAGATCTGCGCCCGGCGATCGAGGGGATGATGGAGCTCAACCGCGCCGGAGCCGAGGCGGGCCTGGCCGCCGGCATGCGCGCCTGCACCGACGTGACGGGTTTCGGGCTTGCCGGGCATCTGCACGAGATGGTGGATGCTTCGGCGTGCGCCGTTACGCTCGATTGGTCGGCGCTGCCGCTGTTCGACGGCGTCTATGAGCTTTCCTGCGACTACTGCCGCCCGGGCAAGACGTTCGGTATCGTCGAATGGGCGAGCGAGTTCGTGGCGCAAGGCGACCTGGACGATTTCGAGTTCGACAACCGCATGGGCGTGCTGTGCGACCCGCAGACCTCCGGCGGGCTTTTGGTGGCCGTGCCGCCGGAAGGTGCGGAGGTGTTCGTGCGGGAGTTCGAGGCGCGCACCGGGCGCAAACCGGCGCGCATCGGGGCGTTCATCGACGGCAAGCCGGGGACCATCCAGGTCAACTGGTAGGGAAACGGCCTCCCCTCCTCTTTCGAGCAGACTTAGCGAAGCGGGATCTCGCGGCGGTCGCCGTCTTTGGTGGGCACCGTCACGCAGCGATAGCCCGCCTCGTACAGCACGCGGTACCCCTGCTCGATGCCGCGCACCACCACCGCGGGGTCGTGGGCATCGCTGCCGATGGTGCACGGAATGCCCGCGCGGCGAAACGTGCGCAGAAGGTCGGTTGCGGGGAACATCTCCGCGCACGGATAGGTGGCGCCCGACGTGTTCAGCTCCACCATGCGCCCGGCCGCGCGGACCGCCTCGGCGCAGGCGTCGTAGGTTGGCTGCAGGTTGTAGCTGGGACGATAGCCGAACTTCTTCACGAGGTCGGGGTGCGCCATAACGGTAAACGGCGCGCTTTCGCAGCTTGCCGCCTCACACCAGATCTCGAAATAGCGCCTCCACACGGCGTCGACGCCCACGTCATGCCAGCGCTGCTCCTCGGCCGGGTCGTCGAAGGCCCACAGATCCACGAAGTGGACGCTGCCGAGCACGATGCCGAACGGCGAGAAGTCGCAGGAGGCGAGATCGCGATCCTCGTCGGCGCCGAGCCAGTCGACCTCGCATCCGGCGATGACCTCCATGCCCGCGTGCGCCTCGTCGGCACGCGCGATATCGGAAAGGTAGTCGCCTAGGGCGTCCCAGGGCATGGAGATCTCGTTGGTCGGGTCCATCTCGGCTGACATCGGGAAATGCTCGGTCACGGCCAGCACGCTCACGCCCGCTGCCGCGGCCGCCGCCGCAAGCTCGGAAACGCTGCCGTGCCCGTGTCCGGTGTAGTTCGTATGCGTATGGGTGGTCACCAGCTCCATCGCCCTGCCCTCTTTCCCGATCATTCCCAGTTCAAAACGCCGTCGAACGCATCGATGAAGGCGTCGATGTCCTCGGCGGTCGTGTAGCGCCCCATCGATATGCGCAGGGCCCCGTGCGCGGCATCCGCATCGATGCCGAGCGCGCGCAGCACATGGCTCGGCTCGAGCGAATGCGACGAGCACGCCGAGCCGCCCGAAACCCCGAAGCCGCGCATGTCGAAGCGCAGGATGAGCGTCTCGCTTTCCAGGTCGTCCACGAGCACGTGCACGATGTTGGGAAGATAGGCCGTGTCACCGGGAGCGACGCTGACCGTCGCGCGCACGCCCGAACGCGAGCATAGCGCGGCGTAGAGCTTGTCGCGCAGGGCCGCGAGGCGCGCCTGCTCGGAGGCCCGCATGGCTTGCGCGGCCGTAAGCGCGGCCGCGAAGCCGACGGCGCCTGCGACGTTCTGCGTGCCGCTGCGCCGGCCGGCCTCCTGGCCGCCGCCGAGCAAAAAGGCGTCGAAGGGGGTGCGCGAGCGCAGGTACAGCGCGCCGATGCCCTTTTGCGCGCCGATCTTGTGGCCGGAGAACGAGGCCGCGTCGCAGCCCCACTTCCCCACGTCGACCTCCACCTTGCCAAGCGCCTGGGTGGCGTCGGTGTGGAACAGCGCTCCGGAGGCACGGGCGACCTTCGCGAGCGCCGCGACGTCCTGGACGCTTCCCACCTCCGAATTGGCGGCCATGACGCTCACGAGCACCGTGTCGGCATCGATCGCGTCGGCGAGCGCCTCGGGGGTGATGAAGCCCCCCGCATCCGGGGCAAGCCGCGTGACGCGCCAGCCCTGGGAGGCGAGGCGCGCGGCGGGAGCCAAGACGGCGTCGTGCTCGATGGCCGAAACGATGATATGCGGCGTGAAATCGCCCGACCCGGCGCGCTTGCGCGCGGCCACGGCGGCAGAGCTCAAGCCGAACAGCGCGGCGTTATCGGCTTCGGTGGCTCCGCTCGTAAGGATGATCTCGTCGGGACGCGACGCGCCGAGCGCGCCGGCGATCTGCTTTCGCGCGCCTTCGAGCGCCGCGAACGCGGCACGGCCCGGCACGTGCAGGCTGTTCGCGTTCGCGCCCACGGAAAGGTTCGCGCGCCCGCATACCTGATAGGGGGCCATCGCCACGGCCGCTTCCTCGCACAACGGGGCCGTCGCGGCGTAGTCGAGATAGATGTAATCGTCGGGTACCTTCGCCACCATGAGCCTTAGGCCTCCTCGACGGCGCCGAGCGCGGCCGTGCGCGCAGCCTCGGCGACGCGCGTGATATCGGCGATCGCGGCGGCCGGGTCGGCCGCGCCGCAGACGGCGTTGCCGCACACGAGCACGTCGGCGCCGGCCGCGGCCACGAGCGGCGCCGTGGCAACGCCGATGCCGCCGTCGACCTCGATCAATGGGTGCGCCCCCACCGCACGGGCAAGCTCGACCACGCGGGCGACCTTGCGGTCGGACCCTTCGATGAAGCTCTGCCCCGAAAAGCCCGGCTCGACGCTCATCACGAGCACCATGTCCAGATCGGCCATGACCGGAGCGAGCACCTCGACCGGCGTGCGCGGCTTCACCGACGCGGCGGCCTTCGCCCCCGCCTCGTGGATGAGCTTAACGGCGCGCTCAAGCTGATAGCCCGCACAAGCCTCGGCATGCACCGTGACGATATCGGCTCCCGCTTCCAGAAACCACGGAAGCTGGTCGAGCGGGTTGCTGATCATGAGATGGACGTCAAGCGGCAGATTCGTGATCTTCTTGAGCTGCTTGACCACCGGCACGCCCATGGTGAGGTTCGGCACGAAATGCCCGTCCATGACGTCGACGTGCACAAAGCCCGCCCCACCTTGCTCGATGACGCTGATGTCGCGCGAGAGGTTCATGAAGTCCGCCGACAGGATGGACGGAGCGATTTTCACCGGCTGGAACACGTCGGCCCCTTTCCTCGTTGGGATCGTTTTCACGCAGAGTATTCTAGCGCATGTAGGTTGCTTTGAGCGCCCGCCGCGAAAGAGCCGAAACAGATATACTTGGTAAAACTCAACTGAAGGGGGGCTTTTTCCATGACCGCAGCGGCGCACTACTCCTACTACACCCCCGCAGGCCCCATCACCATCGAGGAACAAGGCGGCGCGGTCACGCGCATCGTGCTCGGGCGGGCCGCGCTTTCCGGTGCCTTCGCGCCGAGCAGCGCCACCAACCAGGCGGCCACGCAGCTCCAGGAATACTTCGCGCGCAAACGGCGCGCCTTCTCCTTCCCCCACAAGACGTTCGGATCGGCGTTCCAAAACCAGGTATGGGCGGCGCTTGAGAAGGTCGCCTACGGGCACACCACGACAGCGGCGAGCCTGGCCGCGGCCATCGGGCACGCCGGGGCCCATCGGGCGATCGGGCAGGCCGTGCGCGCCAACCCGCTCGCCATCGTGGTGCCCGCGCACCGCCTGGTGCGCGCCGACGGGCAGCCCTGGGGCGAGGGAAGGCCCGCGCTGATACGGGCGGCCCTCCTGCAGTTCGAGCAGGCGGCGCTTGAGGCCGACGCCGCCGCGCAAAGGTAGCCCGCAATCGCGTTTTCCGCGCCCATCACCGCCGCCGCGCCGAGCGGCCTTGCCGCGCATACGGCTGCGGACCTGGCCGGCAGAGCCCAATAAACCTGGGCCTATTCCTCCCCGTACATCTCGCGCAGAAAGCCGCCGACGGCGGAAAAGAGCGCCTCGCCCTCCTTGAGCTTGAAATGCTTGAGCGGCAGCTGCAGCTTGCGCTTCTCAGCAAGGTAGCGCCCGCCGCTGCGGCGCAGGGGCGTCATCTTGTCGCGCGGGATGTCGATCGGCTCGACGACGAGCTTGCCCGCGACCACCGACACCGTCTTGATGTGATGCTCGCTGGCAAACGCCCGCACGCGCGCCTTCTCGAACAGGTTGCGCGCCGCATCGGGCATGTCGGGACGCTTGCCCGAAAGGTCGGCGAGCAGCTCGTCGACGAGCCCGACGGTCGCCGCGGCGGCGATCTTGCGGTACCACAGCACGCGCTCGTCGGCATCGGGAATGTATTCTTCGGGAAGATAGGTGTGCCCGGGAAGGTTCACCGTGATGTCGGAAAGCGCGGGCGGCAGCGCGTCGGCCGCAAGGTCGCCCTCGCGCGTGGCGCTCACCGCCGCACCGAGCATCTGCGCGAACAGATCGAAGCCCACCGCCGACATGTTGCCCGACTGCTCCGCGCCCATGATCGACCCCGCGCCGCGGATCTCCAGATCGCGCATGGCGATGCGCATGCCGCTGCCCAGGTCGGTGTGCTCGCCGAGCGCGGTGAGGCGCGCGGCGGCCTCCTCGGTGAGCGTGACGTGCTCGGGGAACATGAAAAACGCGTAGGCCTGCGCGGAGCCGCGGCCGACGCGGCCCTTGAGCTGGTACATCTGAGCCAGGCCCAAGCGCTGCGAATCCTCGATGATGAGCGTGTTGGTGTGCGGGTTGTCGATGCCCGATTCGATGATGGTCGTCGCCACGAGCACGTCGAGCTGCCCGGCGGAGAATTCCTCCATGACCCGCTCCAGGCTGTCGCGGTCCATCTGGCCGTGCGCCACGCCCACGCGCGCCTCGCCGGCGGCCGCCTGCACGCGCCGGACGGCCTCCTCGATCGATCGCACCCGGTTCGACACGTAGTACACCTGGCCGTCGCGCGCCAGCTCGCGCCTGATGGCGGCGGAGACCAGGTCGGGGTCCCACTCCCCCACGTGCACCTCGACCGGGCGCCGCTCGTCGGGCGGGGTGAGGATCAGGCTCATATCGCGCACCCCCGACAGCGACATCTGCATGGTGCGCGGGATGGGCGTGGCCGACAAGGTAAGCACGTCGATCGATTCGCGCAGGTTCTTCAGCTGCTCCTTGTGCCCCACGCCGAAGCGCTGCTCCTCGTCGATGATGACGAGCCCCAGATCATGCGGGTTCACGTCGCGCGAGAGCAGCCGGTGCGTGCCGACGAGCACGCTGACGCTGCCATCGGCGAAGCCGGCCAGCGCGCGCGACTGCTGCTCGGGCGTGCGGAAGCGCGAGAGCACCTCGACGGTGACGCCGAAGGGGTCGAAGCGGTCCTTGAAGTTGGTGTAGTGCTGCTGCGCCAGGATGGTGGTCGGGCACAGCACCATGACCTGCTTTCCGTCCTGCGTGGCCAGAAACGCCGCGCGCAGGGCCACCTCGGTCTTGCCGAAGCCCACGTCGCCGCACACGAGGCGGTCCATGGGCTTGTTCGAGCGCATATCGGCCTTCACGTCGGCGATGGCGGCAAGCTGATCGGGGGTTTCCTGGTACGGGAAGCTCTCCTCCATCTGCTGCTGCGCAAGCGTATCCTCCCCGAAGGCGAAACCCTGCGCGCTCGCACGGCGCGCGTAGACGTCCACCAAATCGAAGGCGAGCTTCTTCGTGGCGGCGGTCGCCTTCTTCATGGCGCGCGACCAGTCGGCGGTGTTCAGGCGCGTCAGGCGCGGCGAGGCCCCTTCCGGCCCCACATAGCGGGTCACGCGATCGAGCTGCTCGACGGGGACGAAGAGCCTGTCGTCGTCGGCGTAGAGCAGCAGCAAATAGTCGCGTGCGGTGCCGTCGATCTCGCGGCGCACAAGTTCCTTGAAAAACGCCACGCCGTGCTGGGCGTGCACCACGTAGTCGCCCGGCTTGAAGGGGAAGGTGACCTCGGTGATGTCGACGTGGCGGCTCGGGCGCGCGCTGGAGGCGCCCTGCGTGTCGGAAACGCTGATCATGGCGATCTTCGCCTTCGGGATGATCATGCCCAAGGGGATGTCGGTGTCCACCACGTTGACGACCGCGCGGCGCAGGCGGCGGCGCTTCACGCCGTCGATCTCGTCGGGGTCCTCGGCGGCATCGAGCCATTCCTGTATGGGAAGGCCGTGGTCCACGAACGCGAGCATCATGTCGGCGCGGCTGCGGCGGTTCGGCGCGCTGAAGACGACGGTGTAGCCGGAATCGATGAGCGTGCGCAGGCGCCCGAAGAGCTTGTCGGGGTGCCCCGCCACCTCGACGCGCTTGACGGGAAGCTCGGCGTCAACGCCCCCGCCCGCGCGCATGATGGAAACGTAGGTGGCCCGCTGACCAGCACCAAAGCTCACCTGAGCAGGGGCGGCGAAGAGCCCCTCGAGCGCGATGTTACCGCCCTTGGCGCGCGCGGCTATCTCCTCGGAGGCGTGGGTCATGTCGTCGAAGAGGCTGCGCGGCTCCACCAGCACCGAAAGCGCGCCGGGCGACAGATACGCGCCGAGCGTGACCGGATTGTCGTAGAGGTAGGGCAACAGCACGTCGCTGCCCTCGAAGCGCACGCCGCCGGCGAGGTTTTCCAGATGCTCGTGAACCTGCCGCAGCGCCGGGTTCGTGCCCGCTTGGGCGGCAAGCTTCTTGCGCGCTCGCGCGATGCCCGATTTGCTCGCGGAAAATTCCACCACCGGGAAGATCTCGACCGCGTCGAGGCTGGCGATGGTCTGGCCCGTCGCGGGGACGATGCGGCGGATCTCGTCGATCTCGTCGCCGAAGAAGTCGAGCCTGACCGGATAGGTGAGGTTGCCGGGATACACGTCTATGGTTCCGCCGCGCACGCAGAACGTCCCCGGACCGTCAAGCTCGCCGGTGTTGAGGTAGCCGCGCGCCTCGAGAGCCGGGGCGACGTCGTCGAACGACGCAACGCCCGCTTCGGCGAGGGTGTACGCGCCGGCGGGGTCGCACCCCTCGGCAAAGCCGACGCCGTCAGCAAGGTCGCAGCCCGCGCGAAACGCCAGCGGCGCCGCAGCGTTCGCGCCGACGGGCGCCAGCGTGCGCAGAAGCGCGCGGGCGCTCGCGACGACGATCACCTCGCGAGCGGTCTGCAGCGCCCAGGCCGCCTCCATGCGCCGCGCGACGACGGCAAGGTCGGGGCCCTTCTTCGCGAAGGGAAGGTCAACTCGCTCGGGGAAGCGCAGCACCTTGCCCTCGCCCAGGTAGCTTGACAGGCTGCGCGCGAAAGACAAGGCCGCATCCTCGCCGGCAACCACGACGAGCGTCGGCGCGGGCTTATGGCAAAACCGCGCCGCTATGAGAAACGGGCGCGCGCTCATGGCCACGCCCAGGGTGCCGTCGCGCCCTTCGTCGAGATTTCCCCAGAAGGCGTCGAGGCATTCGGAATTTTCCAGGGCAAACGTAAGCGAATCGATCAGCATGCAGGCGCTATCCCCTCATACGAAAAGCCGCGATCGGCAAAAGGCGGGCGCGGCGGGCATCAACAACGTTTACCGCAGTGTACCACGCCGCCCTCGCCGGGGCATTCCGGCATGCACCGAGGTAGCGGCGCGGCGCTCATGTCGGCATCCTGCACAGGCCAACCCGCAACCACCAGTCACGCGCGCCCCTTATAATCACCGTCGCACCTTCGGTGCTCTCAAGTTAGGGTCGAGCTGTCGCTCGACCCCACGAATTCTTATTCGATTCCCTTTTCCATCAGGCTCTTTCGTGGGTGCGAGCGAAAGCTCGCACATCAATAGGTCAGCACCGAAGGCGCGTCAGATTTTTAACACGCGGGCGGAACCGGATATGCCGACCGTTGACCGCGCGCTTGCTCGCCCGGGAAATATGCGTCGCACCTTCGGTACTCTCGGGTAAGGGCCCGAGCTTTCGCTCGACCCCACAAATTCTTATTAGATTCCCTTTTCCATCAGGCTCTTTCGTGGGTGCGAGCGACAGCTCGCACATCAATAGGTCAGCACCGAAGGCGCGTCAGATTTTTGCCGGCGCAAGCCGGCCGTCAGATATCCTGCCGGCGCTATACTGTCACCGAAATAGAAACGCGGGAAAGGTTGATACGCATGCCCAGAGAGCTCATGGCCGACAAACGCGAGCGAGCGCTTGAGATCGCCGAGCGCATGAACGAGCACTACCCGGCAGCCGAATGCGCGCTTGAATACGGCGGCGACCCGTTTCGGCTCACCATCGCGGTGCTGCTTTCCGCGCAGACCACCGACAAGGGCGTGAACAAGGTGACGCCCGAGCTGTGGCGGCGCTACCCCACCCCGCAAGATTTGGCGGCGGCCGACATCGTCGAGGTCGAGGGCATCATCAAGACGATCGGCTTTTATCATGCCAAGGCCGCCAACTGCATCAAGTGCGCCCGCATGGTGGTGAGCGATTTCGGCGGCGAGATCCCCCGCGATATGGCCCAGCTGCAAAAGCTGCCCGGAGTTGGCCGCAAGACCGCGAACGTGGTGCTCAACGAGGCGTTCGGCATCGTCGAGGGCATCGCGGTGGACACGCACGTGTTCCGCATCGCGCACAAGCTCAAGCTCGTCGGGCCTTCCTGCGACACGCCGGCGAAGACCGAGCAAGCGCTCCTGAAGCTCTACCCGCGCAGCTTCTGGGGCCCCATCAACCATCAGTGGGTGCTCTTCGGGCGGCAGACCTGCATCGCGCGCCGCCCCCGCTGCGAGGAGTGCTTCCTCGCCGACCTCTGTCCCAACTGCGGCAAGAAGTAGCAGGTCCGGCAGGCGCCGCGCGCGCTTCACGAACAATTCATCGCAAGCGGCTATACTTGATGCGCCGACGTATCGAAACGCCGGCCGAGCAGCCCTCCACACGCAGCGAACGATGCGGCGCGCCTGCCGTCATCAGCTTTCGCACGAAGTCTAGGAGGCCTCATGCTATCCATCGGCGATACCGTCATCTTCAAGCACAGCGTCTGCACTGTCGCGAGCAAGCGTGAAAACTATTTCGAAGGTAAAGACTATTGGGAGTTGCATGCCCTCTTCGAGCGTTCGCTGAAGCTGTTCGTGGCCTGCGAGATGGCCAAGCCCCCGGTGCTTCGCGCGGTGATGGGCAAGCAGGAGGCGCTCGATCTCATAGATTCCATCGCCGACGCCGACGTCGCCGAGGTCGGGGGGATCAAAGCCAAGGACGGCTCCACCACCTCCCTTTTGCAGCGCCATGTCAAGGAAACCTACGACGCGTACCTCAAATCGCTTTCCCCGAAGGACCTCGTACCCATCATCAAAACCTGCCACGAGCGTTCGCTCGCGCGCGAGGACGCCGGCCACAAGCCCACCGCCGTGGACCGGAAGTACCTCGATTTGGCTGAGAACCTCCTGTGCGACGAGCTGTCCGTGTCGCTCGACATCCCGCGAGACGACGTGCGCGACTTCATGCTCGATCGCATCAGGCGCGCGGAGCAGCCAAAGGCGTAAGCGGGCTGCCCAGCCGCGCAAGCTCCCCGACCACGATATCCACCAAAAGCGGCAGCGCGTCGTGAACCGGCGGCGTCAGGCCCACGGTCGCCTCGGCGGGCGACGCGTTGAGCACCTGCATGCCCAGGCACAGCCCCTCGGCCTTGTAGCCCAAAAGCGCCGCAGCGTCGAACAGGTCCACGAGCTTCAGATCGTGCAGGCTCGCGTTGATGCCCACGTGGCGCGCCATGGCATCAGGCGGATAGCGCACGATGGTCCCGGCAGGCTCGCCCGTATCCTCGACGGCATCGACGGTGATGATGACGTCGAAGGCGTCGACCCGATCGATCATGGCCAGCGTCAAGCAGCCCAGATCAAGCACCTCGACGTTGTCGGGAATCTCCCAACCGCGCATCAGCTCGTCGAAGACGGCGGGGCCGAGACCGTCGTCGAGCATCAAGCGGTTCCCAACGCACAGAACGGCGATGCGGGCAGGCGCAAGCTCGGGCGGCACCGCCTCATCCGAAAGGATGTAATCGTGTAGCGAAGCCACAGCCCTACACCCCCGCCGTCGGCCGCACGAAAAGGTTGTACCAGGTGGCAAACGCGATCATCACGAGGCCCACCACCACGCACGCGACGGCCCAGAGCCGCTCGCGGTGCACGAACGCAAGCTTGGAGACGTCCCGCGCATGGGCGCGGTGAGCCGCCCAGGGCTGCGAGAGCCGGGCGAAGGCGACCGTGACGGCCACCAGCACGACCCCGACGACGACCGCCAGCGCAATGGAGAGCGCCGTGCGCTCGGAGTAGGCCGCGTAGAACATGTTGTCGGCGAACAGCCACAGCGGATAGAACAGGATGGTCACCCACA
>CAVGWX010000049.1:0-15622 GCA_963633085.1 Prevotella sp. CAG:279 | reverse complement strand
AGCGGGCGGTTGCAGGTGAAGAACACGATGCCGCCCGATTCGGCGCGCACCTCCTCGACGATCTCCCCGGTGAGCGGGTTGAGCACCTGCGCGCCCACCTCGCCGCGCGAAAGGGTATCGCCCGGATGCGCGAGCAGGCGGAAGACGCCCCCGCGCGTGGTGTGCACGCCCACCAGCACGCTCTCGTCGATATGCGAGGAGCGGAAACCCTGATGGCAGGGGTAGTCGATGGCGCCGATGTTCGCCATGAAGCGCAGCGACGCCCGCACCGCCTCCTGCGCCGACTCCTCGTTGACCGTGTCGGTCTTTTCCGCGTACAGCGAATAGGCGTCGGTGTCCCAAAGGCGCCAGTTGTAGTTCAGCGTGGTGGTGTCGAAGGGGTCGGGCTGGTGCGTCATCACGTAGCGCATGCCGAACTTATCGCCCGCCGCCGCGTCGGGGCCGGGACCGGCCATCACGCGGATATGCGGCAGGAAATCGCCTTCCAGGTGAAACGACGCCATCTGTATGCCGTAACGCCAGCCGCGCACGGCCTCGAACAGCCCCGCCGCGATGCGCTGCGTGGTCTCGCCCTGATCGTAGCCGGGGAACATGCGGTTCACGTCGGTGTTGTCCATGCTCCAGAAGCGCTTGCCCACGTTCATGGAGATGTGGTTCGCGCAGGGGATGACCATGATCTGCTTGCCGGCGGCGATGCCGCCCTTCGCCTCGATGCGGCGCAGCCGGTGCACGAGCTGCGAGCAGATGTAGAGCTGCTGCACCTCGTTGCCGCGCAGGGCGCCCACGACGCAGACGGTCGGCTCGCCGGATCCGAACGAGAAACCCTTGATGTGAAGCTGGCCTCGATAGGGCATCTCGATGCTGTAGAGGATGGTTTCCTTCATTTCAGACCTCCCAGAATGCGGGCGAGCAGCGACCCGGGCGTGACGACGGGGTATTCTCGCAGGGTGAACAGCAGGCCGTCGGTGGGGCTTTCCACATGCTGCTTGATTTCGCCGGTTGTCGCGTCGGCGATGATGCCAAGCTCCTGTCCGCGCGCGACCATGTTGGAATGGTGCGCGGTGGGAAGGAAGATGCCGGCCGCATCGGCATTGAGGAAGCTCACCTCGCCGTCGGTCGACACGATGGGCTCTTTGAGGGCCGCAGGGCGCGGGCCGGTCCATATGCCCTGGTCGATAAGCAGGTTGAAGATGCCGTCGATGAGCGCGTCGCCGTATTCCTTCGTGATGCGCATCCCGACGCCCATTTCCACCACCAAACACGGCACACCGATGTCGTTGAGGCTGTAGGCGAGCGTGGATTGCAGCACCGTGGCCGCTGAATGTACCCAGACGAAGTCCACCCCGGCGCGGCGGGCGAGCGGTACCAGGCGCTCCGCGGTGATCTCGTTGATGCGGATCTGCGGCAGCTCCTGCAAGAAGATGTTGCTCGCGTGGATGTCGAAGGCCAGCGTCGACCCGGCGATGTCGTCGACCATGGCGCGCGTGAGGTGCTCGGTTAAGGACGCGTCCTCGCAGCCGGGGAACACGCGGTTCATGTCCAGGTCGAACAGCGGCACGCCGCGGGTGATGGTGGAGACGCCGAGCGGGTTCATCGCAGGGTAGATGTCCACCGTGCCCGCGAGGTGCTCGGGATGCTCCTTGATGCGCCGCGCCAGCTCGAAGGCGACGTACTGCCCTTCGAGCTCGTCGCCGTGGATGCCGGTGACGATGGACGCTCTTCCGGCGCCCTCCGCCGGCCCGCCTTCAGGTTCCAGGCGGTTTTTCCAGATGCGGATGCGCTCGTCGACGAACAGCTCCGCGCTTGCAACTTCCATCTTCATCTTATTGATCCATCACTTCCATGAACACGGTTTGGGTTTGGTCGGCGTTGCCCAAAAACACGCCGCGCTCCACCGGGCAGTCGGACCAGTCGCGCCCGACTGCCAACACCAGATAACTTTCGTCGCAGATTTTGTCGCGGGTTGGGTCGAGGCCGATCCACCTGTCGCCAATATGGGCCTGCGCCCATGCGTGCGTGGCTCCTTCGCCCTCGGTGATGCCGCAGGCGTAGCGCGCCGGCACGCCCCACTCGCGCAGGGCGGCCACCATGATGTGGGCGAAATCCTGGCAGACTCCGCAGCCCTGCGCGAAGGCCTGCGCCGCCGTGGTGTGCACGTCGGTGGAGCGCGGCTCGTAGCGCAGGCGCGCGTGCAGTGCGTGTGTGAGCTCGATGGCGCGCAGGGCGATTTCGCGAGGGGAGGCGCTGCTTGAAGAAGCTGAGCTGCTGGCGTCGCACCCCGCTGCGCGTGCGAAGGCGACGATGGCGTCGTCGGCGCGGGCAAGCTGCGAAGGGTAGCTGAAAATGGGGTGGACGGCGCTGCGCTTTGCGCCGGTTTGCGCGCAGGTTCCTTCGCCACTTTCGATCAAACCCTGCGCGCCCGAATCTTCGACGAGCGCCTCGCCGAGGGCCCGGTAGGTGAACGAGCCGTGCGCCTCGTCGATCCGCCCGCAGGCGAGCAGGTTGCCGAACGAGTCGGTCTGGACGGTGAAGGTTGCGGGCGGGTCGAGTGCAAGGTGACCGCGCACCTGCTGCCCCTCGCGCGTGGCGGGCAGGCAGCGCAGCACGAAGACGTGGTCGGTCACCGGCGCGCTGAACTCGACCGTGGTGGTGAACGCGTAGCTGAGTCGTTTCATGAGGATCTTTCCCTTATCCTGCGAAAACGGCTACATGCCCGGCAGAAGCTGCTCGACGCAATCGAGCAGCACGCGGCGGTTCTCCTCGACGTTGGTGCATCCGGCCACGTCGCCTAAAAGCTGGAGGCGCCGCCCGTCGCGCGGCAGGTGCGTGCGGCGCAGCCGGCTGGCAAGGCGGTCGCATTCCTGCTGCAGCCGGTCGGTCTTCCAGTCCAGGCGCACCATCAAATCGATGCGCTCGACGGTCGACCCGCACTTGAGCGTCATGCGCGTCGCCTCGTCGACGATGTTCTCGTCGGCGCAGCCCTTGAAGGCCATCAGGTAGTCGCGCACCTGCTGCAGGTCGAGCATCGGCGCGTCGGAGGCGTTCGCGGCGTCAATCGTGTTCTTCGCCAGCTGCAGGTACGAAAGCGTTTGCGAGGTGATGATCTCGCGCAGCATCACGGCGTTGTCGAAGGCGCGGTTGACGCTCGAGGGCACCGAGTTGGGGTTCTCGTCGTCGAACAGGTAACTTTCCAAAAATGCCGCGGCGCTTTCGTAGTCGCAGGGGATCTCCATGCGGCGGCACCAATCGGCGTAATCGACCTGCCCGCCGTCGAGGGAGGTGTCCCATGCGCGGGACACGTGCTCGATGGTGATGAGCGCGCGCTCGCTGTAGCGCCCGAGCCAGTACAGGCGGTTTTCCTTGCTTAGTCGTTGAGCACCCATGTGTCTTTGAACCCTCCTCCTTGGGACGAATTGACGATGGCGTTGCCTTCCTCGCGCGCGTAGCGCGTAAGCCCGCTCGGCCAGGCCTCGACCGTGCCGTCGGTGAGCACGAACGCGCGCAGGTCGGCCTTGCGGTGGACGATCTCGCCGTTGATGTAGGTCGGCAGCTCCTCGAAGTCGATCACTTCCTGCGCGATCCAACGCCGCGGTTCGGCCGCGATGCGCGCTGCCAGGTCGCCTCGCGCTTCGGGCGTGAGGTTCGCCCCGAACATGACGCCGTAGCCGCCGGCCTCAGCGGTGTCCTTGATGACGAGGCTGTCCAGGTGCGAAAGCGTGTAGGCGCGATCCTTTTCGTAGAGCGGCAGGTAGGTGGGCGCGTTGTGCAGGATGGGGGTTTCCCCGAGGTAGTACTCGACCATCTTCGGGACGAAGTAGTACAGGCCCTTGTCGTCGGCGGCCCCGTTGCCCGGCGCGTTGATGATGGCGACGTTGCCGGCGCGGTAGGCGCACATGATGTTCGGCACGCCGATGACGCTTTCGGGGAGGAAGCAGTTCGGGTCGAGGTATTCGTCGGAAACGCGGCGGTACACCGCGCCGACGCGCACGTCGCCGTCGTAGCCGCGCAGGTACAGGCGGTCGTCGCGCACGTAGAGGTCCTGCGCCTCGGCGAGCTCGGCCCCGGTCTGCTCGGCAAGGTAGCTGTGCTCGAAGTAGGCGGCGTTGAAGCGGCCGGGGGTGAACACGACGTTGATGCCGCCGCAGTTCACGTGGTCCATCACCTGCTTGAGCATGGCGCCGTAGCTGCGGTTGTCGCGGATGTTGGCGTGCTGGAAGGTTGCCGGCGAGCAGCGGCGCGTGATGGTGCGCGCGATGAGCGGGTAGCTGGCGCCCGAGGGGATGCGCAGGTTGTCCTCGAGCACGTACCACTGCCCGTCGCGCCCCCGGACCAAGTCGATGCCGGAAATGTGGCTGTAGATGCTCTTCGGCGGCGTGAGCCCGTCGCATTGCGCGAGCCAGCCGGGGCAGGTGAACACGAAGTCCTCGGGGATGACGCCGTCGGCGATGATGGCGCGCTTGCCGTAGACGTCGGCCAGAAACGCGTTGAGCGCGCGGACGCGCTGCGAAAGGCCGACCGAAAGCTCTTCCCATTCTGCGGCAGGAATGGTGCGCGGTATGGCGTCGAAGGGGAAGAGGCGTTCGTTGAAGGTGCCGTTCTTGTACAGGCCGAACTTCACGCCCCATCGGGCGAGTTCCTTGTTGATGCGCGCGGTATGCGCAACCAGATCGTCCATGCGCGACCCCCTGCCATGCTCGTTCGAATAGGAAGCTGCAAGGCGCGAATGCGCCTTGTTCGCTCGTCCCATCTTCGGGCGGGGTCGTTACGGAGCGGTTTCGGGGCGGTTACGGTTGTGCGGCGCCTGGTATTCCGGCGCGTTGCGCGCGCGGTGCGCTTGGCGGGCAGGCGCGCGAGCCGGCGCCGCGTTTACGCGGCCAGGGAAAGCAAGGGGAGGTACTGCTGGGCCGAGGAGGGGACGGCCAGGTCGATGGTCTGTCCGTAGGCGCAGACGGTGACATAGGACGGGTCGTCGTAGGTGGTCAGCGTCGCCTCGACCCCGGCGGCGGTCCCTGAAATGGTGGCCGTGGCCTGCGCGCCCTCGGGCAGCGTCGCCACCTGCCAATCCTGGATGTCGAGCCCCTCGATGACGCTCTGCACCTGCGTCGTGGAGATGCCCGTGGTGGCGGAGATATCGCCGGCATGGGACATGAGCGCGTCGGAAACGCTGCTCTTGACCCCCGACGCGTCCACCGCGGCGTTCATGGCCTGGTTTTTGGTGTTGTCGATGGCGCTTTTCGCCGATGCGACCGGAGAGCTGTCGGCCGGGCTTGTCAGGTGCAGCCCGATGACGCCGATGCCGACGAGAAGGGCTATCCCTAAGCAGATGCTTGCAGCTTTGCGAATCATGCTCAACCCCTTTGCGTTGCATGGCTCGTGCGCGGATGATATGCGGGCGCCGCCGGTTGTTCGGTCGTGGTCCGTTTTCGGCGTGAACGTTCGGCGTGCTCGACGGCCTCCCTGCCAGGTAGGCTACCGCAAGGTGCCAAAAGGCCGCCCGAGTCCTTGAAACCGCCGTCATTCCTTCGCCGCTTAGCGACGAAATCAACACGTATTCTGCACCGGCGGGCCTCGCCTGGAGCAACGTTTGCGTCGCCTTGCCGCCAAATTTCCCCTCATACGCCACGCAATCGTGTATGCTACGCACTGCGCGACCGCCCGGGCGCGGCGCGCGGCATCCCCGCACACGTAAAACAAACGAATGGGGCAATCGTGTGAGCGAAGCGGCCGCAAGGGCGGCCCGAACAATAAAGGAGGGCCACATGAAGCTGGTGGTAACCGAGAAGAACGACGCCGCAACCAAGATCGCGACGCTTCTAGGCGCGAAGAAGCCGAAATCAGACAAGGTGTACAACACCCCCGTTTACCGGTTCGAGATCGACGGCGAGGAGTGGGTGACCATCGGCTTGCGCGGCCATATCCTCGAACCCGACTTCGTTCCCCAACTGATATATAAGAAGCGCGGCGGCTGGCGCGGCGTGACCGAGGACGGCGAGCCCGTCACCGCCGATGTGCCGGCAAGCCTGCCGCGCCCGCCTTTCAAGAAGAAAAAGCCGTTCACGGAAGACGGCGTTGAGCTGAAGGCGTGGAAGATGGACGCGCTGCCGTATCTGGCCTATGCGCCCATCGAGAAGCTTCCCAAGGAAAAGGACATCATCCGCAGCCTGAAGAACCTGGCGAAGAAGGCCGACTCCATCGTGATCGCGACCGACTTCGACCGCGAGGGAGAGCTGATCGGATCCGACGCGCTGTCGTGCATCCAGGAGGTCAACCCCGATGCGCCCGTGTCGCGCGCCCGCTACTCGGCGTTCACGAAGGAAGAGATCGTGCACGCGTTCTCGAACTTGGTGGAGCTGGACGTGAACCTGGCCAGCGCCGGCGCGTCGCGTCAGGACATCGACCTTATCTGGGGCGCGGTGCTCACGCGCTATCTGACGCTCGTGAAGTTCGCCGGTTACGGCAACGTGCGCAGCTCCGGCCGTGTGCAAACCCCCACGCTCGCGCTTATCGTCGCGCGCGAGCGCGAGCGCTTGGCGTTCGTGCCGGAAGACTACTGGGTCATCAAGGGCGCCTTCGATGCGGGCGCGGCTTGCGGCCCCACCTCTGGCGAGGGCGAGCTCGCGTTTACGGCCGGCCACGCCACGGCGCGCTTCAAAGACGAAGCGACGGCGAAGGCTGCCATGGCGGCGGTAGGAGGCGCCACCTCGGCGCACGTCGCCTCGGTGGAGCGCCGTCGGCGCAAGCAGCAGCCGCCCGTGCCGTTCAACACCACCTCGCTCATGACCGCGGCCTCGGCCGAGGGCCTCTCGCCCGCGCGTACCATGCGCATCGCCGAGAGCCTGTACATGGACGGCTACATCTCCTACCCCCGCGTCGACAACACGGTGTATCCTTCCTCGCTCGACCTGGCCGAAGTGGTGAAGACCATCTCCGGCAACCCCGCTTACGCGCCGTACTGCAACCAGCTGCTCGCCGCAGGCGAGCTGCACGCGACGCGCGGCAAGAAGGAGACCACCGACCATCCGCCCATCTACCCGACGGCCAAGGCCACGCCCGACGATTTGGCCCCGGCCGACTTCAAGCTGTACAACCTCATCGCGCGCCGTTTTCTGGCGACGCTTTCCGACGCGGCGGTGGTCGAGGGCACGAAGGTCACCCTCGACGTGGCCGGCGAGCCGTTCGTCGCGAAGGGCGACGTGCTGGTGGAAAGCGGCTACCGCGCCATCTACCCCTACGGCATGAAGAAGGATGAGCAGCTGCCCGCCATGGAGGAGGGCGCGACCATCGCCTTCAACGGAGCAGAGTGCACGAAGAAGCAGACCGAGCCGCCGGCGCGCTACAGCCAGGGCAAGCTCATCCAGGAGATGGAGAAGCTGGGGCTGGGCACGAAGTCCACGCGCCACAGCATCATCGAGCGCCTGTACACGGTGAAGTACATTCAGAACGACCCCATCGAGCCGAGCCAGCTGGGCATGGCGGTGTGCGACGCGCTCGACAAGTTCGCCCCGCACATCACGCACCCCGAGATGACCGCCGAGCTTGAAGAGGAGATGGACAACATCGCCGAGGGGCGCAACACCAAGGACAGCGTGGTGATGAACTCGCGCAACCTGCTCTCCGAGCAGCTGGCGAATTTGCTGCCGCACTCCGAGGAGGTCAAAGACGCCCTGGCCGATGCCGTGGCTGCCGACGCCTACGTGGGCAAATGCCCGAAATGCGGCAAGGATTTGCAGATTCGCGTGTCGCAGAAGACGCGCGGCATGTTCATCGGCTGCGCAGGCTGGCCTGATTGCGACGTGACCTACCCGCTTCCGAAGGGCAAGGTGGAAAGCTTGACCGAGCTGTGCCCGAAATGCGGCATGCCCCAGGTGAAGGTGACGGCCTTCCGCAGCAAGCCACGCACGCTGTGCATCGACCCGAACTGCGAGACGAACAAGGAACCCAACGTGGTGGTGGGCGAGTGCCCCACCTGCGCCGCGGCTGGCAAGAAGGCCAACCTCGTCGCGCAGAAGAACCCGCGCACGCTCAAGCGCTTCATCCGCTGCGAGAATTACGACGAGTGCGGCGTGGGTTATCCGTTGCCGCAGTACGGCGCCATCACCGCCACCGATGAGGTGTGCGAGCATTGCGGCGCGCCGATGGTCATCGTGACCACCAACCGCGGCCCGTGGAAGCTGTGCCCGAATTTCAGCTGCCCCGGCAAGGAGATCGAGGCCGAGAAGAAGGCCGCGGCGAAGGAGGCCAAGGCGGCGGGCAAGAAGGCGCCTGCGAAGAAGGCGGCTGCCAAGAAACCGGCAGCGAAGAAGACTGCTACGAAGAAGGCCCCGGCGAAGAAAGCGAGCGCCAAGAAATCGGCGGCGAGCGCCGAATAGCGTCACCTTGGCGGGAACAAAAGAAGGGAGGCGGCATCCTCGTTCGGGATGTCGCCTCCCTTTGCGTTTGCGGGCCTGTGGTCGCCCTTTCACGAGCGATCGCCTCTTTGAGCAGATTTGGGCAGATTTGAGCAGGGCCGCTAGATCTCCTCGCCGGCTTCGATGGCTCGGTAGAGGTCGCGCCCGGTGACATCCATCGCCACGAACACGGGGAAGTCATCGAAGGTGACGCGACGCAGCGCCTCGGTGCCCAAGTCCTCCCAGGCCACGGTTTCGCTTGCGGTGACGTGCTTGGCCAGAAGCGCCGCGATGCCGCCGACGGCCGCGAAGTACACGGCGCCGTTTCGCACGCAGGCGTCGATGACGTCGCGGTTGCGCTTGCCCTTGCCGATGACGGCCGGGATGCCGGCGTCCATGAGCGCGGGCGTGGCGAAATCCATGCGGCTAGCCGTGGTGGGGCCGACGCTGCCGAGCGGCCGCCCCGCAGCGGCAGGGGTGGGGCCAGCGTAGAACAGCGTTTGGCCGGCAAGATCGAAGGGCAGCTCGCCGGTTTCTTCGAGCGCCGCGAGCGCGCGGGCGTGCCCGGCGTCGCGCATGGTGTAGGCCGGGCCGGAAAGGCGCACCTCCTGGCCGGCGCGCAGGTTCGCCAGCTGGGTCTTGTCCAGCGGCAGCGTCAGGCGTACGGGTTCGCTCATTGCTCATCACCCCACGGAATCAAATCGATAGATGCGCTTCGCATGGCCGAGCAGCCCATGTTCACGGCCACGGGCAGCGCGGCAATATGGCACGGCGCGGTTTCCAGGTGCACGGCGAGCGCGGTCGCGGCACCGCCAAGGGCGCCCGGGCCGATGCCGGTGGCGTTGGCGGCGGCTAGCAGCTCGGCTTCCAGTGCGGCGTGCTTCGCGCTCTTCGCCGGAGAACCCACCTCCCGCAGCAGCGCGTGCTTGGCAAGCCCCGCCACTTTGTCGAAGGTGGCGCCCACGCCCACGCCCACGATGAGCGGCGGGCAGGCGTTGGCGGCCTTTTCCCGCACACAGTCGAGCACCACGCGCTTCACGCCTTCCCAGCCGGCGCCGGGGGTCAGCATGACCACGCGGCTGGCGTTGTCCGAGCCGCCGCCCTTGAGCAGCACGTGCAGCGTGGCGCCGCGACCGGGGCGAAACGCGATCTCGGAAAACGCAGGCGTGTTGTCGTTCGTGTTCGTGCGGTCGATGAGCGCGTCGGCCAGCACGCTCATGCGCAGCTTGCCGTCGGTGTAGGCGCGCGCCACCGCGTCGTCGACCTTCGTCAGGATGTTGCCGGGCACGGCCAAATCCTCGCCGACTTCCAAGCGCACCCAGCAGGTTCCCGTGTCCTGGCAGATGGGCACGCCGTCCTCGCGTCCGATGCGCGCGTTTTCGACCAGGCAGCCAAGCACCGCCTGCTCGCGGGGCTGGGTTGCCGCACGCTGCGCCGCCTCGATGGCGCGCAGCACGTCGGGGCGCAGATGCGTGGCGCAGCGGCGCACGGCGTCGTAGACCGCTTCGGCCACGGCGTCGGCCGAAAGCGCCGGCTGTGTTCTCTCGTCTTCCATGTTCGTCCTTTCGAAACAAGGTTTTCCCTATTGTGCGCCATCGGCGTCGCCTGTGCGCGCGAGCGGGCAAACGCGCAGGGAAATTCTTGCTGAGGGGGGGGAGCGCGACGCCGACTGCGGGCGGCGATGTGCCGGCCGCAGGGCGTTTCCGGGAGGGCGCGAGGCTGTGTTGCGGGGCTTTCAGCGAAAGGCGCGCGGTCGATTTCGTGGGTGTCGCGGACTTCCGTCCGCAGCCCCGCAGGGGTGGCCCCAGGGGTGTTTTCTTCGATATCTCCTGGTCAAACGCAAACTACACCCATGGTGGGCGTGGGAAGTTAGCCGCGGTGCAATCCACTATGTGCCTCAGCGAAAAGGGCTGCGCAAGGGGTGCGGCCCGCAGAGGGAAAGGATTGCACGTGGAATCAGTTGCGACGTTCCGGCCCCGCACGGCCCAGGCGCGCTCAAAGGTGCGCCAGCAGGTGCGGGGGTCCATTAACTGGCCCATGCTCATCGTGACGCTGGCGGTGGGGGTGGTCTTGTGGTTCTGCCCGGTGCCCGCCGGCTTGGAGGCGAGGGCGTGGCATATGTTCGCCATCTTCGCCGCCACCATCGTGGGGCTCATCATCAAGCCCGCGCCCATGGGGGCTGTCGCCATCATGGCCATCACGGCGAGCGTGCTCACGGGCACGGTGGGGCTCAAGGACAGCCTGTCGGGCTTTTCGAACACCACCATTTGGCTGATCGTCATCGCGTTCTTCATCAGCCGCGGCTTCATCAAAACGGGGCTCGGCAACCGCGTGGCGTATCTGTTCGTGGAACGCTTCGGCAAGAAGACGCTCGGCCTGTCCTATTCGCTCATCGCCACCGACTTGGTGCTCTCGCCGGCCATGCCGTCGAACACCGCCCGTGCCGGTGGCATCGTGTGGCCCATCGTGCAGTCGCTGTCGCATACCTTCGGCAGCCGCGTCGAGGACGGCACGCAGAACAGGATCGGATCGTTTCTGCACCTGTGCGCCTTCCAGGGCGACATGATCACCTCGGCGATGTTCGTCACCGCCATGGCCGCCAACCCGCTGGCCGTGCAACTTGCCGCCGACACCGCCGGCATCGAGATCACGTGGGTCGGCTGGTGCATCGCCGCGCTGGTGCCGGGCCTGGTCGCGCTCATCGTGGTGCCGCTCGTGCTGTACAAGCTCAACCCGCCCGAGGTGAAGGAAACTCCCGACGCCGCCGTGGTCGCCCGCGCGAAGCTTTCCGAGATGGGCCCGGTCACGAGCGCCGAAAAGAAGATGATCTTCGTGTTCGCGCTCATCTTGATCCTGTGGATCGCCGGCAGCGCCATCAACCTCTCCGCCACCACCACGGGCTTCATCGGCCTTTCGGCCCTGCTGCTCTTCGATGTTCTGACCTGGGACGACGTGAAGAACGAAAAGGGTGCTTGGGACACGCTCGTGTGGTTTTCCGCGCTGGTGATGATGGCGGGGCAGCTGAACACCTTGGGGCTCATCCCGTGGTTCGGCAACCTCATGGCCGGCAGCGTCGGCGGCATGAACTGGGTCGTCGCCCTGCTCGTGTTGGCGCTGGCCTACTACTTCAGCCATTACCTGTTCGCCTCGGCCACCGCCCACGTCACCGCCATGTACGCCGCGTTTCTCACCGTCGCCATCGCCGCTGGCGCGCCGCCTATGCTCACGGCGCTCGTGCTCGGCTTCTTCGGCAACCTGATGGGGTCGCTCACGCACTACGGCTCGGGTCCGGCTCCCATTCTGTTCGGCGCGGGCTATGTCAGCCAGGGCAAGTGGTGGAGCACCGGCGCCATCGTGTCGGTGATCAACATCGTCATCTGGCTGGGCGTTGGCGGCGTGTGGTGGAAGGTGCTCGGCCTGTGGTAGGCCGCTTCTGCCCAAGCTGTTCGTAATCAAGACGGGATGAGGGCCGCGCGTCGCCTTGTGGCGAGAGGCCCCTGCAAGAAAGGAAAACCAATGAAGGAAATCAACGTTGCCGACATCACCGCCGAGGTGCGCCGCCTGTGCATCGAGGCTGCCTGCGACCTGCCTCGCGATGTGGAGAAGCTGATCAAGCAGGCCACCGAAACCGAGGAGAGCGAGTTCGGCACCTACGCGATGGAGAAGATCTGCCGCAACATCAAGATCGCCCGCGAGAACAACGTTCCCATGTGCCAGGACACCGGCATGGTCATCGTGTTCGTCGAGATCGGCCAGGAGGTGCACATCTCAGGCGGGCTGCTCGACGACGCCATCAACGCCGGCGTGGCCGCCGGATACATCGACGGCTACCTGCGCAAGTCCACGGTGATCGACCCGGTGCTTGACCGCAAGAACGCCGGCGACAACACGCCCGCCATCATCTACACCTCGCTTGTGGCCGGCGACGAGCTGCGCATCACCGTCATGCCGAAGGGCGCGGGCTCGGAGAACATGAGCCAGCTGAAGATGCTCAAGCCCGCCGATGGCCTGGAGGGCGTTAAGCGCTTCATCGTCGACGCCGTGGTGAACGCCGGCGGCAACCCTTGCCCGCCGACGGTCGTGGGCGTGGGCATCGGCGGCAATGCCGACAAGGCCATGCAGCTTTCCAAGGTTGCTCTGCGCCGCGAGGCCGGCGCGCCGAACCCCAACCCCGCCTATGCGGCCATCGAGCGCGAGCTGCTCAAGGAGATCAACAAATCCGGCGTCGGCCCGCAGGGCTTCGGCGGGCGCAACACGGCGCTTGCGGTGCAGATCGAGACCTATCCGACGCACATCGCCACCATGCCCGTGGCCGTGACGCTCAACTGCCACGCGGCGCGTCACAAGGAAGTCGTTCTGTAAGCACATTTGAGCAGCTAAACGCAAAGGAGACGAGAAACATGGCACAGGCCAAGAACATCACCACCCCGCTGACCGACGAGGTGCTGTCAGAACTGAAGTGCGGCGACATGGTCAACATTTCCGGCATCATCTACACCGGCCGCGATGCCGCACACAAGATCATGATCGAGATGATCGAGCGCGGTGAAGAGCTGCCCGTCGACTGGGATCGCCAGGTCATCTACTACGCCGGCCCGACGCCGGCCAAGCCCGGGCGCGTCATCGGCTCGTGCGGCCCGACGACTTCCGGGCGCATGGACAAGTACAGCCCGACCATGATGGAGCAGGGGCTTAAAGGCATGATCGGCAAGGGTCCGCGCGCGGCCGAGGTGGTCGATTCCATGGTGAAGAACAAGGTCGTGTACTTTGCGGCCATCGGCGGTGCGGCGGCGCTCATCGCCGATAGCGTTAAGGAGTGCGAGGTCATCGCGTTCGATGACTTGGGCCCCGAGGCCGTGCGCCGCTTGCGTGTGGAGAACTATCCCTGCATCGTCGTCATCGATGCCGAAGGCAACAACCTCTACGAGCAGGGCGTTGCCAAGTACCGTATGGAATAGGGGGTGCCCAGGTGAAGACGTATGACGTGGTCATCGTGGGTGCGGGCGGCGCCGGCATGTCCGCCGCGCTCAACGCTTCGGCGGCAGGGGATCTGTCCGTCGCCGTGCTGACCAAGGTATTCCCCACGCGCAGCCATACCGGTGCGGCGCAGGGCGGCATGAACGCGGCGCTTGGCTACCGCGACGAGACCGATACCATCGAGAGCCACTTTTACGACACGGTCAAGGGCAGCGACTATCTGGCCGACCAGGACGCGGTGGAGTTCTTCGTGTCCGGCATGCCCGACTTGGTGCTGGAGCTTGAGGGCATGGGCGTGCCGTACTCGCGCGACGATCAGGGCCGCATCGCGCAGCGCCCCTTCGGCGGGGCGAGCCATCCGCGCTGCTGCTATTCGGCCGACAAGACCGGGCACGTGGTGCTGCATGCGCTTTACGAGAACTGCGTGAAGAACGGCGTGGAGTTCCTCGACGAGTACAACCTGCTCGACATCGCGCAGGTTGACGGGCAGCTGCAGGGCGTGGTCGCCATCGACCTGCGCCGCGGCGAGATCGAAAGCTTCAAGGCCCGCGCGGTGGTCATCGCCGCCGGAGGCTTCGGGCGCGTGTACTGGAGCCGCACCACCAACGCCACGAACATGACCGGCGACGGGGTGGCGGCGTGCCTGCGCGCAGGGGTTCCCATCAAGGACCCGGAATTCGTGCAGTTCCACCCCACGGGCCTGGCGACGACCGGCGTGCTTCTGTCCGAAGCTTGCCGCGGCGAGGGCGGCTATCTCATCAACAACGAAGGCGAGCGTTTCATGGCCCGCTACGCCCCCGAGAAGATGGAGCTCGGCCCGCGCGACTTGGTGGCGCGCTCCATCGAGACCGAGATCAAGGAAGGCCGCGGCTTCGGCAAGGGCATGGGCTCCTACGTGCTCATGGACCTGCGCCACTTGGGTGCCGAGCGCATCATGGAGCGCCTGCCGCAGGTGCGCGAGCTGGCGCTTTCCTTCGAAGGCGTCGACATGATCACCGACCCGGTGCCCATCCGCCCCTCGAACCACTACATGATGGGCGGCATCGACGTGATCGACTTCCGCACCTGCGCCACGGCCGTCGACGGCCTGCACGCGGCGGGCGAGTGCAGCTGCATTAGCGTGCACGGCGCGAACCGCCTGGGCGGCAATTCGGTGTCCGAGGTGGTGTTCTTCGGCAAGCAGGCCGGCATCGGCGCGGCGGCGACGGCGCGCAGGCGCGAGTTCGCGGGCACCGATCGGCTGGAGGAGCTTGAGGCGCAGTGGGCCGATCGCTTCCGCACCATGCGCGCCAAGCGCACCGGCGAGCCCATCTTCTCCATCCGAGACCGGGCGGCCGAGGCCATGTGGAACGGTGTGGGCATCTTCCGCAATGCCGAGGGCATGGCGGCGGCCGAAGCGGTGATCGACGAGTGCATGGCGGCCTACGCCGACGCGCGCATCGACGACGACTCGCGGGTGTACAACCAGGCGTTCATGAACTACGTGGAGCTTGGCAACGTGCTTTCCATCGCAAAGACGGTGTGCATGGGCGCCCGCGCCCGCACCGAAAGCCGCGGGTCCCATTCGCGCGAAGACTATCCGGTGCGCGATGACGAGAAGTTTTTGGCGCACACGTTGGTGACGCTTCGCGAAGATGGGGCCTTTGAGCTCGGGTATCGCCCGGTTGCCGTGACGAAGTTCGCGCCCGAGGAGAGGAAGTACTGATGGCAGACAGGATGATCACGTTCAACGTGCGCCGCTTCGACGGGCAGCGCTCGTTCAACCAGGAGTACGTCATTCCCTATGCGAAAAGCACGCTGTTGGGGTGTTTGACGAAGATCCGCGAGGAACAGGACGCGAGCCTGTGCTTCACGAGCGCGTGCCGCCATGCCATTTGCGGCAGCTGCGCGGTGCAGGTCAACGGCAACGCGTACTTGGCCTGCGAGACGCAGCTCGACGAGCTGCTCGACACCTTCGGCGGCGATGTGCTGTTCATCGAGCCGCTGAACAACCTGCCGGTGGTGCGCGACCTGGTGGTCGACTTCGACGGCGTGGCCGACAAGATGCGCAAGGTCGATGCGTGGATGTGCCCGCATGCGGGGCGTCACGACCACCTGCAAAGCCCCAAGGACTTCCACGTCATCGCCAAGCCGGCGGACTGCGTGCTGTGCGGCAGCTGCATCTCGGAATGCCGCGAGCTCGCTTACGACGACGGGTCATACCTGCCGCCCGCCATCATGAACAAGGCCTACCGCTTCGAGCGCGACAGCCGCGACGG
>CAVGWX010000048.1:0-15652 GCA_963633085.1 Prevotella sp. CAG:279 | reverse complement strand
GGATGGAGTCCCATTCGATGAACGTGGTCAGCACGCCGAACATGAACATGAAGATAACGTAGTTCATCAGGCAGAAGCAGATGGAGGAGACCGAGGAGGCCACCATGACGCCCGTCGACATCATGCCCGCCGCGGCAAGCGCGATGATGATGGCGTTGAACAGCACGGAAACGACCGTCAGAAGCATGCCCGGGGCGATGGTCATGAGCATGTCGTAGCAGGCGAAGCGGCTGCCCTTGGGATTGGTGGCGATGCCCTTGGCAAGGCGCGCGCCGTAGTGCCAGAACACCTGGTAGAAACCCTTGGCCCAGCGGAAGCGCTGGTTCCAGGAATCGCGGAAGGTGATGGGCTGCTCGTCATAGAGCACGGCGGTGGGCGTGTAGCTGATGCGCTCGCCTTGCAGGATGGCGTTGGTGGAGAACTCGATGTCCTCGGTGAGCAGGTGCCACTTCCAGCCGCCGGCGCGATCGATCACCTTGGCGGAGATGAAGAAGCCGGTGCCCGAAACCGCGCAGGAAGTGTTCAGCGTCAGGCGGGCCTGGTTGAGGAACTTCGCCTCGCGCAGAAACCAGATGGCGTAGCCGGCGGAAATCCAGTTGGAGTCGTAGTTCTTCGAGTTGCGGTAGCTGGTGGAGGCGACCGCGCCGTTGTCGAAGGTCTTGTTCATCTCGCGGAAGTAGTTCACGTCGAGCACGTTGTCGGCATCGAAGACGAAGAACGCCTCGTAGCCGCGGTCGGCATACTGGCTGCGGATGACGGAAAAACCGTAGTCGAGCGCATAGCCCTTGCCCACCTGTTCGGTGTTGAAGCGCGGGAATACGATGGCGCCGGCCTCGCGGGCGACCTCGGCGGTGTCATCCGTGCAGTTGTCGGCAATGACGAACACGTCGATGAGCTCGGAGGGGTAGTTCTGCACCTTGATGGAGTGGATGAGCTGACCGATGACGGCGGACTCGTTGCGCGCGCTGATGACGGCGGCGTATTTGTGGTTCTTCTTGGCGGTAAGCTCTTTCGGACGGCGCGTCAGCACGACGAACACGTAGTAGAGCTGGTAGGTATAGCACACGGTGAACGCAAGGAACACGCAGAAATTGAAGATGTCAACAAACGAGATCTGCGAGAAGAACTGATCGAACACCTTTTCTCCTTTTCATGGGCCGCACTCGCGAAAGCGACCAACCGGCGCATGCTCCCCGGCATGCTGCGTGCGCGCCGCTTGCGCGCACGTTCGCACCGCCGCCTTTCAAACCTGCGAGAGCGAATCGATGCAAACTTGTAGAATTATAGCCACGTCAGAGGCATCTGTCCCCACTTTGGTGCGGTTTCGTTATCCCGAGGGCCTATATCCTGTGGTTCTCGGCAGATTGCACAAAGCTTCTGCACGTTCGCTCCACAAATAAGCACCGCCTTGGACAGGGCTCGTTACCCGAGAACAAAACAGTGGAGCATAACTCTTCATTTCCAAAACGACGCGGGATGCGGCGCTGCTCAAACCGGTTCCGCCCGTGTGTTAAAGACACTGGCGCGCCCTTCGGGCGCTTTCCATTTCGGTGCGAGCTTTCGCTCGACCCCACGAAAAAATTTGTAGAAGCATCGATTCACCAGAAGGATTTCGTGGGTTTCTCAAACCTTACTAGAGAGCACCCGAAGGATGCGACACATATTTCCCGGGCGAGCAAGCGGACGGTTGACGGTCGGGATAACCGGTTCCGCCCGCGTGCTAAAAAACTAACGCGCCTAAAGGCGCTGGCTATTTAGGTGCGAGATGATATCTCGCACCCACGAAATGCTTGCTGCTCCGTTGTTCGCACCCCACGAAATACTTGCTGCTTCGTTATCCCAGCAGCAAATTCTCGTGGGTTTGAGCGAAAGCTCAAACCTTGCTAGAGAGCGCTTTAGCGCGACACCTTTTTATCCAGCACGGCCAGCGGAATGGGTTGACTAGCATGCTAGCAGCATCACTCCCCTTGCATGATGCCTGCGATGATGCTCGGCTCGACCGTTGCCGTGCGCGTGCCGCGGCGCAGCTTGATCGAGGCGATGTGCACGTCCATCGTCTCGGCGACATCCAAGCTGCAGGACGTGAACCCGCACAAGCACAGCCGCTTGCGCGCGCATGCCGAAACGCTGAAGGCGCTGCGCACGCTTCGGTCCCACTGCCGCTGCCGCGCGCCTCCGGCCAGCTTGGCCGGGTCGAAATAGTCGCGAGAAGGGATGCACCCGTTGACGAACGCGCCGAAGATGACCGTATCGGCCCGAACCGACGGCGCCGCATGGACGGGATAGACGCAGATGCTCGCCGAGCGCTCCGCAGCTTGGGCGGCGGTGCGAAGGCCCCGCTGCTCCGCTGAATCATCGACGGCAGGCGCGTCCAGAAGGGCGCGCGCCCGACGATAGGCCGCCAGCAGGTCGTCGTACAAAGGCCGCGTCAGCTCGTCGCAGGGCACCTCGCCCGCCGAGAGCGCCTCGAGCGCTTCCGGAAGCCGCCACGGGCGCGCCGCATCCCCCCTCTCGCTCACGGCCCGGCGCAGGCGGTCGATCGCCGCGCTGCGCCCCACGTGGTCGCCCGCCGCCATCATCGCGCGCCACGCCACGCCGTCGTCGGGGTTGCGGCGCAGGCGGGACAGCGCATCCCGCTCGATGCGCGCGCTTCCCTTCGCGTCGTGCAGGTCGCGCACCTTGATGCGGTCGGGGGCGGCGGCAACAACCGGCAGCCCGACGCGCCGCAGATTGGCCACGACGTTGCGCCGCCAGGTACGGTCGGTGCCGAAGATGGCGACGCCCTCGCCGCGGGAGAGGGCATCGGCGCAGGTTTGCGCGATGAGCAGCAGCTCGGCCTCGACGGTCGGCGCCATGGGCACCGAAAACGCCTCCGAGCCTGCGTCGGCCGCGGGAGCTTCCGCATCCGCTCGCACCAAAGCCGCACCCCCACAGAAAAACAGCTCGGCCCCTTCAGCAACCGAAAGCGCCTCGTCGGCGCAAAGGCGCTCCTGAGCGGCCAAAATGGCTGCTGGCTGCGTAGAGCGCAACGTTTCGATACGGCAATCGGGGCGCGCGGCGGCAAGCTCGGCGAGGCCCTCGAAGCACGGATATTCCTCTCCCAACGCGCTCGCCGAGGGGCGCGCCGAGCCCGCCACCACGAGCGTGCGCCGCGCCAGAGCGCGCGCAAGATGCTGGGAGGCGCGGCTCGCAAGGTTGAAATCGTCCACGATCACGCAGTCCCAGCCGACGTTTTCGCGCACTTCGGGACGGGCGCGCACGCAGGAAAGCGCGAGGTTCGCCGCCTCACAGGCAAGCACGCCGCCGGTAAAGCGCAGGTTCGCATCAAGGCGCTCTATGAGCAGGTCCTCTTCGTAGGTCTGCTCCCAGCTGTCGTCGGAAAGGTTGCTCCACCCGGCGAACAGGTATCCCAGCACGGCGCGCAGGCGCCGGTTCTTCATCTGGCTGACCTTCATGTCCTCCATGAGGATGTCCTGCTCGTGGGGCGCGAGAATGCGCGGCGCGCGGCCGAACCTCTCCTGGGCGCACGGCGTGGCGAGCACGCTTAGCGCAACGTCGCCGAGGGAGGACACCTTCACGCCGCTGCCCGCAAGGGCCGCGGCCAAGGAGGCGACGGCTTCGGGAACCGCGCAGCAGACAAGCACGCTCTCCCCCGCCGCAGCCTGCTCGCGCGCCATCTTCACCAGACGTTGCGTGCGCCCGGATTGCGCCGGCCCGACGAACAAGGAGACCTCGACGTCGTCGAAAAAATCATCTGCGGGAACATCGGCGCGTTTGCAGCACGCCCCGCTTTCCCCGTGCGACAAAATCATGTTCTCACAGCTCCTTTTCCTGATCAGGGGGGGAGGCGACCCGGACCTGGCAAGCCTTGCGGGCTTGCGTACGGGGAGGGAGGCACCCGGGCCGCCTTGGGAGGGAGGCACCCGGGCCGCCTTGGGAGGGGCGCTTGCGCGCGGCGCGAACCGGCCAAGCGCGCCTCCCAAAGCGGCCGGGCCGCCGCCGGCATCTTGCGGCGGCCCGGGCCTGCTATTTCAAAGGTGGAACCTACTTTGCGGAATCCGGCTGCTCCTTCTTTTTGGCAGGCAGCGAACCCCCCTCGCGCACCACCGCGGCCAGCTTGATGGCATCGCCCGGGCAAACCTCGATGCACTCGCCGCAGCGCGTGCACTCGCTCCACGAGGACCCCAGCTCGGGGTGGCGCGGGTCGATGCCCTGCTCGCACACCTGCGCGCAGCGGCCGCACGCATGGCCCGACTTCGTCTCGATGCACGCCTCGTGGTCGACCTGGGGACGCACGGTGCGGTTGAGCTTGCCTACCAGGCTCATGAGCGCCGATAAGGGGCAGATGTGGCTGCACCACTTGCGGAAGAAGACGACCTCGACGGCCAGCAGCACGGGAATGACGACGACCGACCAGGTCACGTCGCCCGAACCGAACAGCGCGATGAGCACGAAGACGAGCGCGAAGGTAAGGCCGATGGGGCACACCAGGCAAAACACCGGGAACCCGAAGATAGCGGCGGAAAGCAGGGCCGAGCCGAGCACAAGGTTGCGCGAGTTGCTCGGAGCGTCGCCCGGCTTGCACGCATGATGGCCGCACGCGCCCTTCAAGAGCGCCTTCTCCTTGTCGGTAAGCGGCTTGGCGGCGTCGCCCTTGTCCGGATCGCCCACCTTTTTCTTGGCGTTCTCGGGGCGAGAGAACGCGTGGCGCAGCTTCGAGACGACCGGCACCGGGCAGATCCAGCCGCAGAACGCGCGGCCGAGCAGCACGATCGCCACCAGCGCTATGGCAAGCGAGATGAGCGCATGGGGCACGACCGTCTTGCTGGCAAGCATCGTCCCCAAGGCGCCCAGCGGGCAGAGCACGGAAATGGACGACCAGCCCACAGCGGAAAGGTCGCCGAAACCGGTATGTGCCACGAAGCCCACGCCGGCAAGCAGCAGGATCGCGAGGGGCACAAGCATGCGAAGCGTTTTCAATTTCATGATGACCCCTACCCCTCAACCTCGTCGAGCGGCTTGACCGTGATGGCGCGCGACGTGGCGCCCTCGGCGATCGAGCCTTCCTGCAGCGAAACGCAAACGCTTTGGCACGCGCCGCAGCCGTTGCATACGTCGGCCAAGACGACCGGGCGCTTGTATTCGTCGAGCGTGATGGCCTCGTAGGGGCAGGCGTCGTAACAGAACCGGCAGCCGTTGTAGCGCGCCCAGGCCAAGCACCAATCGGCCCTGATCACCGCTTTGCCGATGATGGTGTTCTGCGGCGTGGCGCCCGCGTCAAGGCGCAGCGCGCCGGTCGGGCAGGCCTCGACGCACAACGGCACGCCGCCGTTTTCCTCGGTGCAGAAATCGCAGTAGGCGGCATCGAAGTTCGCAGCGGGCAGACGCGTGCCCAAGATGCCCTCCTCGATATGCGACGGGCGCAGCGCCTGGCGCGGGCACGCTTCCACGCAGCGCTCGCAGCGAACGCATGCGCTTATCACGTGCGCCTCATCCTGACCTCCCGGCGGGCGCACCTGCGCCTGCGCCGGAACCGCCTTCAGGCCGCCAAGGGCTAACAGCACCGCCGCGCCGCCCGAGCCTAAGGCGAACGCACGGCGGGACATGCCCGCGTACGTCTTACCTTCTTCTTCCATGAAACATCCCCCTTGCACATGCGCGGGAAACCCTCCCGCGCTCCTACTTCACTAAGCGGCCCTCGCCCATGAAAGAGCGCTCTCGCCCGCTTGCCGCCCTTACGCTTGCTCGCTCGCTTCTTCCTCGCCGCCCTCCTCTTCGTCGTCTGAAAGCATGTCCTCCATCAGCGTCGTATCGACTTCCAAAAAGCCATCGGTCATGTACGAGAGGCCTTCGTAGAACTTCGTCTTGCAAAAGCAGCGCATCTGCTCGGTCAAAAGCGGCGCCCACGCGCCCAGGTGGTCCTCCATGAAGTTCAGCTGGCACTTCACCAGCCGGTACGCTTCCTCGCCCTCGTCGGCTCGCAGGGCGTCGACCGTGCGCCCGATGAGCACCTGCATGTACTCAAGCTCCAGCGCGATATGGTCCTCGCCCTCTTTCCAGCTTGCCTGCTTGTCCAGGCCGGCCGATCGGTACAGCGCGAGGATCTCGTCGCGCGCACCCTGCATGAGCAGGCGCTTTTCCGAAGCGTAAACGCTTTCGAAGGGATACGCCGCCGCATGGCCGGAATAGCCGTGCCCGAAAAAGGTGCGCATGTAGTCGGCGGAAAGCTCGGTAGCCGAGTTGCGCCACAGCCCCGAAAGCCAGGTCGCGATGAGCTTGTGTCCCTTGTCGAGGGCGCCGTTTCCGGTGCTCACGCGCCAATGAAGGCCGTAGAGCTCGTCGATGAGCTCCTGCGTCGCCTCCTGCCGATACAGCCGCGCGAGCAGGCCGTAGGTCTTCGCGCGCCCCTCGTTGATCTCGATCAATTCTGCGATGCCCGCCTCGGGGGCCGTCTTCTCGTCAGTCATGGTCCAACCCTCCTACCAGTTCACGCCGTCGGTCTCGGTTTGCGCGGGCTTGTCGTCCTTACTGGGCACCCAGTCGTCGACCACGTCGGCGAGCGCTCCGGCGAGCGCCGCCTTGCCCACGTCGGTCGTCTTCCAGGTGCTGCCGAACCACGCCACCGCCTCGCAGCGCTCGAGCGCCTCGACGAAGTGCTGCACGAAGTAGTTGCGCGGCTCGGTGGCCACCAGCGGGTCGCTGTCGACGGCGGCCGAGAACTGCTTCATGGTCTTGCCGCCCTCTTGCGCGCCCAAGACTAAGATGCGCTTGTACAGCTTGAGGTACTCCGGTTCGCGCGCAAACTGCTCGGAGAGCTTCTCGTTGGGGTCGTAGCTGGCAAGCTGGGCGCGGCCGGCGTCGGTGATCTGCCAGTAATGCTTCGGAGCCGGGACCGCCTCCCAGTACTCGACGCCGTCGATGACGACGAGCTTCGGCTCGGGCTCGAACTCGCTGAACGGGGTGCCGTCTTCGAGCACGCGCTCGGCGGCGCCGGCGGTCTCGAGCATGGTGCAGATGTTCGCCGGTGAATACACTGAGAACTTGTGCGCGCGCAGCGCCTCGATGGCCTCATCGGCCGCCTCGTCGCTTAAGGGCTCGCGCATGGCGCGCAGCACGCCGTAGAGCACGCGGCGGTGCGGGTTCATGTTGTTGAACAGCTCGGCCGTGCGCTCGGTCGCGGGGCGATCGGCGTATTCGGGCGCCTGCTGATCGACCACGCCCGGGATCTTCGGCACGCGATCGGCGTCGGGGGGCAGAAACTCCGTGCGCCCCTCGGTGTTGGGAAGGAAGATGCCGGGGTCGGCATCGCCTTCGTCCATCGTCTCGGGCCCGCCGAAGCTAAACGCCCCCTCTTCGACGTTGAACGAGAAATTCTTCAAATCAAAATCCGCCATGATGTCCTCCTTGCGGGTTTATCAGTTCAGTTGGTAGGTGCGCAGGAGCGCCTGTCCGCCAAGGGTGGAAGGGCGCTGCGCGCCGAATTCCGCGAACAGCGGGCTTATGCGGCACATGGCCACCTCCCGGCCCTGATCGCGACGGGTGCGGGCGAAGGCGACGTGCGCGGCGCGGGCGAATTCGGCATCGGCCTTCGTGAAGCCCGAATAGTACAGGCGCTTGGTCGCGTGCTCGCCCGCCTTCAAAAACGCCTCGCTCACCGCGGCCGCATCAGCCGCTTCGGCGGGCAGGAGCCCCTCGACGCAACCGACGACGAACAGCTGCGCATACGTTTCGCTCAAGTGCGTCAGCTCCACGATGGAGGCGACCTCAAGGCCGCTCGGTGCGGTGGGTTGCTCAAGCTGCGCGCAGATCACGTCGTAAAGCGTCTTCGCATCCTCGTCGCCGCAGGTGTGCAGAAGCGCGTGTTCGAGCTCGGCGCAGCTGCCCAGGTCGCACAGGCGGATGAGCGCCTGCGCGCGGGCATCCCCGTAGCGCTCGAGCAGCGCGGCGCGTTCCGCCTCGGCATGCCCGGAAGCCCTCCACTTTTCCTGCAGGCGCTCATCATCGGGATGCGCGATCACCTCGAGCAGAGCAAGCCTGCTCTTCGTCGCGGCACTGAGATGCACCCGCCGCGCGCGGATCGACGCGGCAACGCCCGCCGAGGCGCAGGCGCGGCGCGCCATGGCGGCCCACGTCATGTTCGGCACCGCGATGGCAAGGTCGCCTGCCTGGTCGATATGGCGATGCACGAAGGCCTCGAGCAGGCGCGCGGTGCCGGCAAGCTCGTCTTCGGGGGTTTCCCACTTCACGAACATGCTCTCGCACGCGCTCGCAGCACCCTTCGTCGTCTCCATGGCGCTAGTCCTTAAACGCCAGCGCCGAGGAGTCGAAACGGCGGGCGGTTCCGTCGGCGAAGACGACCGACCATACGGAATAGTCAACCTCGAAGGAAAACGGCTCGGGCGGCTCGACTTCCTCCTTGCGCTCGATGGGCGGCAGGTCGTCTGAATCGGTGATGGGCACCGCGGTGTTCTCGTAGCTCTTGCGCTCGCGGTCGTAGGCCAGCCACTCCTCGCTTTCGTAGTCGACCTCAGGGGCGGCATCCGCCGCCTGCGCATCGGCCGAATCGTCTTCTGCCTCCTCTTCGGGATGCTCAGCCTGCCACTTTAGCCAGGCGCTATCCTGCTGGGCCGCGTATGACTCGTCCGCCGGGATGCGCACGCGCGCCGCGCCGGCGAACGTGCCGTCGTTGAGCAGCGAGCGGGCCATGCCGATGGCGGCGTTGAGCTCCTCGGGCACGAAGCCCAAAAGATCGGGATGCAGGCTAACCACGAACTCGCCGCCGGCAAGCTCGATGTCGAAGTTGTCGAAGATCACCTCGTCAAGGCCGATCAAGCGCTGGCGGCGGTTGAACGCCTTCATCGTGGAGCCGACCTTGTGCAAGATGTTCCCGAGCCAATGCTCGACGATATCGTCCCACAGCTCATCGGATCCCTCATCCGACGAGTGCAGATAGCTGCGCGTCCCGAAATTCACGATGGCGCGCGCCGTGTTGCTCACGGGCGCATCGTCGGACGCAGGCGCGTGATGGCGCACGATCGGCGCGGTGATATAGGTGTAGCAGCGCTTCAGCTCAAGCTGGGTTTCCTGTGCCGCGAGCCTGTCGTCCAAGTCAAGCACCAGCGTCAGGGATGGTCTGATCAAAGCCATGTGCCTCCTCCTTAAAACTCGTCCCCCATACGATTTCAAGTATATGAGCGCCTGCGGGCGCACAATAATATCAGCCCTATGATTTTGCCTCGCGAAAAGCGCCTATGATAAAGAAAAGCGCAGGTGAGGGTCATATGCGCTCTGTGAAGCAAGGGGGAGGGGCCATGCCAAGTATCTCGAACATGCTCGGGTTGATCGAAAAGGTCGACAGCCCGTATATCACCGTCCATCAGGACCGCTGCGCGCTGGTGCGCAACCGCCATGCCGACTGCCTGCGCTGCTCGCAGGTGTGCACCTCGGGATGCATCCGCTACGACGAGCAATCAGAGATGCTCATCGTGTCGCCGGAAAAGTGCATCGGCTGCGGCACGTGCGCGACCGTGTGCCCGACATGCTGCCTGGAGGCGCACCATCCCAACGACACGCAGATCATCGAGCAGTGCCGCCTCGCCGCGAAAACGTGCGACGGCACCGTCACCATCGCCTGCTCCGCGGTGCTCGAACAGGTCGCCGGGCTCATCGACGAGGACGCCGTCGTGCGCGTGGAATGCCTCGGGCGCGTGGAGGAGTCGCTGCTTGCGCTCATGCAAAGCGAGGGGGCGAAGGTGGTGCTCGTCCACGGCGCCTGCGCAAGCTGCGAGCACGTAAGCGGGCACAAGATGCTGCAAGAGGTCCTCACCACCGAGAAAACCCTGCTTAAAGCCTGGGGCCAGCCCTTGGGCGTGCGCACCTCGACGAAGCTGCCCAGCTGCACGAAGCGAAAGGACGCCGAGGAGTTCGACAAATCGAAGCGCTACGCCTTCGAGGAGAGCGGCAAGGAAGCGGCGCGCATCGGCGGCGTGCTGGCAGGGGCGGCTGCGGCCGAGATGACCGGGCAGCCCTTCAGCCCGCAGAAGACGAAGAACTACGTCAAGGTGATGGCCGACGGAACCCTCCCCCACTTTTTACCCGACAGGCGGGGCCGCCTGCTCGACGCGCTGGCGACCTTCGGGGACCCCGACGACGTCATGATCGACACGCGTCTGTGGGGCCACGTGATCATCGACACCGATGTATGCCAATCCTGCCGCATGTGCGCGGTGTTCTGCCCCACCGGGGCGCTTCGAAAATTCGGCGAGGACGACGATTCGGGCGAGCCGTTCGGCGTGGAGCATTACCCGGGCGACTGCGTGAAATGCCGGACCTGTGAGAAGATATGCCCGGCAGGGGCCATCACCATATCCGACGAGGTGTTCGCGCGCGAGCTGTTCGCCGGCGCCACCGACGCCTACGAGATGAAGCCTCTTGCCATCAAGCGAGGCCAGGCGCACACCATCTGGCACATCCAGCAAAGCCTGTGCAACACCGACCAGGTTTACGAGAGATAGCGGCCTTTAATCGCAAGGAGACACCATGTCGATCAAGCTGATCAACGTTCAGGATATCCCGCAGGATTCGAAAGTGCGCCTGCGCATGTCCATCACCGGCGCGCACAAAAGCGCGCTTGCCCGGGAGGCGCTGCAGGTCATGGCGAAGAACGCGGACGTCGCGCCCGGCGACGGGGACCTCTTCGAAGCGCTTTCCGAGCGCTTCGGCGCCGATGCCGTCAAGGAGCGCATGGCGGCCTACGTCTGCATGCGCGCCTCCCTGCCCTTCGTGCGCGAGCAGAACCTCGATGTCATGTACAACCCCGAGCCGGCGAGCAAGACCATCGAAGGCCTGCTCGACGGCGCCGATGCCACCATCGAGGCCGACGTGTTCGTCCGCCCTGCGGCGACCCTTTCCTCCTACGAGCCGCTTTATCTGCACGCAGGCGAGCAGAAGGTGACCGAGGAGCAGATCAACGCCCAGATCATGCGCGAGATGAACCGCTTCGCCGCCTATGAAGCGGCCCCCGGCGGCGCGGCCGAAGGCGACTGCTTGCAGGTCAACCTTTCCACCATGGCAAACGGCGCCCCCGAGCTGGGACTTTCGGGAGACGGGCTCGCCATCGTGCTCTCGAGCGATCTGATGCCGAAAGGCTTCGTCGAGGGCGTGGTGGGCATGGAGGCGGGAGATCACCGCGAGTTCGAGTTCGACAACCTGGAGAGCGACCAGACGCTCGTGCATTACCGGGTGGCCGTCGACCTTCTGGACAAGCGCCGCCGCATCGTCCCGGAGCTTACCGACGAGTTCGTCCGCACGCGCCTGTCCGAAAAGGACAAAACGGTCGAGGAGTTCCGCACGCGCGTGGCGGCCTACTTGAAAGACCGCGGCACTTCAGAGCAGCGGCAGGCCCGCGAGACGGCAGCCGACGAGGAATTGGGCAAGCGCCTGCAAACGGCCATCCCCGACGCGCTCGTGGAGCGGGCGGCGGCCGACATGATGGAGGCCGCGCGGCAAAACGCCGAGGCGCAGGACACGACCGTCGAACAATTTGCACAGGCAAACGGCATGGATGCGCAGCAGTTCGGCATGAACCTGATGATGCAGGCGCGCGAATCGCTGCGCCAGGGGCTTGCGCTCGATGCGCTGTTCGCGCATCTGGACATGGATCTTGACGACGAGGACATCGCCCGCGCGCTCGCCGAGCTCGCACCCGGGCACGAGGAGGAAGCCAAGAAGGCTTTCCAGGCAAACGACGCCTGGTTCATCGTGCAGACCATGGCGCGTCGCCAGTGCGCCCACGCTTGGCTCATGGAGACGGCGGTATTCGCCTAGCAATCGATGGCGGGGGCGAAGCGCTTCGCCCCCATCCCCTACCACGCCTCGTCGGCGACCTCGATGGAGTCGACCATGCGGATGAGATCCTGCTGGGAATGCACGTCGAGTTTGCGATAGACGTGGCGCATATGCGTGTTGGCCGTTCCCGCGGAAATGTAGAGCTGCTCTTGGATCATCTTGGTGTTGTAGCCCTTGGCCAGCAAAAACAGCACCTCGGTTTCACGGCGCGACAGCAGGCACATGTCGGCGAGCGCCAAGCAGCGGCGCTTGTAGCGGCCGATGCGCTGCTCGTCCTGCTCGCCGTCTTCCGCCCCCAGGGCGGCTTTCACCGCTTCAGGCTCCGGCTTGGCCTCGCATACCTGCTTGGCGCCATCAGGCGCGTCCCCGGCGCTATCCGCGCATCCAGCAAGAACATCCCCCCCCGAAGGCACATCGGCTAACGCGGCGCGCGACGCAGCCTCAAGGGCCTCGCCAGCCGATTCGGCCTGGGCATCCTTGCCTGCGCCCCCCTCTGCCGCAGACGCGCCCCGCGCCGGCGCGGCGTCGACCTCCCATGCCGCCGCCGCGATGACCTTCGTGGATTCGTTCATGGTGTCGAGCGGATCGAAGAACGCCGGGCACACATGCCCGCGCACCAGCACGCGGATGATCTCGGGGTCGCGCGGGTAGCTGCTGGTGGCGAACACGAGCAGCACCAATGAGATGGGCAGGATGGCATCGCTGCTGTTCAAAACGGCGCACAGGGGGCTATCTGGCAGCATGAGCACCGTGGAGAGCACCGCTCCGAGCGCCAAGAAGCCGCGCCCGACGCCGAACACCTGAAACGGGCTGATGCGGAACTTCTGCGACATGTCGGAAAACGATATCCACAGGCTCGCCTCGATGAGCATATAGCAGATCAAAAACAGGCAATGGCTGGTCATGGTCGCCCCAAGAGGCAGCAGATACGCCACAAGCGCGATGAAGAAGGCGATGATGGGATTCAAAGTGCGGAAGGCGTAATTGGCCTGCTGACGCTGCGTGAGCATGACGCCCACCACCAAAAGGCATACGAGCACCCCGCCGGCCACCGCCGAGCCCACGAACGACCATGCCGACAGCGCCAGGTCGGCAACGCCGCGAAACGCGTGGATGCCCAGAAAACCGAACAGCAGCCCGAACGCGAAGGAGGACGGCGCCAGATGCAAGGTGAACCGACCGGCGCGCACGGGCATCATGGTGGCCGAGAACTCGGTGCGATCGACCAGCTGCTTGGAGCACAGGTTCAAGCACAGAAGCTCGAGCCAGGGAACGGCAACGCTGATGATGGCGCCGATAGGGTGGGCGAAGGTGTCGACGACCAGGATGAACGCGTACGCGGCGCCCGTGACCACCACGGCGAGCGCGAACTGCATGGCGGCGGCCGCCGTGTCGCATATGGAAAACGACACGCCGTAGCTCATGAGCAGCGCGGCGGTTCCCACGCCCGTCAGCACACCGCCTACCACCACCACGGCAACGCAGGCGGTAAGAGCGCCGATTCCCGCGCCGAGCGCGACGAGCAGCGTTCCTGCCGAAGCCAGCGCAGCGGCGATGAAGCGCACGCGGCGGCGCTGCCCCATCGTCTGGAAGTGAGGTCGAACCCGGGAAAAGAACAGCGTGTAGCACAGAAGCGTGACGGCCATGCACAGCATGGAGACGATCATCATCGCCGACGAGGCCGTCTGCGACCAGAACGGGAATATCAGATTGGCGCTGAAGACGGCCGAGAAGATCCATGCCCAATGCAGGCCGAATCCCACGATCAGCGACGGCGATACCTTCCCAACGCCGGCAGCTTCCTCTTCGCGATACTCGATGGTGACGTGCGGCAGTCTCAAAATCCCCCCTTGCCGAGTGCAAGCCCAAAGCGAACGACTCCCCAAGCCGTCCTTCAGCAAGCCCCCTCTTTATGCTTGAAGATGATAGCATAACCGCTCGAACCGCAGGGGCAACCGCTTCACAAGCATCATACGCAATGCCTCTGACCTGGGCTTTTCTGAAGAATCATATCATGCATATGATATGAGGCCTCCATCATCCTCAAGCGACTTGTCGGCGAAATAATAGCAACCCTATTAAGGGGGCACCCCGTCTGTGGCATAGGCTTTCAGGCAAGCGGACCGGACCCTTCTGACGAGAACGACAAAGGAGGGGTGAAAGCGAGGGGACAAGGGACCGGGCCCGAAATCGAAACCATCATGCAAGTTTGCAACCGTTTAGAAAGGAAAGGTGAATTCATGGCACAGCTAACCATGTCACGTCGCAGCTTCATCGCTGCCGCCGCGGCTTGCGGCGCCGCTTGCGCCGTCAGCGCTTCGGTGACCGCTCCCATGAAGGCCCTTGCCGAGACGACCAAGACCACCACGGGCGAGATCAAGCACGTACGCACCTGCTGCCGCGCCTGCGGCAAGGTCGAGTGCGGCGTGTGGGTCACCGTCCAGGACGGTAAAGCCATCAAGGTCGAGGGCGACGAGAGCGCCCCGCAGTCCCGCGGGCATTGCTGCGCGAAGTCGCAGTCGTCCATGCAGGCCGCCTACCATCCCGATCGCCTGCGCTACCCCGTCAAGCGCACGAACCCGAAGGGCGTCGCCGACCCCGGCTGGGTGCGCATCACGCTCGACGAGGCGTTCGAATTGGTCGGCAAAGGTCTGGGCGAATGCGTCGACAAGTACGGCGGACAGTCCATCATCGTCATGTGCGGCACGTCGCGCGTGTGGTCGCTCGGCCCCTACCAGGGCATGAAGCAGCTCTTCGGCACGCCGAACGCGCATCTGGCCTATCAGGTGTGCAAGGGCCCGCGTCACTGGGCCGGCATCATGACCGACGAGATGGGCTCTCCCTGGATGGAAGTCGAGGCCGAGCCGAAGGTGTACCTGCAGTGGGGCACCGCGGTGGAGTACTCCAACTACGACACCACCAACCGCACCATCTCCGACGTGCGCGCGCACGCCGACTACCATATCGTCGTCGACCCGCGCATGACGCCTATCTCCAAGGAAGCCGACTGCTGGCTGAACCTGCGCCCGTCCACCGACGGCGCGCTGGCGCTCGGCATGATCAACTGGATCATCGAGAACGAGGCCTACGACGACACGATGGTGCGCCGCTGGTCGAACGCGACGTTTTTGTACTGCGACGATAAACCGTGGCTGACCACGGCGCGTCGCTGGGAAGGCAACGGCGGCATCGACATGCGCACGAAGCTCATCACCGAGGCCGACGTCAAAGAGGGCGGCTCGGTGCACCGCTTCATGGTGTGGGACGAGAACAACCAGCGCCTGACCTGGTGGGATTCGCAGGTCTGCAAGTGGGAAGGCGAAACCTCCAAGATCCCGACCTCGGGCAGCTTCATCAAGCACCCCCTGACGGGCCTTATCGCCGACTGCTGGCTGCCCGACGAGTCCACCTGGGCAGATCCCGCGGATTCCGCCTACGATGCCTATTGGGACGAGGGCAACGAGAAGGGCGCCACGACCAACCCCCTGGGCCTGCCGAAGAAGCCCGCGCTGTTCCCCGGCGAGATCGAGGTCGAGCTCGTCGACGGCAAGAAGTACAAGTGCCGCACCGTCTGGGACGGCTTCCATGATCTGACCAGCCAGTACACGCCCGAAAAGGTGACCGAGGTCACCGGTGTGGAATGGGAGAAGGTCGAAACGGCCGTCAAGCACTACACCACCCGCATCGACCCGCGCCACGGCAACGGCGGCGTCCACTTCCAGCTGGCAACCGACCAGAACGGCAACTCCATCCAGAACTGCCGCACCCTGCAGATCCTTTCCTGCATCACCGGCAACTCCGACGA
>CAVGWX010000047.1:0-15849 GCA_963633085.1 Prevotella sp. CAG:279 | reverse complement strand
CACGGAGACGGCGACGCCCTCGACGGAGGTCACCGTGGGCTTGGCGTCGGCGTAGACTGCCGTCAAATTAACGTCGTTCTGCGGCATCTCGAAGGTGAGGGTCGAGCTTGTCGCGTCCTTCACATAATCGGCGAACGGGTAGAGCCCCGTCGACGCGTCGGCGCTCCAACCCTTGAACACCTTGCCGGCCTCGGCGGCCGGCGCCTCGACCGTGACGGCGCTGCCGTTGCGGTACTTGCCCACGACGCTGCCGTTCACCTTGACCGTGAACTCCTTGGTGGCGTGGCGCTGCCAGGCGTCGCCGCCCTCATCGGTTCCGTAGCTGATGTAATAGCCGCCAAGGTCGGCGAACAGGCCGTTCTTGGTTGTGCACGAGAAGTTCTTGGCCACGCGGCGGTCGCCCGTGGTGCCGGTGCGCACGCCCACGGACGATCCTTCGTCCAGGTAACCGGTGATGTAGGCCTTGGCCGTGGCGCCGAAGTTCTCGCGCAGCATCACGTCGTCGGCGCTGCCGCCCTTGCCGCGGGTGTTGCCTTTGATGATGCAGACGCCCCGAAGCTCGATGTCGTAGCTGTGCCAAACAAAGAGGCCGCCGCCCTCGTAGTTGCCGCTGTCGGTCAGGCAGCAGACGTTGTTCGTGATGGTGCAGTCTTGGATGCAGTCGTTGTTGTTGCAGACGTAGATGCCGCCGCCCTCGTACTTGCAGGAATTCCCGGTGATGGTGCAGCCCTTGATCAGCACCAGCTCCGAGTCGAGCTCGATGCCGCCGCCGTCATAGGCCGAGTAGTTGTCGTTGATGGTGACGTTCTTGATCAGGCTGCAATAATGGTCCGGGTAGTGCGAGGAAACATTGATGCCGCCGCCGCTTTGCTGGGGCTTCTCGGTGGTCCTGCTCGAGCCTAAGGCCCTGTTGCCCGAGACGTAGCCCTTGCCGTCGTGGGACTCGAGGGTGAACTGCCCCGCGAAGAAGTAGATGCCGCCGCCGGCCTGGGCAGCATTGCCATTGACCTTGGAGTTGTTGTCCATGTAGATATAGACGTAGTCGCTCCCGTTGCTGACGTAGATGCCGCCGCCCTCGGTCGTGCCGTAGTTGTTCGAGATGGAGGCATCGTTCATGTTGATGTACACGGAGTTCCCGTAGACGCAAACCCCGCCGCCGCTGGTGCTCAGGTTGTGCTCGATCGACGCGCCGTTTTTCATGTTGAGCGTTGCGGAGTCGTCGAGCCAGACCGCGCCGCTGTCCGCCGTGGTCGCCCCGGCCTCGTTGCCGGCAACGGTGACGCCGTCCAGGGTCACCGTGCTGCCGTATTCGGCCTTGATCGCAGGATGCTTGCGCGCCTTGGACCCGATAAGGCCGCCGGTCGTCACCGTGTAGTTCTGCCACTTCATTTCCTGGTTGTTGTAGCCGACGTACTCGAAGGTGGCCTTTTTGCTCGAAGTCAGCTCAAGCTTGGCGTTCTCGCCCAGATTGAAGGCGGAGTTGCGGTCGGTGATCCGGTGACCGTTCATGTCGATGGCGAGCGACTTGCCGTCTTCGATCATGATGGTGTTCGCGCCGATGTCCCAATCGGCGTCCATGACGATAACCCCGCCGTCCGCATAGGCCTCGCAGCCGGCGTTTTTGGCATCCGATACGAAGGTGTAGCTCGCAACCGTTTCCCCGTTCTTGTTTTTCAAGTGGGCTATCGTTGCGGTGTCGGCGTTTGCCGGCGAGGCAAAGGCAAGCGTGGCGAAAGCGAACAGCATAACCGCCGCCGCGGCCAGAAAAAGGCGCGGCTTGGTGTTAGGGGACGCGTGCAGGTCCATGAGGTTGTCCCTTCTATAGCGTAGACTAAGGTATCCCTTGAACCCATTATGCAAGGCGCCATATTATTTGTCAAAAGCCGCGTTCGTTCAGCCGCGCTCAATCTACCTGCTGTTTCTTTAGCTTCAAGACCTTTTTGCGAACCTTTATGACAGGTACTTCTCGAACAGGTCGTCGAGCATCTCCTTTTCGAACGGCTTGGAGATGTGCCCGTTCATGCCCGCCGCCAGCGAACGCGCGCGGTCCTCCTCGAAGGCGTTCGCGCTCACGGCGATGATGGGCAGCTCGTCGGTGTCGGGGCGCCCCAGCGCGCGGATCGCCTGCGCGGCGTCCAGGCCGTTCATCACCGGCATCTGGATGTCCATGAGCACCAGGTCGTAATAGCCCGGCTCCGAGGTGCGCACCATCTCAACGCCGGCGGCGCCGTTTTCCGCCTCCTCGACGGCGATGCCGCGGCCTTTGAGGATGGCGGCCACGATCTCGCGGTTCAGGTCGTTGTCTTCCACGATCAGCGCGGTCTTGCCATCGTTGGTCGAGGCGAACGGCGAAAGGTTGAGCGCCGCGGCGCCCGACGGGGGCACCACTTCTCCCACCGCGGAACTCAGCGTCTCGTACAAGTCGCTCATGAACAGGGGTTTCGCCAAAAATGCGGTCACGCCGGCGGCACGCGCCTCGGTCTCGATCTCGGTCCAGTCGTAGGCGGTCAGGATAATGATGGGCGTGTCGTTGCCGATTTCCGCGCGAATGCGCCGCACGGCTTCCACGCCGTTCATGTCGGGCATCAGCCAATCGATGACGAACGCGCGGTACGGGCGCCCGCCTTCGTGCGCGTACTTCGCCTTGTACACGGCCTCGGTGCCCGACATCGTCCATTCCGGGTTCATGCCGATGGCCTCAAGCATCCGGCACACGCTCACGCAGGCGTCCATGCTGTCGTCGGCCACCAGCGCCCGAAATCCGCACAGCTGCTCGATGGCGATGCAGCGGTTCGGCGTTTCCCCGCAGGTCTTGAAGTCGAGCGACACTTTGATCTCGGTGCCGACGCCCGCCTCGCTTTCCACAGCGATCTTGCCGCCCATCATGTCCACGATGTTCTTGGTGATGGCCATGCCCAGCCCCGTGCCGGGGATGCCGCTGACGGTGCTCGTGCGTTCGCGGGCGAACGGCTCGAACATGTGCTCCACGAAGTCCTTCGACATGCCGATGCCCGTGTCCGAGATGATGAAGTCGAACGATGCCCAGCCCGCGCGCTCGGGGGTGGGGTGCTGCACGATCTTGATGCCGACGGTGCCGCCGGGCTGCGTGAACTTCACGGCGTTGCTCATGCAGTTGATGAGGATCTGGTTTAAGCGCAGCTTGTCGCAGATGACGTTCTCGTCCACCACGTCAACGGTGTCGATGAGGAACTTCAGGCGCTTGGAATGCACGTCGGCCTGCAGGATGTTGCGCAAATCGTGCATGATGGTGGGCAGGTTGTTGGGCTTTTCCTCGATCGAGATGCGGCCCGATTCGATGCGGCTCATGTCGAGCACGTCGTTGATGAGCGACAGCAGGTGGTTCGATGAGGTCATGATCTTCTTGAGGTAGTCCTCCAGAAGATGCGGGTCGTCGGTGTGCGCGGCGGCCAGCGACGTGAAGCCGATGATCGCGTTCATGGGCGTGCGGATATCGTGGCTCATGTTGGAGAGGAACGTGGTCTTCGCGCGGTTGGCGTTTTCGGCCACGCGCAGCGCCGTTTCCATCTCCTTGGTTTGCGTGCGGTCCATCACGTAGGAAAACGCGAGCAGGTCTTCCGATGCGTCGTCGCGGTACAGGGTGATGTGCTGCTCGGCCAGCATGGGCGTGGCGTGCGCGGCTTTGACCCAGTAGCGGTGCACAAGGTGGGTGTTTCCCTCATCGAAGTTGCGCTTAAGCGACGCGCGATCGAAAAACGCCAGGTAGTCCGCCCTGCAGTCTTTGGCAACCATGTCGGCACAGTGATTGATGAAGCGGTCGTAGGCCACGTTTTCCGGCAGCCCTGCGCGCTCGTTGGCGTTGAAGGTGACGCCCGCGACCTTCTGCGTGACCGTGCCGGGGATGACGTTTTGCGTGACGTTGATGTCGAAGTACGCGCCTGCGCTGTCCAGCAGCGCATCCTCGAGAATACCGATGCGCTTGCGGTACGTTTCGACCTGCTGGTCGGTTTGGCTGGCTGACATCGTCGCGTGCCTTTCTGCTGCATGCGCCCAAGGCGCGGCTTCCCATCCGAAAATATGCGGGCGCGATTCTAACATTTCCGGTCAACGTTTACGCACGGCTTACATATATTCAACAGCGCCGGCTCCATTCAGACTGCTAGCGGCGCTGGGGAAGGGTTCGGGGGAGGGGCGCCGTGCGGCATCGCCCGCTTCCGCTCGTCTTCGCTTTCGCTCTCTTCCCTTGCGGCAACCCAAAACCGCTATACTAATGCTCACTCATTTCAAAAAGGGCCGACCGACGAAACGAAAAGCGAGGCATTATGAGCGGCGACAGCTTTGAGGCTAGCAAGAAGCGCAGCGACGCGATCCGCGCCGACTTGCAGGTAAATCCCGGGAAGTACTGCATGCTGACGGGCGACCGCCCCACGGGACGCTTGCACCTTGGCCACTACTTCGGCACCATCCGCGAGCGCGTCGCCCTGCAGAACCTCGGCATCACCACGCGCATCGTCATCGCCGACTACCAGGTCATCACCGACCGCGACACCACGGCTAACATCCAGGACAACGTCTACAACATGGTGCTCGACTACCTGGCCTGCGGCATCGACCCGGAAAAGACGATCATCTTCACGCACTCGGCCGTGCCCGCGCTCAACCAGCTGATGCTGCCGTTCCTGTCGCTGGTCACCGAGGCCGAGCTCGAGCGCAACCCCACGGTGAAGTCCGAGCAGGAGGCGTCGGGCCATGCGCTCACCGGCCTGCTTCTGACCTACCCGGTCCATCAGGCGTGCGACATCCTGTTCTGCAAGGGCAACATCGTGCCGGTCGGCAAGGACCAGCTGCCCCACATCGAGCAGACGCGCCAGATCGCCCGCCGCTTCAACGAGCGCTACGGCCGCGTGTTCCCCGAGCCCGACGGCCTGCTCACCGACGCGGTGCTCATCCCCGGCCTTGACGGGCGCAAGATGTCGAAGAGCTACGGCAACGCCATCTCGCTTTCCGCCACCGCCGAGGAAACCGCCAAGCTCATCAAGAAGTCGCAGACCGACTCCGAGCGCTTCATCACCTTCGACCCCGACAACCGCCCCGGCGTGTCGGCGCTTATCACCACGGCTTCGCTGTGCACCGGCCGCGGGGAAGCGGAGATCGCCGAGGAGATAGGCAACGGCGGATCCGGCCAGCTGAAGAAGTACGTCACCGAGGCCGTCAACGGCTACCTGGAGCCCATCCGCGCCCGCCGCGCCGAACTGGCGCAGGACATGGATTCCGTGAAGGAGATCCTGCACGAGGGTAACCGCCGTGCGCGCGAGATCGCCGACGAGACGCTCGGCGAGGTGCGCGAGGCTATGGGCATGGTGTACTAGCGCTTTTCGCGAATGTGGCGCGCGAGGCGGCTGCGAAGCTTCGCGTGAAGATTCTGCGTCGAATCCCGGGCTGCTCTGGCGGCCTTACGTGTGGACAGCCGGTGATGCCGAAGGAAAACCCTTGTCAAGTTGCGCTCGCCGCCTTATTATGAATAACTGCTGTTTTGCGGTGCGCATGTGCGAGCCGCACCGTTAAGAGTTGGAAGCAAGAAGGAGCTCGTTTACATGGTTAAGATTCGCCTGGCCCGCCATGGCGCCAAGAAGCGTCCGTACTACCGCATCGTCGTTGCCGATTCCCGTTGCCCCCGCGACGGCAAGTTCATCGACGACATCGGCCGCTACAACCCGCTGACCGATCCCAAGATGATCAAGATCGACCTGGAAAAGGCCGATAAGTGGATCGCCAACGGCGCTCAGCCCACCGATACGGTTGCCGCGCTCATCAAGAAGTGCCGCGAGCAGGCGTAGTCGATATGGCAACCCAGACCGAGGAAATCGCCGGGCTCGTCGAGTCCGTGATCCGTCCCCTCATCGACTTCGAGGACGACTTGGTCATCGATGCTCGTGAGACCGAAGAGGGATCCATTCTCGTCGAGGTTCGCGTGAACGAGGAAGATGCCGGCAAGGTGATCGGCCGCCAGGGCCGCGTCATCAAGGCCATCCGCACGCTGGCGCGCGCGGCCGCATCGAACCCGAACAAGCACGTCGACGTGGAGCTGCTCGATTAAATGAGCGCTTGGGTCCGCATCGCGGAATTCACGAAAGCTAAGCATTTGAAGGGAGGGCTCGTCGCGCATAGCGTGGCGGGTCTTCCCTTCTTGCTTGAAGAGGGGCTGCACGTCGCCTTCGTGCCCCCGCAAATCGACGTGCCGCGCGAAGGCACCGTCACCAGCCTGCGGGAAGATCCCAAAGGCGGCTTCGTGGTCACCTTCGACACGATCGATGGCGTGGACGCTGCCGAGCAGCTGGTGGGGTGCTTCTGCCTCGCGCGCCGCGAAGATCTGCCCGACGACGTGCTCGAGCTGCAGGAAGGCGGCATCGAGGGCTTTTCCGTCATCGATGAGACCGCCGGTTATGTGGGCAGCGCGGTCGCCATCAACGAAATGCCCGGCCAGCACCTTCTGGAAGTCGAGCGCGAAGACGGAGGCAGCGTGCTCATCCCGGTGGTGGATGAGTTCCTCGTCGGCGTCGACGAGGATGCACGCTGCATCCATGTTGATGTTCCGAGCGGCTTGCTCGAGCTGTAGCGCCGCGCCCCTCGCGCGCCGCCTTGCCGTCGCGCGGGCTTAATGCCGGCGCCTGCCGTGCGCCGCCCGCTTTTGCCGGCGCCTGCCGCTCGCGGCGCCCCTGTTCCCTTTCTGAAGGAGTTCCCCGTGATCATCGAGACGCTCTCGACGTTTCCCGACATGTACACATCCGTCATGGGGACTTCCATGATGCGCATCGCGCAGGAGAAGGGCATCCTGCAGTTTCACGCGTATGACCTGCGCGATTGGACGCACGATCGCCATCGCACCACCGACGACGACCCCTATGGCGGCGGCGACGGCCTGGTCATGAAGTGCGAGCCTATCTTCGAGGCGTACGACGACATTTCGGCGCGGGTGGTTCCGGCGGCGGCCGGCGCCTCGACGCCGGATGCATCCGAGGGCCCTGCGGAAGCCGCCGCCCCCGCATCCGCCGGCGCCGAGGGCCCCGCCCAGGCCGCCTCCGCCTCCTCCAAGCCCTACACCATCTTCCTTGCCCCGCAGGGCAGGCGCTTCGACGACGCCATGGCCTGCGAGCTTTCGCGCCAGGAGCGCATCCTGTTCATCTGCGGCCACTACGAGGGCATCGACGAGCGCGCCTATACCCTGGCCGACAAGGTCATATCCCTCGGCGACTACGTGCTCACGAGCGGCGAGCTGGCTTCCATGGTCATCATCGACGCGGTCGTCCGCAAGCTGCCCGGCGTGCTGGGCGCCGAAACGGGTGCGCAGGGCGAAAGCTTCGCCGACGGGCTTCTGGAATATCCGCAGTACACGCGCCCGGCGTCGTTTCGCGGGATGGACGTCCCCGACGTGCTGCGATCGGGCGATCACGGCAAGGTTGCCGTGTGGCGCCGCCAGCAAAGCCTCGAGCGCACCGCGCGCTGGCGCCCCGACCTTCTGGAGGGCATGGAGCTTTCCCAGGCCGACCGCGCGTTTCTGTCGAGTTTATCAACGGGCGCGGACGCGTAGGGCCGGCGCGGTATTATAGGGGTTCGTGAATACCCAGGGGCGCCTCGCCCCCTCCCTTCGAAAGGAACAGCCGCTCCATGGACTCCGGCCAGCAGGCATCAGGTGAACAGCATTCGCTATTGCGCACCCTGATCAGCATCGTCGTCATGATCGCCTTCGTCCTGGGTCTTTCCTGGGCGTTGCGCACCTTCGTCTTCACCGCCTACGAGATCCCTTCAGGCTCCATGGAGGAAACCATCATGACCGGCGACATGGTGTTCGCCGAAAAGGTGAGCTACTACTTCCGCGACCCGCAACCCGGCGACATCGTGACGTTCTCCGACCCTGAAATCGCTGGCAGAACGCTCATCAAGCGCTGTATCGCCACCGCGGGGCAGACCATCGACATCAACGGCGACGGGGTGCTCTACATCGACGGCGTCGCGCAATCGGAAAGCTACACCGGCGGCAAGCCGACCTACCCGCTTTCGAATTCGTCGGTCACCTTCCCCTACACGGTGCCGCAAGGCTGCATCTGGGTGATGGGGGACAACCGCACCAATTCCCAGGATTCGCGCTATTTCGGGGCCATCCCCACCTCGTCGGTGACCGGCCGCGGGTCGATGGTGTACTGGCCGATTTCCGACTTTGGATTATTGCAATAGGCGCCGGCGCAACCGTGCTTGAGCGCAGGGAACCTACTCGAAACAGGGAAAAGACAAGGAGAGCCATGTCAACCGAAACCGTTGCCGCCAAGGCGCCTGCGGGCAGCCAGCCGCCCACGTTCCAAGACATCGTGATGAACCTGCAGCATTACTGGGCTGCGCAGGGCTGCGTCGTGCTGCAGCCCTACGACGGCGCGGTGGGCGCGGGTACGAACCACACCGCCACCACGCTGCGCTCGCTCGGGCCCGACACGTGGCGCACCTGCTACGTGCAGGGGTGCCGTCGCCCCACCGACGGACGCTACGGCGAAAACCCCAACCGCCTGCAGTACTACTACCAGTTCCAGGTGCTCATGAAGCCCTCGCCGGACAACATCCAGGACCTGTATCTGGGCAGCCTGCGCGCCATCGGCATCGACCCCGATATGCACGACGTGCGCTTCGTCGAGGATGACTGGGAGTCGCCGACGCTGGGCGCCTGGGGCCTTGGCTGGGAGGTGTGGCTCAACGGCATGGAAGTCACGCAGTTCACCTACTTCCAGCAGGTGGGCGGCTTCGAGTGCTCGCCGGTGCCGGTGGAGATCGCCTACGGCCTGGAGCGCCTGACCATGTACATCCAGGGCGTCGACAGCGTCTACGACATCATCTGGGCGCGCGGCGACGACGGCGTCGAGTTCACCTACGGCGACGTGTACCTGGAAAACGAGCGCGAATTCTCTACGTACAACTTCGAGGTGGGCAACACCGACTTCCTTTTCGAGGCGTTCAACCAGTACGAGCGCGAAGCGGGCCTGTGCCTCGAGCACAACCTGGCCCTGCCGGCCTACGACTGGGTGCTCAAGTGCTGCCACACGTTCAACCTGCTCGACGCGCGCGGCGTCATCTCGGCCACCGAGCGCATGGCCTACATCCTGCGCGTGCGCTCCATGGTGAAGGACTGCTGCGCGTGCTACATCGAGCACGTGGTGGGCGGCGGCAAGGCCGGCGAAGAGGCGGCCGGCGCCGATGCCGCCGAAGCGACCGACACGGAAAAGAAAGGGGAGTAGCATGGCCGACAAGCATACCCTCGCATTCGAGATCGGCGTCGAGGAGATCCCGGCGTTCGATTTGGACTCCGCGAACAAGCAGCTGGAGAAGATGGTGCCCGCGGCCTTCGCCGACGCGCGCATCCCCTTCGACTCCATCGAGATCCACTCCTCCCCGCGCCGTTTGATCGTGATGGCCTATGGCGTGGCCGACGCAACCGAGGCGCTCGTCGAGGAGTACAAGGGCCCGGCCGCCAAGATCGCCTTCGACGCCGAGGGCAACCCCACCAAGGCCGCCATCGGCTTCGCGCGCGGCAAGGGCCTTTCGCCGGAAAACCTCGAGCGCCGCGAGGTGAAGGGCGTCGAGTACGTCTTCGCCACCAAGAACATCCCGGCAACGCCGGTGGCCGACTTGCTGCCCGACGTGCTGGCCGGTTTCATCACCGCCATCAAATGGCCGCGCAGCCAGCGCTGGGCCGCCTACAGCGAGTACTTCGTGCGCCCGGTGCGCTGGATCGTCGCCATGCTCGACGACGTGGTGCTGCCCGTTTCCTACGCAGGCGCCACCTCGGGCAACGAAACCTGGGGCCATCGCGTGCTCGCCCCCGGCGCGCATGCGGTCGACACCGCCGCCAACCTGCTTGACGTGGTGCGCGCCGCTTACGTCATCCCCACGCAGGCCGAGCGCGAGCGCATCATCCGCGAGGGCGTGGCCGCCATCGAGGCGCAGACGGGCTTTACGGCCGAGCTGCCGGCGAAAACCCTGCTTGAGGTGGTGAACCTTTCCGAGTACCCGCAGCCGCTCGTTTCCACCTTCGACGAGGAGTTCTTGCAGGTGCCCGAGGAGATCATCGTGGACGCGATGCTCATGCACCAGCGCTACTTCCCGCTCTACGATGCCGACCACAAGCTCACGAACAAGTTCATCATCGTGAGCAACGGCAACCCGGAATGCGCCGCCACCATCATCGACGGCAATGAGCGCGTGGTGCGCGCACGCCTGGACGACGCGAAGTTCTTCTACGAGGAGGACCTCAAGCACCCGCTGGAGTACTACGTGGACAAGCTTGACAACGTGGTGTTCCAGGAATCGCTCGGCACGGTGAAGCAGAAGGCGGAGCGCCTCGTGAAGCTGGCCGCCGCGCTGGCCGCCGACGCGCAGCTTTCCGCCGCCGACGCGGCCGACGCCGTGCGCGCCGCGAAGCTGTGCAAGGCCGACCTGGTCACGAACGCTGTCATCGAGTTCACGAGCGTCCAGGGCGTCATGGGCAGCTACTACGCCGCCGCCGCGGGCGAGACGCCCCAGGTGGCGCAGGCCATCGGCCAGCATTACCAGCCGCGCTTCGCCGGCGACGCGCTGCCGGACACCGCGGTGGGCAAGCTGGTGGCCCTGGCCGACAAGCTCGACACCATCTGCGGCCTGTTCAGCGTGGGGCAGGGCCCCACGGGCTCGTCCGACCCGTTCGCGCTGCGCCGCAGCGCCATCGGCATCGTGAACATGCTGGAGGCGGGCGTGGGCGTCTCGCTGGCCGCCGCCATCGATTGCTCGCTGGCAAGCTTCGCCGAGCAGGGCGTGCAGTTCGACGCCGCCGCCGTGCGCGCCGAGGTGGTCGACTTCTTCGTCACGCGCACGAAGGTCATGCTGCGCGACGCGGGCGTGGAGGCCGACACCATCGACGCCGTGCTGGCCACGGGCGTGGAGGAGCCGGCCGTCATCAGCCTGCGCGCCCATGCGCTCGAGGGCGCTCGCGCCAACGACGCCGAAACGTTCGACAACCTGGCAACGGCCTACGCGCGCGCCAACAACCTGCGCGACGCGAAGCTGGGCTGCGAGGTGGACGGGGCGCTGCTCACCGAGCCGGAGCGCCCGCTGGCGGACGCCGTGGCGACCGCCGAGGGCACCGTCGCCGCCGCGCTTGCGGCCGACGACTTCGCGGCGGCGCTCGCCCAGCTGGCGGCCCTGCGCGCGCCGATCGACGGCTTCTTCGCCGACGTCATGGTCATGGACGAGAACCAGGCCCTGCGCGAAAACCGTCTGCGCCTGCTCAACCGTTTCGTGGCCGTGTTCGCCAACGTGGCCGACTTCGGCAAAATGGCCAAGTCGAAATAGGGCAGGAGCAAAACAGCGTCGCATCCTTCGGATGCTCTCCAGTGACGGTGCGAGCTTTCGCTCGCACCCACAAAAGACCTGGTGGAAGCGTTAACCTAACAACTGGAGTTTGTGGGGTCGAGCGACAGCTCGGCCCGTATTCGAGAGCGCCGAAGGCGCGACGCAAACTTTCAAACGGCGGGGGATACCGCTTCCCGGACCGCCTTCGCCCCGCATTGAAAACACCGGCGCACTTTCGGTGCTTCCTACTACGGTGCGAGCGCTTCTGCTAAGTCTTTCGTGGGGTCGAGCGAAAGCTCGACCCGTCCTTGAGAGCGCGAAGCGCGACACGCTTTTCCGAGATTCGGGGCACGTCGCTGCCCTAGCCGTTGCCGCCCCGCGTTTAAGACACCGGCGCACCCTTCGGGTGCTTCCTAGTATGGTGCGAGATTTCGTTCGGTCTCGCGAAGTTCGGGTTGCCCAGTCAATCCTTCCGTTGGAAATCCGTGGGCGCGAGACATACCTCGCGCAGCCCAATGTCATTTCTTGCAAAGTGACCGGTCGACCTTCCCTTTTCACGTGTAAACTTGCAAGGGACGGCGACTTGCGGTTGGCGTGATCTGCGCGCTGGCCAAGATTTACCACAGTCCCCGTAATCGCCGCGACCCGCGCGGTCTGCCGTCCCTTTTTTCGTGCCCGCACGGTAACTTCAAGGAGGCCGCCTATGCAAGGTGAGTTCATCGTTCACGAGAACACGACTCCGCTGCCAACCATCCACGTCATCAGCGACTCGGTCGGCCTGACCGCCCAGGCCCTCGCCCGCGCGGCTGCCGCGCAGTTCGGAGAGACGAACCCCAACATCGAGGTGCTGCCGCACGTGCGCTCCGCCGAAGAGGTGAAGCGCTTCATCGACGAGCACGGCGAGCTGCACAAGCGCATGCGCGGCGACGAGCGCCTGCTCATCTTCTACACCTTGGTCGACGGGGACTTGCGCCGCGCGCTTTCCGAATACGCGGCGAGCAAGCCCAACGTGGTGGCGGTCGACCTGATGACCGATGCCATGAACGCCATCGCGGAGCTTTCGGGCAAAACGCCCTCGAAGCGCCCCGGCGGCCTGCACGTGGCCGACCAGCACTACTTCAAGCGCATCGAGGCCATCGAGTTCACCATCGCGCACGACGACGGGCGCAACCCGCAGGAGCTCACCCAGGCCGACATCGTGCTTCTGGGCGTGTCGCGCTCCTCGAAGACCCCGACGTCCATCTACCTTGCGCAGGCAGGCTACAAGGTGTCGAACATCCCGCTCGACCCTTCCACCGAACCCCCCAGCGAAATCTACGACGTCGACCCCACGCGTCTGTTCGGGCTCATGACCACCCCCGAGGTTTTGGTCGGAATCCGCCAGCGCAGGCTGGGAAATGCTTCCGTCGTGGCATCAAAATACGCCGATCCCGAATACGTCTACGAGGACCTTGAAAAGGCGCGCAAATTGATGCGAAAACTGGGCTGCATTGTCATTCACACCGAAAATCGCGCCGTTGAGGAAACCGCTCAAGAGATTTTGCGGTACTACGAGCGGGTTCACCCCGTTGGTGCTGATATGATAACGAGGTCTTGAGGCGTTTCGCCCACAGACACTCGAACGACTTAGGTGAGGAGTTAGAAAGTGACTGCAGAAGTCAAGCGTGTGTACGCGTTCGGCCACGACGCCGAGGGCAACAACGTTACCGAGGGCAACACGAACATGAAGGCCGTGCTTGGCGGTAAGGGCGCCAACCTGGCCGAGATGGCCAACATCGGTCTGCCGGTGCCTCCCGGGTTCACCATTTCCTGCCAGACGTGCATGGAGTACGCCAACGCCGACAACACCTGGCCCGAAGGCGCGCTCGACACCATCCACGAATATCGCGAGGATCTTGAGCGCCGCATCGGCAAGAAGATCGGCGACGCCGAAGATCCGCTGCTGGTTTCCGTCCGTTCCGGCGCCCCCATGTCCATGCCGGGCATGATGGACACGGTGCTCAACCTCGGCCTGAACGACGAATCCATCAACGGCCTGATCAAGCAGACGGAGAACCCGCGCTTCGCATGGGACTCCTACCGCCGCTTCATCCAGATGTTCTCCAACGTCGTCATGGGTCTTGACGGCGACCTGTTCGAGAACGCCATCACGGCCATGAAGAACGTGCGCGGCGTCAAGTCCGACACCGACCTGACGGCCGACGACCTCAAGGAACTCGTCGCCGAGTTCAAGGGCATCTTCTCCGAGAACGTCAACGGCCAGGAGTACCCGACGCTCGTCGTCGACGGCAAGGTCGCCTTCCCGCAGGACCCGATGGTGCAGCTGCGCCTGGCCATCGAGGCCGTGTTCGGCAGCTGGAACAACGAGCGCGCGGTCATCTACCGCAAGCAGAACAAGATCTCCGACGACCTGGGCACCGCCGTCAACGTGCAGTGCATGGTCTTCGGCAACAAGGGCAACACCTCGGCCACGGGCGTGGCGTTCACGCGCAACCCCGCCAACGGCCAGAAGGAATTCTACGGCGACTACCTGGTCAACGCCCAGGGCGAGGACGTCGTCGCGGGCATCCGCAACACCTCCCCGATCGCCGAGCTCAAGCATGTCGACGGCCTGCAGGAAGCCGGCCAGCAGCTCGAGGACATCTTCGTGCTTCTGGAAAACCACTTCCGCGACATGATGGACATCGAGTTCACCATCGAGCAGGGCAAGCTGTTCATGCTGCAGACCCGCGTCGGCAAGCGCACCGCCGCCGCCGCGCTGCACATCGCCATCGACATGGAGCGCGAGGGCCTCATCACCAAGGAAGAGGCCGTCATGCGCGTCAACCCCGAGCAGCTCGACCAGCTGCTGCACCCGCAGTTCGACAAGAACGCGGAATACGACGTGCTGGCTCGCGGCCTGAACGCCTCCCCGGGCGCTGCCGTGGGCGAGGCCGTGTTCTCCGCCGCCGACGCCGTGGCCGCCGCCGAGGCCGGCCGCAAGTGCGTGCTGGTTCGCTGGGAGACCACGCCCGACGACCTGGCCGGCATGATCGCCGCCGAGGGCATCCTGACCTCCCATGGCGGCAAGACGTCCCACGCCGCCGTTATCGCCCGCGGCATGGGCGCCCCGTGCGTCTGCGGCGTTGAGGCGCTCAAGATCGACGCCGAGAAGAAGCAGGCCGCCGTCACCGGCACCGACGTCGTCATCAAGGAAGGTGACATGGTTTCGCTGGACGGCACCACGGGCATCGTGGTCCTGGGCGCCGTCGATCTGGTGCTCCCCGAGCTCACCGGCGACCTGGACACCATCCTGGAGTGGGCCGACGGCTTCCGCACCTTGGGCGTGCGCGCCAACGCCGACAACCCCGAGGACGCTCAGCTTTCCCGCGACTTCGGCGCCGAGGGCATCGGCCTGTGCCGCACCGAGCACATGTTCCTGGGCGATCGCAAGAAGATCATCCAGACCTTCATCCTCAACGAGGACGAGGAGATTCGCGAAAAGGCCGTCTCCGAGCTGTTCGAGGCTCAGACCGGCGACTTCTACGGCATGTTCAAGGCCATGGACGGCCTGCCGGTGATCGTGCGCCTGCTCGATCCGCCGCTGCATGAGTTCCTGGAAAGCCCGCGTGCCCTGGATGTGGAGATCGCTCGCCTGGAGGCCACCGGCGGCGACAAGGCGCTCATCGCCGAGAAGCGCGCGCTCATGGAGCAGATCGACGCCATGGCCGAGGCCAACCCGATGCTGGGTCTGCGCGGCTGCCGCCTGGGCATCGTGTACCCCATCCTTCCCATCATGCAGGTGCGCGCCATCGCCACGGCCGCGGCCAAGCTGAAGAAGGAAGGCCTGAACCCCGAGCCCGAGATCATGATCCCGCTGGTGTCCGTGGTTCCCGAGCTTGCCAAGCTGCGCGAGGTTGCGGAAAAGACCATCGCCGAGGTTGCCGAGGAGCAGGGCGTGGAGCTGTCCATCAAGGTGGGCACCATGATCGAACTGCCGCGTGCGGCCGTCACCGCCGACGAGATCGCCACGCAGGCCGACTTCTTCTCGTTCGGCACCAACGACCTCACCCAGACGACGTTCGGCTTCAGCCGCGACGACGTCGAGGCCGAGTTCATCCCGCAGTACCTCAAGGAGCGCCTGCTGCCCTACAACCCCTTCGCCACGGTCGACCCGGGTGTCGCCAAGCTGGTGAAGATGGGCGTTGAGCTGGGCCATCAGGGCAATCCCGACCTGGTGTGCGGCGTGTGCGGCGAGCACGGCGGCGACCCGGATTCGATCCACACGTTCAACGGCATCGGTCTGGACTACGTCTCCTGCAGCCCGTATCGCGTGCCGCTGGCGCGTCTGGCCGCCGGCCAGGCTGCCATCGAGGCCAAGCAGGCGTAAGGTTCACCTGCCGAAGCTTCGGTTTCGTCAAGAGTTTGACCATGAGGAAGGGGCTCGATCGGGCCCCTTCCTTTTTTGGTGTTCCGTTGGGCTTTTCGCTGCTTTAAGCACTTGCGGAATTCCGTACCCCTTGA
>CAVGWX010000046.1:0-16487 GCA_963633085.1 Prevotella sp. CAG:279 | reverse complement strand
AGTTCGCCGGCGACGCGACGCTTCTGTACTACACCACCGACGAGGCGAAGGAAGGCCGCGACGCGTTCAAGGAAAAGCGCAAGCCCGACTTCTCCAAGTACCCGAAGTTCCCCTAAGCCGTCCCGCCAGTTGCGGTAGGGTTTGATTCGTTTCGAGATTCTGAGGCAGGCGTTAGGCGTGATGATGGCATGATCGGTGCGTTCGAGAGCATGGCGCGGCAGAATCCGCAGCGGACGTGCTTCACGTACGTCGACGAGGACGGCAAGGTCGACCTCTTGACGTTTCGCGAGGCGCGCATGCTGGCGGCCGCGCTCGCCGGCGAGCTTTCCCGCAGGGGAGCGAAGCCGGGCAGCTCGGTGGCGGTCGACCTGCCCAATACCCCGCTGTTCGTCCTGCTGCTGCTCGCCGCCGCTTACGGCGGCTTTTCGCTCGTGACGCTGAACAACCGCCTGACGATCGCCGAAAAGCAGGCACGCCTGCTCGATCTGCGCCGAAGCCCCTCCGTCGACGTCGTCTTCATGGTCGACGAATCGAATGCCGCCAGGATCGTCAAGGCCGCGAAGGCCAAGCTGGTCGGCAGCCAGCATGCCCAGGGGAAGGTGTCGCGCACGACGTTTTCCGATCGCGCGCTTGTCGCGAACGCCGAGGCGCGATCCGCTCACGCGCTCGGTCGCGCGCCCGTGCGCGGCGCGGCGCGCCGGCGCGAGGACATGGTTCGCCAGGACGCCATCGAATCGGTCATCCACTGCGCCGAACGCGGCGCCCACGTGTTCGACCGCGGCGCGACGGCGGTCATCATGTTCACCTCCGGGACGACGGGCCGCGCGAAGGCGGTGCCGCTGACCTGGGACAACCTATGCGGATCGGCCGAGGTTTCCAACGCGGCGCTCGGTCGGCGCGGGGCGGACGTGTGGCAGGTGTGCCTGCCTTTGTACCACGTCGGCGGCCTGCAGATGGTGGTGCGCAGCTTCCTTGCCGCCTCCGCGTTCATCCTGTATCGCCGCTTCAACGCCGACCGCGTGCTCGCCGACGCGGCGAAGACGGGCGCGACCCACATCTCCGTGGTGGACAAGATGCTGCAGGACATGCTGGATTCCCCCCAGGCGGCCAACCTGCGCCGTTATTCGTGCATCCTGCTTGGCGGAGGGCCCTTGAACGCGCAGACGCTCGGGCGCGCCTTGGGCCAGCACGCGCGGGTGTTTGCCAGCTACGGCATGACCGAAACCGCAAGCCAGATAGCGAACATGCTGGTCGATGAGGGGTTTTCGGGCGGGATGCGCCTGCTGCCCGGCTACGTCGCGCGCATCGTCGACCCGGCCGCCGACGGCTTCGGACGCCTGGCCGTGCGCGGGCCGGGCTTGTTTTCCGGCTACCTGAACGCGCGAGCGGCCTACACGGCCGACGGGTTCTTCCTGACGGGCGACACCGCCGCGCTTGATGCGGACGGCCTGCTGTTCGTGAAGGAGCGCACCGACGACATGTTCATCTCGGGCGGGGAGAACGTCTATCCCGCCGAGATCCGCCAGAAGCTCCTGGGGGTTCCCGGCGTGGCCGACGCCTACGTGTTCGGCGCTCCGGACAAGAAGTGGGGGCGGCGCCCCGTCGGCTTCATCGAGCGCACGCCGGCGCCTTCGGCCGACGACCAGGGCAGCCTCGCGTTCGCCGCCTCGGTGGCGGCCGCCTTGAAGCCGCAGCTCTCCAAGCTGTACCAGCCCAAGCACCTGTTCGCCCTCGACCGCTTCCCGCGCACGGGCATCGGCAAGGTGGACCGCTCGGCGTTGCGCGATATCTACGAGCAGCGCATCGAGATAGCGCAGGTGAACCTCTACCGCGTGCGCCTGCCGTTCCGCAAGCCGTTCGCCACCGCCAAAGGCACGCTTTCGTACCGCGAATCGGTGCTGGTCGAGGTGGTCGACTGGAAGGGGCGCACCGGCCTGGGCGAGGCCGTGGCGTTCACGACCGACTGGTACCTTCCCGAAACGCTCGACCAGGATGTCTCCGCGCTGACCGGCGAGCTGATCCCCGCCCTGCTCGGCTCGGTCATGCTGCACCCCTGCGAGGCGGACAAGCTGTTCGCCACCTGCCCGACGGCGCGATCGCTGCCGATGGCGCGCGGCGCGCTGGAGCCTGCGCTGTGGGATCTGTACGGCAAGATCGTGGGCAAGCCGCTGTGGGAGCTTATCGGCGGCAAGCCCGATGCGGGCGCTTTGGTTTCCGCATCTGCGTCGGCGGCCATCCCCGTCGCCTCGGCGTCGGAAACCGTTGCCGCAGCCGAGCGCGCAGTGGCGGCGGGGTACGTGCGCGTCAAGCTGAAGGTGACGCCGGGCACGGCCTATATCTGCGCCAAGGCGGTGCGCGACGCCTTCCCCGACCTGGCCATTTCGCTGGATGCGAACCAAAGCTTCACGGAGCGGGGCATCGACGAGCTGCGCAAGCTGGACGATCTGAACCTCGAGTGGATCGAGGAGCCCTACGACCCGCTGCGCCCGCCCGCGGGCGGCCCGCACGACCTGTTCAGCCGCCTGGAAATCCTGCAACGCCAGATAAGAACCACCGTGTGCCTCGACGAATCCGTTCGCGACGTGTTCGATCTGCGCCGGGCGCTCACGCATGCGGACCTGAAGTGCTACGTCCTGAAGATCGGCAAGTTCGGCGGCGTGCAGCCCTCCCTGCAGTTTCTGCGCATGGCCGAGCAGCGCGGCATCCGCGTGTGGATGGGCGGCATGTACGACACGGGCGTGTCGCGGCTGCTGCATGCGGCGTTCGGCACGCTGCCGTGGGTGCGCGATGCCGGGGACATCTCGGCGACGGCGCGCTATTTCGACGCGGAGGTGACCGACCCGCCCTACACGGTGGAGCGCGGGCGCGTCACGCTGAACCGCCGCGGGCACGAGCTCGGCCTCGGGTGCGACCTCGATCGCGCGGCGCTGTCGCACGTGCTGATCGACCAAGCGACCTTCAAGGCATAGGCGGCGCTGGGCCTGCGGGGCGCCGCCTCGGGCCCTGCCTCTCTCTCGCCGCACGCGCCCGCGCCTGCGCGTCGAGGGTTGTTCCGTAAAATGTCACGAGTATGCAAAATGCCGCGGCGCTGCTGGGGTATGATACAGGGCAACTGTTTCCTAAAACGATCGGGGATTCGATGGGTCAATCAACCGGGGCCGGCGCGCAGGCCGCCGCTTCCGCTGCAGCAGCCGCCGTCGGCGCAGGCGGGCAGGACATGGTGGTAACCGGTTCGGGCATGCTTCCCGAAAGCGCCGAAACGCATGGCAACCTGGGCATCTTCCGCCTCATAACCTCGGTCATCACGCTGATCATCGGCGCGGGCGTGTTCACCCTCTCCGGCGACCAGGCTGCTGCCGGCGGCGCGTCGGGCGCGGCCATCCTCACGGCGTGGGGCATTTCGGCGGTGGGCGTGCTGTGCCTGGTCATGACCTTCTTCGCGCTGTCCCGCGTCAAGCCGCACCTCAAAGGCGGCATTTACAGCTACGCGACGGCCGGCTTCGGCGATTTCTTGGGCTTCAACAGCGCCTGGGGCTATTGGATCAGCGCGCTTCTGTGCACGGTCAGCTTCTCGGCGCTTTTGTTCGGCGCGCTTTCGTACTTCTTCCCCATCTTCGGCGCCGGCAACAACCTGCCCTCCATCATCGGGGCCAGCTGCCTCATCTGGTTCTACACCTTTCTGGTCAGCCGCGGCGTGAAGGAGGCCACGGGCATCAACCTGGTCATCACCATCAGCAAGTTCGTGCCCATCTTCGTCGCCATCACCGCCATCATCTTCTTCCAGAAGTTCGACCCGGCCATCTTCATGGCGAACCTCTCGCAGGGCGCCGTCGAGGGCCTTTCGTTCTTCGACCAGGTGGGCGGCACCATGACGGTGACCATCTGGGTGTTCCTCGGCATCGAGGGCGCCGTGGCCATTTCCGGCCGCGCGAAGAAGGACAAGGACGTCGGCAAGGCCACCATCATCGCGTTTTGCTGCGTGCTCGCCATCTATCTGATGGTCAGCACGTTGTCGATGGGCGTCATGCCGCTTTCCGAGCTGGCCGAGCTGCCCAACCCCGCGCTCGCCGGCGTCATGGAGCGCGCGGTGGGCACCTGGGGCGCCACGCTCATCAACGGCGGTGTGGTGCTGTCGCTGGTGGGGGCCATGCTCGGCTACACCGTGCTGTCCGCCGAATCGCCCTACGAGGCGGCGGCCCAGGGGTCGTTCGTCAAGGCCTTCGCGAAAACCAACAAGAAGGGCGCGCCCATCGTCACGCTCATCGTGACCAACTGCATCATCGAGGCGTTCCTCATCCTCATGCTCTTCTCCGACCAAACGTACCAGTTCTTCTATTCGCTGTCGGCCGGCATGATCCTGCTGCCGTATCTGCTGTCGGCCGCGTATTTCGCGAAGGTGGCGTTCTTCGAGCCCGAGGTGTTTGACGGCAAGCTCGGCGGCAGCCTTGCGGTCTGGCGCATCTTCGCCGTGCTCGGCATGATCTACAGCGTGTTTCTGGCATGGGCGAGCGGAACGCTGGGGCTGACGCTCATGTCGCTTCTGTACCTGCCCGGCATCTTCGTGTACATCAAGGGCAAGAAGGAACGCGGCCAGGTGTATCTGTGCGGCACGGCCGATCGCGCGGTCGCGGTGATCATCGTCCTTGCGGCGGTGGTGTCGATCGTGCTTCTGGTGACGGGCCAGGCGGGAATGTAGGGACCGCGCAACGTGGTAAAACCGCGGGCGGCCTTGTCCGTCCGCGTTGAGTTTTGGATAGGACGGACGGATTGTGGAACTGCTTGAGGAGCGAATTCGACGCGACGGCGTGGTGAAGTCGGAAGGCGTGCTGAAGGTGGACAGCTTTTTGAACCACCAGATGGACATCGCATTGTTCAACGAGATGGGCAAGGAGCTGGCGCGCCTGTTCGCCGGCGCCCCCATCAACAAGATCCTGACCATCGAGGCGTCGGGCATCGGCATCGCCGCGGTGGTCGCGCAGCACTTCAACGTGCCGGTGGTGTTCGCGAAGAAGGCGCAGTCCATCAACCTTGACGGCGAGATGCTCTCCACCAAGGTGCAGTCCTTCACGCACCAGCGCATCTACGACGTCATCGTGTCGAAGAAGTTCTTGAGCGCAGATGACCACGTGCTGCTCATCGACGACTTCCTGGCCAACGGCTGCGCGCTCAACGGCCTCATCGACCTGGTGGAAAAGGCCGGCGCCACCGTCGAGGGCATCGGCATCGCCGTCGAAAAGGGCTTCCAGCCCGGCGGCGATGACCTGCGCCGGCGCGGGTACCACTTAGAGTCGCTGGCCATCGTCGAGTCGATGGATCCCGCCACGGGCACCATCGAGTTTCGCCGCTAAGGCAAAGCGAACGGGTAAGCGCGCCGGGGCATCGGCGCGCTTTTTCGTAACGCTTCGGTAAAGGCTTCCTGCGCGTTTTGGTATATCGCGCCGGAACCGCGAATATGGCACCCTCCAGCTGGCACAATGGAGGGAAACCCAATTGAAGGAGCCCTGCTTTTCATGCAACTTGGCATAAGCCTGTTTTTCGTCGTCCTGTTTTTGCTGATGAACGCGTTTTTCGTCATCGCCGAGTTCGCGCTCGTGCGCGTGCGCAAGTCGCAGCTCGAGCTGGCGGTGGAGGAGGGGAAGCCCGGCGCGAAGAGCGCCATGATCATCGCCGAGAACGTCAACAAGTACCTTTCCGCCTGCCAGCTGGGCATCACGCTCGCATCGCTGGCGCTCGGCTGGCTGGGCGAGCCGGCGTTCGCGGCCATCATCCGCCCGCTGTTCGTGCTTTTGGGCCTGCCCGAGGCTCTGCTGGAAGTGATCGCCGTCGCCATCGGGTACTTCATCATGACCACGCTGCACGTGGTGGTGGGCGAGCTTATCCCCAAGTCGTTCGCCATCTTCGCCACCGAGCGCTACGCGCTGTTCACGGCCGGCCCGCTGATGGCCTTCTATAAGATCACCTATCCCATCATGGTTCTGTTCAACGGCATCACCAACGCGGTGGTGCGCCTGGCCGGCCACGACCCGGCCAACGAGCACGAGGTGTACACCGGCGACGAGATCAAGCTGCTCATCGACGAATCGACCGAAAGCGGGCTCATCGACCCTGAGCAGAACGCGTTCGTGGACAACATCTTCGACCTGGGCGACAAGGACGCCGAGGCCATCATGACGCCGCGCACCGACCTGGTGTGCATCGACCTCGAGGACTCGCTGGAAGAGAACATGGCGCTGGCGCTGCGCTACAAGTACACGCGCTACCCCGTGTGCCGCGAAACCAAGGACCGCATCGTCGGGTTCGTGCACGTCAAGGACCTGTATATGCTGCCGACCGACGCCACCGTCGACGACCTGCCCGTGCGCAGGATCGAGGCGGTGCCCGAGGGCATCCCGGTCGCGCGCCTTCTGCAGGTGCTGCAGGACGGAAACACGAAGATCGCCGTGGTGGTCGACGAGCACGGCGGCACGGCGGGCATCGTCACCATGTCCGACATCATGGAGCAGATCGTCGGGCACGTCGAAGACGAGTACCGTCACGCGGAAAACGATTCGGTGAAGAAGCTGACCGACGACGTGATGATCGTCGACGGCGGCACGGCTATCGACGATTTCGAGGAGCTCATCGGGTTCTCGCCGGCAAACGCGCAGGACAGCGAAACGCTCGGCGGCCTCATCATGGACGAGCTCGACCGCATCCCCTCGGAAGGCGACACGCTTTCCTTCGAGGGGAGGGAAGCGGTGGCCAAGCTCGAGGTCGTGGAGATGGACCGCCATCGCGTCGAGAAGGTGAAGCTGACGCTGGTGCGCAAGCCGAAGCCGGTCGAGGAGGCTTAGGCGCGCCGGGCTGCGCTGCGGCCGGGTTTGCGCCTGTGCCCGCGGTCGGGTTTGCCCGGGCTAGCCCACCTTCACGCCGCTGAAGCGCTCGGCGTTGTGCCACAGGATGTCTTCCAGCTCGTCTTCGGCAAATCCGGCTCCCATCAGCTGCTCGTATTCGCGCGCGGGGTCCCACATGGGGAAATCGCTGCCGAACATGATGCGCTTGGTGCCCCACAGACGCGATAGCTCCACGGTGCGGCGCTGCCCGAGGAAATACTGCGAGCTCGATTCGTCGAGGAAGACGCGCTCGTTCATGGCAACCTCGTGCAGCACGTCGTAGCCCACCTCGTAGCGCGACCAGCAGCCGAAGTGCGCGGCGTCAACCACCAAGTCGGGGAAGGTGCGCAGGATGTTCACCAGCCGGCGCGGGTGCGAGTAGTCGTAGCGGTAGTCGCCGGTGTGGATGACCACGGGCAGCCCCAGCTCCTCGCAGATGGCGTAGACTTCCATGAGCCGCGGGTCGTCCATGTTCACCTTTTGCGTGTCGGGGTGCAGCTTCAACCCGTGCAGGCCCAGTTCGGCGAAACGCCCCAGTTCGCCAGCCGGGTCTTCGAAGTCCTGATGGATGGTGCCGAACCCGATGAACTCGGGGTGCTTGGCGCACTCGTCGGCGATGGAGTTGTTGATGGTGGGCGCCGAATGCGGCGTGGTGGCCACCGAATGCACGATGAAGTGCGTGATGGGGCAGCGCTCCTTCGCGCTAAGCAGGCCCTCGGGCGTGCCGTCGCCGAACATCTCGATGTTGTAGAAGTCCCCGATGGCCGCGACCGCCCGGGCGGCGATTTTCTCGGAATAGATATGCGCGTGCGCGTCGATGACTGCCATGGGGAAGCTCCTTGGTTTCGTGTGTTTCGCCACGATTGTAGAACAACTCGGTTGCATCCGGTGGTCCCGAGCGTAAATTTCGCGTCTGCGTTCCCGCCCGTTCGATAACAGGGATTCTGAAAAACGAATATTGGAGTTATATGCTGTGACGCTTGCTCCTTCGCTTTTCGCGTAGACTGTCCTTCGGCAAAAATCAGAGCGAACGGGTATGGAAAGGCGTGCGGCGTACATGAACGACTCCAGTTTCGAGGCGATGGCGGACGAGATTGACGGCCTGCTTGGCATCGACCGGGAAAAACATGCGGGCTGGCACCCCGATTCCATCGCGGTGCGCGGCTACGAGGGCATCGACGAGCGCACCGGCTCCATCAGCTACCCGCTGTATCAGTCGGCGACGTTCGCGCATCCGGCGTGGGGCGAATCGACCGGCTACTGTTATTCGCGCTGCGGCAACCCGACGCGCCTGGAGCTGGAAAACACCATCGCGCTGCTGGAAGGCGGCCTGAAGGCGCTCGCGTTCTCAAGCGGCATGGCGGCCATCGCCACGCTGCTGAAGGTGCTGCGCGCAGGCGATCACGTGCTGGTGAGCGACGACTTGTACGGCGGCACGTATCGCCTGTTCAGCGGCATTTACTCGCACTACGGGATCGAGTTCGACTACGTCGACCTGGCCGATGAGCGCGTGCTTGAGGCGGCGTTTCGCCCCAACACGAAGCTGGTGTTTTTGGAAACGCCGACGAACCCGACCATGAAGGTGGCCGACATCGCGGCGGTGGCCGCGGCCGCGCACGAGCGGGGCGCGTACCTGGCGGTTGACAACACGTTTCTGACCATGTACTTCCAGAAGCCCTTCGAATACGGGGCCGACGTGGTCGTCTACAGCGGCACGAAGTACCTGTGCGGGCACAACGACGTGCTGTCCGGCTTTCTGGTGCTGCGCGACCGCACGCTTCTGGAACCGCTGTTCAACGCCACGATGAGCGAGGGCAACCAGCTCGGCCCCTTCGACAGCTGGCTGATGCTGCGCAGCCTGAAGACCCTGGGCGTGCGCATGCGCCAGCAGGAGCGCAACGCGCTGCGCATCGCCGAGGCGCTGAAGGAAAACCCGCACGTCACCGACGTGTTCTACGTGGGCGACCCGGACCATCCCGACTATGAGTTGTCGCGCCGCCAGGCAACGGGGTTCGGTGCTATGATCTCGTTCAAGACCGACACGCACGAACGAGCGCTTGCGGTGCTTGAGCGCACGAAGCTCATCCTGTTCGCGGAAAGCCTGGGCGGCACGGAAAGCCTGGTCACCTACCCGCTGGTGCAGACGCACGGCTCCATTCCGCCCGAAATGCGCGAGGCGCTCGGCATCGACGACAGGCTTCTGCGCCTGTCGGTGGGCATCGAGGACATCGACGACCTGCTGGCCGACCTGGAGCAGGCGCTGGCGTAGCGGGCGGCGCGCGGCGGACGCTCGCGCGCCGCGTGAAGCGCCCTGGCGGCCAGCCCGGGCGCCGTGCCGATTCGGCCCCGCCGCCGACCGCAACCAACAACCTTTCAAAGCGAGGATTTCCCCATGACGAAGTACGATTTCGAAAGCATCATCGACCGGCGCGGCACGGGCTGCCTGAAGTGGGACGCGTGGAGCCGCCGCGGGCACGCGGCCGACGATCTGCCGCTGTGGGTGGCCGACATGGACTTCAAAACGGTCCCGGCCGCGATGGATGCCCTGGTCGAGCGCGTGCAGCACGGCATTTACGGCTACACCATGGCACCCGACGCCTACTACGAGGCGGTGCAGAGCTGGTTTCAGACGCGCCACGGCTGGCGCCCCGAGCGCGAGTGGTTCGTGAAGACGCCGGGCGTGGTGTTCGCGCTGGCCATGGCCGTGACGTCGTTCACGCAGCCGGGCGATGCCGTCATCATCCAGCCGCCGGTGTACTACCCGTTCCGCCTGATGATCCAGGACAACGGCCGCAAAATGGTCACGAGCCCGCTCGTCTACGAGCATGGCCGCTACACCATGGATTTCGACGGCTTCGAGCGCACGATCGAGGAAAGCGGCGCGAAGCTGTTCATCCTGTGCAACCCGCACAACCCGGTCGGGCGTTGCTGGTCGGAGGCGGAGCTGCGCCGCATCGGCGAGATCTGCCTGCGCCATCATGTGCTGGTGGTCGCCGACGAGATCCACGCCGACTTCGCGCGCAAGGGCTTTCGCCACGTGCCCTTCGCCAGCCTGGGGGAGGATTTCGCGAACAACGCCGTCGTGTGCACGGCGCCGAGCAAGACGTTCAACCTGGCCGGCTTGCAGCTGTCGAACATCTTCATCCCGAACCCCGACATCCGCGCGGCGTTCAAGCGCACGCTGGGGCGCACGGGCTACGACGAGCCGAGCACCTTCGGCGTGACGGCCACGCAGGCGTGCTACGAGCACGGCGCCGAGTGGCTCGACGAGCTCAAAGAGGTGCTCGATGCGAACCTGGGCGTGCTGGATGCCGCGGTCGGCCGCATGGACGGCGTGCGCCTGGTGCCGCTTGAGAGCACCTATCTGCCCTGGCTCGACTGCAAAGGGCTGGGCCTTGACGACGCGGGCATCAAGCGCATGGTGGAGCAGGACGCGAAGCTGTGGCTTGACCTGGGCACTATGTTCGGCCCGGAAGGCAGCGGGTTCGTGCGCATGAACCTGGCGAGCCCCACGTCCGTGATCGCCGACGCCTGCGCCCGCCTGGAAGGCGCGGTCGCGAAGGCTGCCTCGGCGCGATAGCCGCGGGGCGGTGCTGCGCGCGGGGCGCGGGGGTGCGCGATTTTGCGCCGATTCGCCGCCCTCTCCGATCGCCGGCGGCCCCGGCGCCCCTCGCGCAACCCGATTACCGTATACTTTTCCGCAAACGATCAGCGGAAGTTCGACAAGAAAGAGAGTTGACATGTCCGAGCAAGCAACCTATCTCTACCAACGTGAAAACGACTACATCCCGCGCGTCGCCGCGGTCCACGACCTGTGCGGTTACGGAAAGTGCTCGCTGGGCGTGGCCATCCCGGTGCTTTCCGCCGCGGGCTGCGACGTGTGCCCCGTGCCCACCGGCCTGTTCTCCAGCCACACCGCCTTCCCCGGGTTCTACATGCACGACACCACCAACATCCTCGAGGACTACGTGAACGCGTGGAAGGGCATCGGCGTCGAGATCGACGCGGTGTACTCCGGCTTCCTCGGCGCGCCCGAGCAGGTCGACCTTATCCGCGAGCTGTACGCGATGTATCCCAAGGCGCTGCGCGTGGTCGACCCCGTCATGGCCGATCACGGCAAGGTGTACCCCACCTACACGCCCGAGCTGTGCCAGGCCATGGCCGAGCTTGCCGCCGGCGCCGACATCCTGACGCCGAATCTGACCGAGGCCGCCATCATCTTGGGCGAGCCGATCGGCGACGAGTGGGCCGGCACTGACATCAGCGACGAAGAGGCGCATCGCCTGGTCGCCGCGTTGGTGGCCAAGGGCGCCAAGCACGTGGTGCTCAAGGGCATCCAGCGCGAAGGTGAAACCGTCATCCGCAACTTCGTGGGCGGTGCGGATTGCGAAACGCGCGAGCTTTCCAACGAGTATCTTCCCTACATGCTGCACGGCACGGGCGACGTGTACGCGTCGTGCCTGCTCGCGGCCGTGATGGCGGGCCGCTCTCTCGAAGAGGCCGTGCGCTTTGCCGGCAGCTTCACGCACGACGCGATGATCGTGTCGGCCAAGCAGCCGAACTTCCAGGAGCGCGGCGTGTCCTTCGAGCCCCTTCTGGGCCAAGTGACCGCCCTGCTCTAAAAGCGCGAAGCGCTAAAGCGCCAGCACGATTTCATGGGGCTGCTTCCCGAAAGTCTGACGCGCCTTCGGCGCTGACCCATTGAGGTGCGAGCTTTCGCTCGCACCCACGAAATGCCTGGTCGGGGCCTTAAACCCAATGACAAGGTCTTGTGACTCGGGTGCCCTCTCAGCATGAATTGCGGGGCAGCACTGCTTGAGGCAATGGGCTGACCCCGCCACAAGAATTTGCGGGGCCGAGGCTGCTCGCGGCAATGAGTTGACCTTGACAACAAGAATTTGCGGGGCCGAGGCTGCTCGCGTCAGCGGGTTGACCTTGGTAACAAGAATTTGCGGGGCCGAGGTTGCTTGCGGCAACGGGTTGACCTTGGCAACAAGAATTCGTGGGGTCGAGCGAAAGCTCGGCCCTTATTCAAGAGCGCCGCCAGGCGCGACGCAAAATTCACCGACGCGTCCGGCTGTCGGGTCAATCCTTCAGCGCGATCGAGAACGCACTCGGCCGCCCATTCTTCAAGGCAACAAAAAACCGCGCCGCTATTGGCGTAGCGGCGCGGTGTCGGCGGCTTAAGGGGTGTGAGTGAGTGGCCGCCGTGAATTTACTTGCTTTCTTCCTCGTCGTCATCGTCGAAGAACGACCAGTCGTCTTCGCCTTTGGGACGATCAACGAACGTCTTACGCGTTCGCCGCTCCATGATAACACATGCGACGAGACTTAGCACGATGCCTGCGCCAATTAAGATGCCGATTCCGGCAAAAGATTCAAAGAGAAAGTGGTAGAGCTCTTCCCAATCCATGCTTAAACCTCGTTGTCGTCTGTGTGCCCGGTTTTCGGGCGGCTGTATCTTCGGAAGTATACTACACGGCTTTACGGCTCGCGCTGCCAACAACGAAGAACCAAACGGGCCCGTCGCAGGCCGGTTGCGGGCCCGCGCAAGCCTGTTACCGGGCTCGCCGCGGGCTGGTTGCGGGCCTGCGCGTGCCGCTCCCGTGAAGGCCGCGCCTGCGCGCGCCATGCGCCTTGCCCGCTGCGCTATACTGGGTCAACTGCACTGCAAGCAAATCTATGCAAAGGAGAACGCGATGCTAGATCTCAAGTTCGTTCGCGAAAACCAGGAAGCCGTCGCCGAGGCGATGAAGAACCGTCATGCTTCATGGGATTCGTCGCGTTTCTCCGAGCTTGACGAGGCCCGTCGCGCCGCCATCACCGAAGAGGAGGCGCTGCAGGCCGAACGCAACGCCACGTCCAAGAGCATCGGCCAGATGATGGCCGCCGGCAACAAGGACGAGGCCGAGGCCGCCAAGGCGCGCGTCCGCCAAATCAACGACCAGCTCGCCGACATCTCCGCCAAGCGCGAGGCCGTCGACGCCGAGCTGCACGACATCCTGCTGCGCACGCCGAACATGCCGGCCGACTCCACGCCGGTTGGCGACGACGAGAACGACAACCCCGAGGTTCGCCGCTGGGGCACCCCGCGCGACTTCGAAGCCGAGGGCATCACCATGAAGCCGCACTGGGATCTTGGCGACGACCTGCACCTTATCGAGGCCGAGCGCGCGGTGAAGCTCGCCGGCAGCCGCTTCGTGCTGCTGCACGGCCAGGCCGCCCGCCTCGAGCGCGCCATCATCAACTTCATGGCCGACACGCACACCTCCCGCGGCTACACCGAGTGGTGGTGCCCGGCCATGGCCAACGCGAACACCTTGACCGGCACCGGCCAGCTGCCCAAGTTCGAGGACGACCTGTTCAAGACGCGCGAGGGCCTCTACCTCATCCCGACGGCCGAGGTTCAGCTGACCAACATCCACGCCGGCGAGGTCCTGGAGGCTTCCGACCTGCCGCTTCACTACTGCGCCTTCACCCCGTGCTTCCGCGAGGAAGCCGGCAGCGCCGGTCGCGACACGCGCGGGCTCATTCGCGTGCACCAGTTCGACAAGGTCGAGATGGTGAAGTACGCCAAGCCCGAGGAAAGCTACGACGAGCTGGAGTCCATGGTCGCCGACGCCGAGAACATCCTGCAGCTGCTCAAGCTACCGTATCGCGTGATCAGCCTGTGCACCGGCGACATCGGCTTTTCCGCCGCCAAGACCTACGACCTGGAGGTTTGGCTGCCCAGCTACAACGGCTACAAGGAAATCAGCTCGTGCTCGAACTGCGTCGACTTCCAGGCGCGCCGCGCGAACATCAAGTACCGCGACCCCGACAACTTCAAGGGCTCGCGCTACGTCCACACGCTCAACGGCTCGGGCCTGGCGGTGGGCCGCACCATGGCCGCCATCATGGAAAACTACCAGCAGGCCGACGGCACCATCAAGGTGCCCGAGGTGCTGGTGCCCTACATGGGCGGCGTCGAAGTCATCGGCGAGCAGAAATAGCTTCCCGCGTGCAGAAACGCTAGCAAGGTAAGGCTGTCCACGTGGCGATCAAGCGCAAGCCGACGAAACGGAATAGCGAACAGGGCGCGCCGGCAACTCCGGCGCGCCCTTCGGTTAAAGGCAAGGCGGTAGCACGCTCAAACGCCGACGGGAAGGTTGCGCCTGCGGCCGACCTTCGCGCGCAGGGGGGTGCGGCGGGCACCGAGGCGCCCAAGCGCCCGGCAAGGTCGAAAGCCTCCGGCCCTTCGGCGACGACGGGCGCGCCGGCGCAGGCCGCTCCCAAGCGCCGTATCCCCATGCCGCAAAATTCGTCGCGGCTGAAGGAGAAGCAGGCAAGCTCTCCGGCCGCGGGTAGCCGGGGAGCTGCGGACGATCCGGCAACCGTCGAAGACGCCGCGCCGCAAAAGCCGCGCCGCCCGAAGCGCTTCTCGGTAGCCAAGGCCGACCGCGCGGCGAAAGAGGCCGCCGAGCAGATCGCCTCGGGCGTCGAGCAGGCCGATGCCGAAGCGGCGCAGCGGGCGGTCCGCTCTTCCGCGTCCGCCGAATCGGCCCGCCGACGCACGGCCCGCCGCCAGCGCGCCAAGCGCTACGGGGTGGAGCCTTCGGCTGCCGGGGCTGCCGCCGCCGGGGCCGACGGAAGCGCAGCGGGCGGAAATCCCGATGCCGCCACCGAGGCTGATGCCAACCAGACAGAAGGGGCCGCCCCGCGCAAAAAGGCGCGCCCGAGCGTGCATATCCCGCTGCCGGCCGCCATCGCTTTGGTGGTGCTTGCCGCGGTTGCCGCCGTGGTGCTCGTGTTTTCATGGAGCCGCTGGTGGCATTACGACGACGCGGCCGATTTCCAAGGCTTGTGGTATGCGGACGGCGGGTCGACGATGGTCACCATCGATGCCGAGAAGATCGACCTGACCGACGACGTCTCGTATTCGTATCAGCTGGACACGGGCGCGAAAACCATCACGTACACCTTCGGCAACCTGCAGGGCCAGGGCCGCTACCGCTTCAGCTCCGATAGAACCGAGCTGGTCATAACCGACGGAAAGAGCTTCACGTTCTGGGGCAACCTCATCGACGACATCGGCTGGCAGATCGGCCAGCTGGCGGATAGCGTGCAGGGCAAGCAGGAGGCGCGCGAAACCGCCGGCGACGGCGTGACCGTGCTCGATCGCACCAAGGCGCAAAGCGAAGGCGGCGCGCCGGCGGCGGGCGAGCAGGCCTCGGGCGAGGCGGGGGAGGTTGACGCATCGGCCAGCGCCGCCGACGATTCGTCGGACGGCGCGCAAGGCTCGGACGGCTTCGACAGCCAAGCCGGCGTCGGCGTTTCGGGCGGCGTCGAGACCGCCGGCAGCAACGCCGTGACGCTGGAAGACCTGGAAGGTACCGCGGGCAGCGGCTCGTCGAGCAGCGCATCGGCCGCATCGGCATCCGGCTCCGCGTCGTCGGGCGGCTCGTCCTCCTCGAGCGCCTCTTCGCGGTAACGATGGCCGACGAGCAGCCGGTTCGCATCACGCGCCTTGAAGTGAGGCGCGGTCATCTGACATGCACCGTCGCGTTTGCGCCCGCGGTGCCCCGATTCACCTCGAAGGCGCTGGTCAGCAGGGTGTTGCCGTCGTTTCCCGCGCTGCCTCGGCATGCGTGTGTGAACGGGTCGGGGCGCACGTTCGGCGACGTGATCGAGTGCACGCCCGTGCCGCATCTGCTGGAGCACATGGTGGTCGACCTGCAGGTTCGCGAAATGGCGAAGGGCGCAGCCGCGGCCGCCGCTCCGATTTCCTCGCCAGGTGCGCCCGCCGCGCCCAGCGCAGCTGCCAACATCCCCATCATCGGGACCAGCGAATGGATCGACGAGGCGGCCGGCATTGCGCGCATCGACGCAAGCTTCGCCGACGACCAGATCGCCCTGCGCGCCCTGCGCGACGCTGTGCGCGCGCTCAACGACGCGCTTGCCGTTATGGAAGGTTCGCGAACCTCGGAGCGCCGCCCGCGCCATCGGGTAGGATAGCGGGCGATTCATCGGAGGACGGGCAGCCGCAGTTGCCAGGTTGGATAAGATGCCGGGTGCGCCCGGACGACCGGCGTCGAGCCCTCCTTTTCTTGAGGCTTAGGCGCGCGACAACGAAAGATGCACAGCCTATGAACGCTTCAAGCAACAACTCGCCAACAACCGAATCCGCCTGGCTTTCCGTGCCGCAGCCGCGCCTGGGCACGGCGGGGCTGGTGGTGCTGCTCGCGCTCGCGAACGCCATCTGCCCGTTCTCGCTCGACATGTACACGCCGGCCGTGCCGCTCATGCCCGACCAGTTCGGCACCACGGCCGCCACGGTCAACCTCACCATCAGCGGCTTCTACCTGTTCTTTGCCATCGGTATGCTCGTGTTCGGCCCGGTGTGCGACCGCACGGGGCGCAAGCCGGTGCTCGTCGGCGGCCTGGCCACCTTCGTCGCCGGCAGCCTTCTGTGCTCGGTCGCCTGGACGATCGAAGCGCTCATCGCGTTTCGCGTGATCGAGGCCCTGGGCGCGGGCGCGATCTGCGCCGTTTCGACCGCCATCGTCAAGGACTGTTTCCGGCCGGAAAAGCGCACGACGCTCCTGTCCGTCCTGCAGATCCTCATGGTCATCGGCC